>JABFSM010000019.1 GCA_013140635.1 Gemmatimonadales bacterium
TCTTGGACCATTGCCATGTCGGACGCGAAACGCTCCCGCACCTCGCCCAGGAGGTGGGCAAGCTCGGAACCATCCTCGGGCGAGAGCGCCTCCAGCAGGTCGCCCCGGAGAAGGTCGATTGCCTCGCCGATCCTGCCGTGACGGATGTGCCCGGTAAACTCCCAGGCGTCCACCCGGACCTCGCCGAGGTCGGCCTTGAGCCGCGGCGTGCCCCCGACCAGCAGCGGTCGGCCCGTATCTCGACGGAGGGCGTACAGATGTTGCTTGAGCACCGCCCGGGCGCGGACTTTGGCCACCCCCGGCCAGAGTGCCTTGAGAAGACGTTCACGCGGCATCCCCTCCGGATGAAGAGCGGCCAGGGCCAGGATCAGCAGCGGCAACCGCTGGGCGGCCGCGCCGAGCAACGGCGTCCCGCTCTCGTCGAGGAGCTCCAACGTGCCGAAGGTACGGAGCAGAAGTGGCATCGGGTCGCGTGGGTGAGTCTCTGTGCGAAGGTCGTGAGGGAAGGGAAGCGTTGCAAGGCAAAATGTGGGTCAAATCACCGCTTGACCACACCATTTTTGCGCGAAGCATGCCGAGTGATCAGAAAAATGCAGACCGACGGCCTAACGATCTAGCCGGAGCGAAAAATCGTTCCCGGCCTTATTTTGGATGTCATGATTTCTCAAAGACCTGAGAGCAACCGGACCATTCGTCCCCGTATCGCGGGGGGGCTACTCGCCATCCTGGGGCTTCTCCTCCCCGCCCCCACCGGACTCGGAGCCCAGCCATCCTCGCCATGGGCGGCTATCGCCAAGTCGGTCACCATCCATCGGGACGAATTCGGGGTACCCCACGTCTTTGCCCGGACCGATGCCGGCGCGGTCTTCGGCTTTGCCTACGCCCAAGCGGAGGATTTTTTCTGGCGCTTAGAGGAGAACTTCATCCTCGCGCTCGGCCGGAGCTCCGAGCTGCGCGGAGACTCGACCCTCGCCTCGGACCGCCTCAACCGCGCCTTGGGTATTCCCCGGCTGGCAGAGGCGGAGTACCGGCGAATGAACCGGCGGATGCGGGAGCTCTGCGAGGCGTTCGCCAATGGCGTGAACTACTATCTGGCGACCCACCCCGAGGTGCGGCCACGGCTCCTCGTCCGGATCGAGCCCTGGTATCCGCTCGCGTTCATCCGCTACAACTACTATCAGATGGGCTTTGCCTTCGATCCGGCGCTCGAGTCCGTGCCCCTCCGAACTGCGGCTGCCGGTCCGACCATGGCATGGCCGTCCCGACCCACCGCCTTTGCGCTCCTGTCGGGAAGCATCGGGTCCAATGGGTGGGTCGTCGGGCCCGGAAAGAGCGCCAGCGGTTATCCACTCCTCTTCATCAATCCCCACCTTCCGCTATTCGGATCTGGACAGGTCTACGAGGGCCATCTCCGGAGTGATGAAGGGTGGGATTTCTCGGGATATGCCCGATTCGGATTCCCGTTCCCGTATGTGGGCCACAACGGATCCCTCGGCTGGGTGAGCACCGACAACGCCGCGGATCAAGTCGATGTTTACGCCGAGAGGTTCGACGATCCCAAGTACCCCCTTCGCTACCGGTATGGAACGGGCTATCGAACGGCCTCCCAGCGCACCGACACCATTCTGGTACGGACCGTCGCCGGTCTCGAGGTCCGCACATTCGTCTCGACCCGGACGCATCATGGGCCGATCGTAGGAGAGGCCAGCGGCAAGTTGCTGGCACTTCGAATGGCACACCTGGAAGAGGATGGTTGGCTGGCGGAATGGTACGCTATGACCCGAGCGCAATCGGTCAGGGAGCTGCGCCGGGCAATGGTGCCCCTCCGAATGCTCTTCGGCAACGTCATGGCCGCCGATCGGGCCGGCAACACCTTCTATCTCTACAATGGAGCGATTCCCCGACGAGACCCCCAGTTCGACTGGACCAAACCGGTCGACGGCGCCGATCCCCGGACCGAATGGCGAGGATATCACGCCATCGACGAGCTGCCTCAGCTCGAGAATCCCGCCACCGGCTGGATGCAGAACTCGAACACTTCTCCCTTTTCGCTGACCTCGTCAGGCAATCCCCTCCGGGCCGGCTTTCCTGCCTATATGGTGCCCGATCGTGACAACCCGCGTGGGGTGCGCGCACACCAGATTCTGAGTGCCGGGGGGGAGGATACCGGCCGATTCACCTTCGACGAATGGACCCGTCTTGGCTTCGATACCCGCTTGGCGATGGCCGACAGCCTGCTCCCGGCACTCCTTCGGTCGGCGGCGTCAGAAGCGGCGCCACGCCTGACACCAGCCGCGCGCGAAGCGGTGGATGCGCTGGCGCGGTGGGATCGTCGGGCGACAGCCACCTCCGCCGCCGCGACCCTCTTTCTGCTCTGGCAGAATCGGACCGCGGCTCGCCAGGAAGGCGCCGAAACGCCGGCCGCCGTCGCATCGCTTGCCGCTGTGGTCGACAGCCTCGCCGTTGCTCGAGGTACGTGGCAGGTGGCGTGGGGGGAGATCAGCCGCCTTCAGCGGCGGGATGAAGCGTCCGGCGCTCCGTTCTCCGATCTCGCGCCGAGCCTACCGGTTCCAGGGGTGAGCGGCGCCGCCGGCGCGGTATTCACGGTGAACGGGGCTTTCGGTGCCGGCGGGCGCCGGTTTGCCACGGCGGGCGCTTCCTACGTCAGCGTCGTCGAGTTCGGGCCTATCGTTCGGGCTCGGGCGGTGCATGCCTTCGGAGCTAGCGGCGATCCACTCTCCCCCCACTTTTTCGATCAAGCTCCGCTTTATGCGGCCGGGACGTTTCGGGAGGCGTGGTTCACGCCTTCGGATGTTCTGTCCCACGCGACGCGGAGCTATCATCCCGGTGCCAAATAGCCGAGCTACTTCTTCTTGCAACGAAACGCGAACGGCCCGAATCTCCGCGGAGATCCGGGCCGTTCGTCGTGCCGTCCTCGCGGAGGCGACAATGGCCTCTACGGCGTGGTGACGACCATCCGGCCGGTCGCGACCCGGCCGATCGTGCCGACCGGGGCCGCGCGCAGGCTCGCGACTAGCTGCGTCGCGCGGCTGAGGTAGCCGCTAGGCGGGTTGCGGCGCGTTTGGTATGAGGTAACCACCATTCGCGAGACATTTCGTGGTGCGGCGGTCGTGCGGAGCGCCGATCTCAACATGTGGAGCGCGGCGGCGAGATCGACCGCGGCCGTCGGCGAGTCGCGCAACACGATGACATTGCGATACTCGCGAGTGGGCCGGCGAATGATGATGAAGCGAGCGCCGGAGGAGAGTGTCTCCTGCGAGAGCACCACGGCAACAGTCACCCGCGCCGGTGTGGAGGCTTCGGCGGTGGCGAGCGGGGCCCCGCTCACCAATGATGCCATGGCAAATGCTGGCAAGAACAGGATGGAATGCATGTGATATGTGCTCCTGGGTATCGAGGTATCAGAGGATATTGCACCCGAGAAAGGTCTCGCTAAGGACCTCTCCGGTGTCCTGATCGAGCTCTTGGTAGTAGTAGCACCGAATCCAAACCCAACCCGATTCTTCCGGAGAGGTGCCACCGCTCCCTTCACCACCCCCGCCGCCACCGCCGGTTTCGTCCGGCGGGCACGGGTCGCCGCCCCAGCTGCTACTACTGGTGGCGTACACATGTCCCCACGCATCCGGAATCGGAATGCGCACCTGCCTCCATGCCGTATGCGTCGTGCCGGCCTGCAGATTGAATCCGCAGATCCGGTTCAAGGTCAACCGCACTCGTGTTTCATAGTTGTAATGACTCAAGCCCATGAACGCTCCGAGCCCCGGTTCCGAAGCGCTGCCGCCCCACAAACGGGTGCCGTCGCTGATTCCGAAGGCGTCCCAAGTGAGGTTGTTCCTTGCCTGCTCTCCGTAGTACTCGACCGCGGCCGACACGTACGCGAATTGGGTACTGAAGATGTCGGTATAGGTCCACTTGCCGACGATGCTCGCCGGGGCGGCGTCATCCAGCGACAGGAACGGCAAGGGAGCGCGAAGCGCGGGCATCCTTCCGGGGAGGGGTTTGCTCAATTCCTCGCCCCGGACGATCTCGTAGCTCAACATCATTCCTTCGGGAGGTCGTTTCCCGTCCGGGTCTGTCGGCCCGGCCGTTTCCGGTGTACACGCACCAGCTGCCATTGCCAGCACTGCGCTGGCGGCGGCGTTGAAGAGGGAGAAGCGAGTCATGCGCCGTGAGCTCCTTTGTGAGGGTGACTTGTCATGAGCCTGTTGTCCGCCTGCATCCGGTCCATCGCACTACGGTCGTTCGCGGGATATCCTGCCCGCCCAGGGGAGAGTCCAGCCTGTTCGTGACCGTGAGGCTCAAGAGCAGGTCCGCCTCGCCGATCTGGCTCAACGACATCGGAAACTCCGACGGCCATGTCTGTTCGATGGCCTTGACGGCAGAGCCGCGCACCTCCCACAGGCGAACCCGGGCGGAGCTACTTGGCGCCCCGGCCGCGACGATCAGTGGAATACGGAGGCCTACGACACCAGCCGCGTAGAAGCGGGAGGAAGTGCTTCCGAGCGTCACCGGAGCCGTCCATGTATGACCGCTATCCCGCGACATCGACAAGAGAATGCGGTGCGACGACTGGGGCGATCGGTTCTCCTGCCTCCAGAGCAGATAGAGCGGGCCGCGCGGATCCCGCACCAGGACGGGGGCGTGCGCCTCGCCATCTCCCGAGCCAAAGACCAGGATGGGCCGAGACGGTGAGGGTGACGTTCCCGCCATCCGCCTGACGAAGACGCTGTTGCGATCGTCGGTGAGAGCCTCAGAATTCGCCGCGACGTAGGCGATGACTATGTCATGGCCTGTCGCCAACGCTCTGGTGTAGGCGGGAGGGCTTTGCAGAGCGATCGTCTGAACCGACCACCGGGTCGCGCGGTTCGATAGCAGGTAGAGGGCGCGGTGCTTGCCTTCACGGGACCAGCCGACGACGATCGTGGCGATCCCGCTATCGACTGCGAAGACTTCCGACTGACTGTTCGTATCCCAGCGATGGGGCGGCAGGTTGGGAATCGGCTCGGGAGGAGTCCAGGCCTGTCCGTCAAAAGTCGAGTGGACTAGCGAGCTATTCGCCTGTCCCGAATCGGGGAGGGGGGACCAGATCGCGTGAGCCAGGCCCTTGGCGTCGAGCCCGACACGCAGGTACGTGAGCGGCCCGCCGGCGGGGCCCGGAATGGGGGTGACTCGACCCGACCGTTCCAGCCGCAGGCCCGCAAAGCGGCGCGCCGGTGACGTGGTCGAATCGATATTCGTGATGCCGTCTTTCGGGTCGCGCGTCCTCCAGACGAAGATCGGAGTGCCGAAGAGAAATGTTCGTCCTCGGACCGTGAGCGTCCGCGGCGCCTCTACGTAGACATACCCTCCCCCAACCGTGCGGAGAGGCTGTGGCACCAAAGGGGGAGCGCAGGATCGGGAAGCCGCATCCTGCGCGAAGGCCGCGGAACAACACGCGAAGAGAAGGGCGCCGACGCCGAGGTGGGGGACCGCGCGCGAGGTAACGTAAGGCATGCGCGCAACATCGGAATCGGCGCGCCCCACCGCAAGGCAAAATCACGGTCAAAAGGCCGCTTGCTAGTCGCTAGGCTGGCCCAATCGTTGGTGTTGTACCATAAAAACGCGATGCGAGGTGCGAAACAGCCCCGCCGCCATCATCTCTGCGCACGCTCGACCGCCTCGAGTCGAGCGTGAAGGGAGGCTACATCGTCGCGAATCCGCAGTAGGACCCCACGCGCCCAGAGGATCAGCCATACACCCACGGCCGCCGGGATTCCCCCAAACAGCAGGATGAACATGAACTCGGTGAATCCGAGGTTCCCAAACACGCCTCGCCTCCTAGTGGGAAAGGTGTCGGCCCACCCTTCGGGGCAGACCTTTGGT
The DNA here is from genome assembly GCA_013140635.1 of Gemmatimonadales bacterium. GTDB lineage: Bacteria > Gemmatimonadota > Gemmatimonadetes > Gemmatimonadales > GWC2-71-9 > JABFSM01. The sequence goes on from JABFSM010000019.1 coordinate 5,884, forward strand.
GTGGCAACGCACCCAAAATAGCGGCCTCACTCCCCCCGGAGCGCCTCCAGCGGGCTCACCCGCACCGCCCGAAGGGCTGGCGCCAGGCAGGCCAGGAGTCCCGTCACCACCAGCACGGCGGCCACGCCAATCAGGGTGACCGGATCCCTTGTGCCCACGCCGAAGAGCATCCCTTCCAGGAATCGGGAGAGCAGAAGGGCTCCGATTCCTCCGAGCACCATTCCCGCCGCAGTGAGCCGGAGTCCTTGGCTGAGGACCATGCGCAGCACACCGGAGCGGGAGGCGCCGAGCGCCGACCGGATGCCGATTTCCCGGGTCCGTTCGGCCACGCTCCCCGCCAGGACGCCGTAGACCCCCGCCGCGGCAAGGAGGAGCGCCACGAGCGCAAAGAGCTGAAACACCAGGAAAGCGAAACGCCGCTGGGTCGCGGTCTGAGCGATGACCTCGTCCATCGTTGCCGCGCCGATGATCGGGAGATCCCGGTCGATGCCGCGGATCGCCCCCCGAACGGAGGCAAGGAGGGCTTCAGGGTTGCCGGTCGTTCGCGCGGCGAGCACCATCGATCCGTCGGCCCACGGCCACTGCACCGCGGGGACGTAGACCTGCGGGGAGATCTCCGCATCGAGCCCGGTATGGCGTACATCGCCGACGATCCCGACGATCGCGCGCCAAGGCGTGTCGGGGCCACCCATCTGAATTCGTTTGCCGATCGGATCCTCTCCCGGCCAGCTCAGCTTGGCGAATGCCTCGTTGATGAGCACAACCGGCGGGGCGCTGGTCGCATCCTCCCGCGCAATGATGCGGCCGCGTTTGAGCGGAATGCCCATCGCTTCGAGGTATCCTGGCGACACGGCGTAGCGGTCGGCGCCGGGGGCGTCCTCTGGATTCGCCAGGACTCTTCCCTCGATCTGGATCCCATAGCCGTCGAAGTTGCCGCCCAGCGGAAGCTGGCTCGTCCAGCCGGCCTGCACCACCCCGGGCACCGCGAGCACCGCCTCCCGCGCCTGATCGAAGAAGGCGCGGACCGGCGCATCTTCGCCGTAGCGCGAACCGGTCGTCTGGACCTCCATGGTTAGGAGGTGATTCGCATCGAATCCGGGATCGACGGCAAGGAGCTTGTGCAGGCTGCGCATGAGCAGGCCGGCACCGGCAAGTAGCATGAGCGCGAGCGCCATTTCGATGACCACGAGCCCCGCACGCGCCGCGCGGCGGGAGCGCTGACCGGTTAGGCGGCCTCCTGGCCTGAGCGCCGAGAAGAGGTCGGGCCGTGCGGCCGCGACCGCCGGGACAAGCCCGAAGGCTATCCCGGCCACGACGGCGAGGCCCGCGGTGAAGGCGAGGACGCCCCAGTTGATGCCGATCGCCTGCAATCGAGGGAGGCTCGGCGGTCCGTAGGCCACGATCGCGCGGACCGCCCACCACGCCACCAGAACTCCCCCCGCCGCGCCGATAACCGAGAGCAACACGCTCTCCGTGAGGAGCTGGCGAGCCACGCGCCACCGGCCCGCCCCCAAGGCGCCCCGGATGGCGAACTCACCCTCGCGTTGCATGGCCCGTCCGAGCAGGAGGCCGGAGACGTTCGCGCAGGCGATCAAGAGAACGAAGCCTACCGCTCCCAACAGGACCAAGAGGGCGGGCCGCACGGCGGCGGTCACCCGCTTCTGCATTGGGTTGATGACCATGCCCGAGCCTGCGGCGTAGTCGTTGGTGTTCTCCGCCTTGATTCGCCCGAAGACCACGGAAAGCTCCTGGCGCGCTTGCGAGAGCGGAGTGCCTTCCTTGATCCGGGCCACGCTTCGGAGGTGCCGGCAGGTTCGACAGGCCCATGAGAGTGACGCCTCGTACCCCAGCGGAGCCCAGATCTCCGACTGGGGCGACATCAGATTCTGGAATCCGTGCGGCATCACCCCCACAACGATGTATTGAATGCCATCCATGCTTACGGGCTTGCCGATGACGGAAGGATCGCCGCCGAAACGCCGGACCCAGAGACCATGGGAGAGGATCGCGACCCGGTGCTGGCCCCGGACGTTTTCCTCCGCCGTGAAGTCTCGGCCCACCGCCGGGCGGACGCCGAACACCGAGAAGAACCCCCGGGTGACCCGTTGGCCGGTAAGCCGTTCGGGCTCGCTCTGCCCCTGAAGCGTCGGCTGCCAGGAACTGGTGGCCGCCACCGCCTCGAACGAAGTTGTGGTTTGCTCGATATCGCGGAAGGTCAGATAGCCGACGTTCCCCTCAGAACCGTCATCGTTCCGCTCACCGATGGCCACGATGCGTTCGGCGCCGGGATAGGGCAGGGGCTGAAAGAGCACCGGCACGACGACGGAGTAGATCGCCGTTGTCGCGCCGATGCCGATTACGAGTGTGAGAAGGGCAAGGAAGCTGAAGCTGGGGTTTCTCGCCAAGGTCCGGAATGCGTAGCGGAGGTCGGTAAGCAGAGTGGACATGAAACGGCCTCGCTTGGAGAAAGGAGCGGGTTGCATGGATACGCGGTGTGCCGCCCGGCGCTGTGCCGCATGGAGAATGGCGGCACTCCGGAGCAGGTCGAGGGCATAACGAAGTCTGTTGCCGCCGCCATAGAGTTCATCGAGGTCGCCGAGCACGAACTCGCGCTCGGCGCGCGGGAGGAGCCAGCCGAGCCATCGGGCGGCGTTCATTGGATCGTCAGGGCGGGGTCGAGTCCGCGGCTCATTCCCTTGAGCGCGGCGAGCGATCGGGCCAGCGCCTGGCGGCCCGGAACGGTCACGAAGTAGAGCTTCTTCCGCCGTCCTCCCCGCTCCGGTGTAGGGTCGCCGACCGTCGAGCCGACATATCCCTTCGCTTCGAGCCGGAGCAGCGTCTTATATACTGTGCCGAGGCTGACGCTCCGCCCGGCCCGCTCTTCGAGTTCCCGGCGGACCGTGATTCCGTATCCGTCTCGGCCAAGGTGGAGGAGGGCCAGCATCACCAGCTGCTCGAATTCGCCGAGGTAGTTTGGCATCGTCTCATTTAGGTGACAAGGTCACAGATATAGAC
>JABFSM010000271.1 GCA_013140635.1 Gemmatimonadales bacterium
GAAGCGGTTGCACAGTGCCTCCTATTCGTGCCGAATGGCCTCGATCGGTGAGAGGCGCGCCGCGCGCAGCGCCGGGTAGGAGCCGAAGATGAGGCCCACCGCGATAGCGGCGAGCGCCGAGATGGCGATACTCGACCAGGCGAACCCCGCGTATAGTTCCGCCTCGCTCTGCGCCCGGATGATGGCGGTGATGCCGAACGCCCCTCCCAGCCCGATCGCGATGCCGATAAAGCTTCCCGCCATGGCGATCGCGACCGACTCCGCCAGAAACTGGGTGAGAATGTCCCGCCGGCGCGCGCCGGCGGCCTTGCGGATGCCGATTTCGCGGGTGCGTTCCGCCACCGCCGCCAGCAAGACGTTCATGATGCCGACGCCGCCGACCAGGAGGGAGATCCCGGTGATGGCGCCCATCACGAGCTTGAACACCAGCATGCCTTGGCTCGCCTGTTCGAGCCGCCCGCGGTTGGAATTGACGCGGATCCGCTCCTTCCAGGAGCCATAACGTTCAGTGAGCCTGGTTTCGAGCGCGTGCCGCAGCGGCTCGGCCCCTTCGAGCGAGCCCGCCGAGACGTTGAGCGAAGGCACCCGCGGCGCGAAGCCGCCGGGGAGCACCCCGAGCGCGCCGAAGGGAATCGCCACCATGGGGCGCTCTCCCATCGCGCGGCGAGCCAGGACGCCGACGACGGTCAGAGGGTGGCCGTTGAGGAGCAGCGTGTCTCCCACCGAGAGCACCCGCGCCAGGGTGTCGGAAATGATCGCGATGGGCGCGTTGCCCGCGCTTTCCTCTTCGGTAAACCGGCGCCCGGCGCCGAGCTCGACCGCTCCGGCCTCCCCCCGAAACCACGCCGCGATCACCTCCGCCGCGCTCGGAAGGCCGGGCCGGGTCCCGGCGAGGGGCGCCGCACCCGACACCGTGAGGATGGCACTCGCGACGCCCGGAACCCCGTCGAGCAACGAGGTGGCCTCGGCGACATCGAGGTGGATCGTGTCGGCGCGGACCATCCGCTCGGCATTGACCTGTTGGTAGAACACCGGCGTAATCTGGATCGCCTGCAGGTCGGTGGTGCCTTCGATCTGCGCGCGCGCGTACTGTTCGACACCGTCACCAAGGGCCAGGACCGCCACCAGAGAGGCCGAGCCCATGACGATACCGAGCGTCGAGAGCGCGGTGCGGAGCGGATTGGCCGCCAAAGTGGCCAGTCCGACTTGAATGGAGGCGTTGGGTCCGAGGGGTGGCATGGGCGTTCTACGGCTCCGCATGGCGCACGGTTTCAGCGGCGCTTAAGCTTCTGTCATGGCCATCTTCGAATCGAAGAAGGAACGCGCGGCGCTCATCATCATCCTGCTGGCCATCGGCCTCGCCATTGCGATGGCGCCCTATATCACCGGCCTGCTCGGCGCGCCGGTCTTGTACGTTCTCTTTGCCCCGCTGCACACCTGGCTCACCCCGCGGATCGGGCCCAGAATCGGGGCGGGGGTGGTCATCCTGGTCGTCTTTCTCCTGATCGTCTTGCCCGGCATCTGGCTGGTGGGGATGCTGGTCGGCCAGGCTCAGGGCGCCGCGGCCGGCCTCGTCAATAGCGCCCTTCTCGAACGGCTTTCGACTCTCAAGGTCGGCCAATTCGAGGTGGGGCCGCAGCTCGCCTCGATGGGGAAGGAAGTCATCACCTGGATGGGCGGGAGCGCGATCGGCTTCATCGGCACCGCCACCCGCTTTACCCTCAACCTCCTCTTCTCCTTCTTCGGTCTCTACTACTTGCTGCTCAACCCGGCCCGAACCTGGAAGGCGGTCGGGCCGATCATTCCCTTCTCGCGCGAGAACGTCGAGGTGCTTCGGGACCGGTTCCGTTCGGTCACTAACGCCACCGTCGTCGGGACGGGGCTCGTTGCGGTGGTGCAGGGGGTCCTGGTCGGCCTCGGCTTCCTCATTACCGGCCTGAACGATCCGGTGTTCTGGGGCCTTGTGACCATGGTCTTCGGCGTACTGCCGCTGGTCGGCGCCGGCATGGTCTGGGCGCCGGCGGCCATCAGCCTCTTCATCAGCAACCGGCCCGGTGCGGCCATTCTGCTCATCGTCCTCGGTGTGGTGGTGGTCGCCAACGTGGAGAATGTGATCCGTCCCTACGTCTTCCGGAGGTACTCCGAGATTCACCCCATGATCACCCTCGTCGGCGCGGTGATGGGAGTGAGCTACCTCGGGCTTCTCGGGCTCTTGATCGGCCCGCTCGCCCTCTCGTACTTCTTCGAATTGATTCGCATGTATCGCGAGGAGTACCTCGAAGCGTGATTGACGGCCGCCCCGCCTCGCGGGCGGGGGTCTTTTGGAGCTTCGCGGCGATCTACATCGTCTGGGGCTCCACCTATCTCGCAATCCGCGTCATGGTGGCCAGCGTGCCTCCTTTTCTCGCGGCGGGCAGCCGCTTCCTGGTCGCCGGCGGCATGCTCTACGCGGCGGCGCGATGGCGGGGAGTGCCCGCCCCGCCGCGCCGGCGATGGGGCCCCGCGTTCTTCCTGGGCGCGCTCTTCTTCTTGGTTGGGAATGGCGGCCTGAGCTGGGCCGAGACACGGGTGCCGTCCGGACTCGCCGCGCTGCTCGCCGCTACCTCGCCGCTTTTCACGATGATCTTCATGAGCGCGCGGGACGGATGGGCGCGTCCGCCGCTCCGGCAGGTGCTCGGCATCGTTGCCGGGCTCTCCGGCGTTGCCTTGCTCGTAGCACCGGGCGAGCTCATCGGAGGCGCGCACGCCGATCTGGCGGGCGCGGGGGCCATTACCCTTGCCGCGGCGGGATGGGCGGCGGGTTCGGTCACCTCCCACGCGCTCCCGCTCCATTCCTCCCCGGTCATGGCCACCGGCATGAAGATGATGACGGGCGGAACGCTCCTTCTCCTCTTCGGCCTGCTCGTGGGAGAGGGCGGCCGTATCGCGACCCTCACCTTGGAGCCCCAAGCGGTTCTCGCGTGGGTCTATCTCGTCACGTTCGGCAGCCTGATCGGCTTCAGCGCCTTTACCTACCTCCTCCGCGTCACGACCCCAGCCAAGACCAGCACCTCGGCCTATATCAACCCGCTCGTCGCCGTCGCGCTGGGATGGGCGATTCTGAACGAGCCGGTGACGCCGCGAACGCTCCTCGCCGCCGCGGTCATCATCGGCGGGGTGATGTTGATTCAGTGGACCGCCGAGCTGGACGAAAAACCGGAGCCGTAGGTTGTTGAGGGAGGAGGGAAGAGGGAGGAGGGAAGCGGATGAAAAGAAGAAGGGGAGCCGGTTTGGCCCCCCCTCCTCCCCCTTCCCTCTTCTCTACTGCCTCTACTACGGCCTCCGCTCTCTCCCCGCCTCGGCGCACTTCGCATTGCCCGGTCCCGGCTGTTCGGTGCCGAATTCCCTGAGCTCGGCGCGCCGGTTCTGGGTGCGACCCTCGGTGGTGTTGTTCGGCTCGATCGGCACGCATTCGCCGAAGGTGCGGATCACGATCGTCATCCGGTCGACCGGAGCGCCGGCCCTCGCGAGGAAGTCCTTCATGGCCTGCGCGCGGCGGAGTCCAAGGCTTTCGTTATGCAGCACCGACGCGTCCGCGTCGGTGTGCCCGTCGATGACCAGCCGGATGTCGGGATGCTCGATGAGCACCTTGGCGATGGCGTTCAGCTGGGTCTGGTCGTCCTGGCGGTAGATGATCGTCCGGTTGACGTTGAAGAACACCGAATCGCGAACGACGATCAGGAGCTGCTGGACATCGGCGGTGGCGTTCGCCGTGAGCCCGCCGCCGCAATTGGCGGTGATCGTCTTGGTGCCCGGCGTGCTCCAGCTCACCGAGTTGCCCGACACGCTGCCCCCGGCGGCCGCGATCGTGGCGTTCGGCAGCGGGCTGGTGGTGTTGTCGCTATAGCTTCCCGTCACCGTAAAGGACACCGGTTGATCGATACGCGGCTGCGACGACGCCGGTGAGAGCTCGCAGCGCACCATGGTGCGTACGGGAGGCGGCGGGGGCGGAGCGGTCACGTTCACCGTGGCGGTGGAGCAGAGCTTGTTCTTCTGGCCGCACGCGGTCACGGTGGCGGTGCCGGCGCCCGCCGCGGTGTATCGCCCCATCTGATCGACGGAGCCGGGGCCGCTCACCGTATAGGCGACGGCGTCGGGCTTGCCGCAGTAGGTGGCCGTCGCCGAGAAGCTCGCGCCGCCGCCGGGGGCGGTGTTCGCGGTCGTCGGCGCGATCGTCGTGCCGTCGCGGCTCCGGTCGCACTTGACTGGGATGATCGAGAGGCCGAGCTGCACGCCGAGGTTGAGGTTCTTCGAGGCCGCCTCCGGCGCGCTGATGCCGGTGGCTTGGGTGGTGATCTTGTCCTTGCCGTTGTTCGGCGAGGGGATGTAGTCGAGCGTGCCGTCGAGGCGGGCCGCGAGCCAGCGGGTGAGGTTGGCGCGGAACCCGGTGAGCGCGCCGATGCCGAAGTCACTCCCCTTGAACCCGGGCTCGTTCGGCACCGACTTGCCGTACCGGTTGTAGGCCGGGCCGGCGCCAAGGAGCCACGTGAACGGGCTCTCCTGGCTGCCGAGTTTCTGGTTGTAAATGAGCCGGAGGTGGAACGGGTAGTATGTCAGCGCGGTGCTGGTATACCCGGTGAAGAATCCCTTCACGTCGGTCGCGTTGGCGGAGCCGTCGAGTTCGAGTTCCCACTTCGGACTGAAGAAATATCCGAGCCGCCCTCCACCACCGTAGCTGTTGGCCGACCGTCGGGAGGTCTCGAAGCTCTTGTCGTAGTCGGTGAACTTGGCAAAACCACCGATTTCGATGGAGCCCTTTTCTTGAGCCACGGCGGGCGCAGCGAGCAATGCCACGAGCGCCGTCACCACGACGTGCTTCCGCATAGAGTCACCCCTTACAGTTGCGTTGACAATCCACCGTCCCGGTCGGTTGATCCGGGTGGGCGTTGGTTGCGGTCTTGAGGATTAATTACAAGTTACAAAGAAAGCACCGAGATTCTTGCTGCGCAAGAGGTTAGCCGCTGTTGACCAGAGCTAGACAAGAGGATTGATTCCCCGGATAGAGCACCCAGGGGATGCATGCTTACACCCCGCCTGACCCTTCTCGTCGTCGCTGCGGCGGTGGCCGGCGACGCGGCGCCTCCACTTCGCGTCATCCGAACCACGCCCGGCGAAGAGGCCAACCCCGCGTCCCAAGTCACGGTCACCTTCGACCGGCCGGTCGTCGGCTCGGTCGATCGCTCGGTCGACCCCCGGACGGTCCTGAGCCTCACACCATCGGTAGCCGGAACCTACGAATGGCGTGATCCGGTCACCCTTCGATTCCGTCCCGCCGCGCCACTCCCGCCCGGTCTTCGGGTAACCGGCACCATCCGGCCCGGTTTGACGGCGCTCGATGGCAGTACCTTGGCCGCGCCCTTCTCGTTCACCTTTCGGGTGCGCGGGCCTCGCGCATTGGCGGGGCTCCCCGCCGGACCGAACCAGGTGGCGCGCTTCCTCCCGCCCAACGCCCGCCTTCAGCTCGTCCTCAGCGCGCCGGCCGATTCCGCCCTCCTCGGCCGCCTCGTGTATCTCGAAATGAACCGCGACTGTCCCCAGGCGGGGGTCATCCCGCTCCAGCCTGGGCCGCAGGCACCGATCCCCGCCGACGCGCCCTGGCAGCTCAAGGAAGCGGGAGGATGGGACCGGGACCGCTCGGCCGACCCGCTCCGCCGGCTGGTAGCCTTCACGCCGGCCCGGCCGCTGCCTTACGGTTGCAGCGGGAGCCTGGTCGTGCCCGAGGCCATCGACCCCGAACGGCCCGGCGATCTCTCCCGCTGGGCCCTCGACAGCTACGGGGCCTTCCAACTGACCGGCGCCGAATGCCGCGGGCAGCGGTTCTGCCCGAACGGGCCGTTCGTGTTGGTGTTCTCCACCCCGGTCAAGGGGGCGGAGGTGGCTCGGCGCCTGACGGTCCAACCGTCGGTCAAATGGTCGATCGCGGACACCGCCGACATTCGCGAGCGCTGGGTGGTATCCGCCGAGCTCAAACCGCGCACCGGCTACCTCGTGACGCTCGACTCGTCGCTCGTAGACAGTTTTGGGCAGCGCATCACCGGCTATCCGGTGAAAGCGTTCGGGACGACCGGGTACCGGCCCAGCGTGTCTCACGTCCAGGGCCGCACCATGGTCGAGCGGGTCGGCCGCCGCACCCTCGGTATCTCCTATGTGAACGTCGATACCCTCGAAGTGCTGACGATTCCGGTGCCGGACAGCCTCGAAGGACACTTCCTGAGCCGAAGCTGGTACTCCTGGGGAGACGATTGGAAGTCGCTCGCGGGGAAGGCCCAGCGGCGGCTCATCCCGGTAGGCGCGCCGCGGGACCGCGTGAGCCTCTACGGTCTCGAGCTCACCGCCCCTGATGCCTCGAAGCCCGGCACGCCGACCCTCTTCATGATTCGCACATCGAGCCCGCGTCTCAGAACTCCCGACACCAGCGATGCCCAACTCGAGCCGAACCAGCCGATTGCGCTGGTGCAAGTCACCGATCTCGGCGTCCATGCGCGAATCGGTGTCGAGGAAGGTGTGGTCTGGGTGACCGGCGCGAGCGACGGGCGCGCCCGCGCCGGGGCCGCCGTGGCGCTCCGTGATGCGAAAGGAAAGATCTTGGCCCGCGCGGTCACCGATGGGCAGGGACTCGCCCGGTTTCGCGGGCTCAAGCGGACCCCGCCGGAATCCGCCGCCAACGGCCAGATGGATTGGGAAAGCCGGAACTTCGACGGATATGTCGACGTTCGCCTCGGTGCCGATCGGGCGCTCGTCGGCATCAACCAATACGATCCCGACCTTTCGCCCTGGCGCTTCAACGTGTCGTCGGCCTACGGCGAGGATCGCTACCAAGCCGCCGCGGCAGTCTTCACGGAGCGGGGCATCTATCGTCCCGGCGACTCGGTCTTTGCCAAAGCGATCGTCCGCACCGGACTGCTCGGCGCCCTTCGCACGCCGGCCCGGACCGATTCGGTGAAGCTGCTCTTCCGCGATCGCGACGGGGGCGCCCTCCGCGAGCGGGTCCTCGCGCCCTCCCCCTTCGGGACGCTGCAACAGGCTATCCGCCTTCCGGTGGCCGCCCCCCTCGGCGAATACACGGTGGCGGTGAGTCTCAAGCGTGAGGGGGAGTGGAAGGAAATCGCGTCGGCCGGCTATCGCGTCGCCGAATATCGCCCACCGGAGTTCCTGGTCGACGTCACCGCCGACACCCTCCCCCATTTCGACGGCGATACCCTCTCCGCCGCGATCTCGGCGCGCTACCTCTTTGGGGCGCCGATGGGCCGCGCCAAGGTGAGTTGGAGTCTCCGCCAAACGGCAAAGGCGCCATGGGAAACCGAGATCCCGAACGCCGAGGGTTTCTACGTCGGCGCGCAGGGATGGTGGTGGGAGGAGATGGGGTCGGGTGACCGCACCGCCGTCAGCGAGAGCCGGGCCGATACCCTCGATGCGACCGGTCATTTGGCGGTCCGCGCCCCGCTCAAGTTGGTGCAAGAGGGCCGTGCCACCGATGTGTCGTTCGAGGCGGTGGTCACCGATGTGAATCGGCAGACCGTCTACGCCGCGGCCGGCGCGATCGTTCACCCATCGGAGTTCTACCTCGGGGCCAAGCCCGAGGGGGCGGCCTACTTCTGGACCGCCGGCGCGCCGCAGACGATCCGCGTCGTGGCGCTCCGGCCTGACGGGCAGCGGCTCGACGGCGTCGTCACTCTGGGGGTGTTGGTGCGCCGAGAGTGGCATCAGGTGCGCCGGGAGCACGACGGGTGGTCCGAGCTGGTGGGCGAATGGGTGAGCGATACCGTCGGGCGCTGTCGCGTCACCACCACCGTCTCCGGCGCCGCTTGCACGCTCACGCCGAAGGAAGCGGGAAGCTACTCGGTCGAGCTCCGCGCGGAGGACCGGAAGGGGCGTGCCGTCGTCACCAGTTTCTACCGCTGGGCCACCGGGCCGGGGTGGGTGCCCTGGAGCGACGAATCGCAGTTCAAGATGGACGTCATTCCCGACCGCACCCGTTACGCCGTGGGGGACACGGCGACGGTTCTCTTCGCCTCGCCGTTCACCGGCGCGGAGGCGTGGATTACCGTCGAGCGCGAGGGGTTGATCGAGCAGCGCCGCCTCACGGTTGGCGACGGCGCCACCACCCTCAAGTTCCCGATCCGCGAATCGTGGGCGCCGAACGCCTTCATTTCGATCGTCGTGGCCCGCGGCCGGAGCGCCGCCGCCGGCCCGCTCGACGATCCGGGCCGCCCGACGATTCGGGTCGGCTACGCCGCGGTGCGGGTCACCCCGGAAGGGAAGCGGCTCCGCGTGGCCATCACCCCCGACCGGGCCGAGTACCGCCCCGGGCAGCAGGCGAAGATCGGGCTCGACGTGCGCGAGGCCGCCGGCGCCGGACGGCGGAGCGAAGTGACCCTGTGGGCGGTGGACGAAGGGGTGCTCTCTCTGACCGGCTACCGCACCCCCGATCCGGTCGACCTCCTCTACCGCGCCCGCGGGCTCGGCCTCCGCCTGGGAAGCAATCTCGTAAGCGTGGCTCCGCAGGTGGTCGCCGGCGATAAGGGCCGCAACCCCGGTGGCGGAGGCGGCGAAGGGGCGGCGGACGTGCTGCGCTCCCGGTTCCGCACTACCGCCTTCTTCCTGGGGTCGGTCGTCACCGATTCGTCGGGGAAGGCGACGGCCACCGTCAGGCTGCCCGACAATCTCACCACCTTCCGCGTCATGGCGGTGGCGGTGACCGCCGCCGACCGGTACGGCAACGGACAGTCCCCGCTGCTCGTCACCCGCCCGCTCCTGGCCCGGGCGGCGCTGCCGCGCTTCGTGCGCCCCGGCGACCGCTTCGCCGCGGGCGTGGTGGTCAACCACCGGCAAGGAGGGAC
>JABFSM010000072.1 GCA_013140635.1 Gemmatimonadales bacterium
GGTCAGATCGGGGCGGAAGATGCGCATGCGGCCCAACTCCCCGCCGCACCCCCCCGATTCGACGGCGTAGATGAAGCCGGCCGCATCGACCGTCGCCGTCACACCGCTGGCCAGCGGAATCGCGGAATTGACCCCTCGAACGACGCGGCGGGTCCGGGTATTGAACTCCATCAACCCCTCTCCGGTCGAGGTCACAAAGAGGCGCTCCCTCCCGTCGCTCGCGAGGCGGGTCGGCAGCGGGCCAAACCCCGAGAAGCTGCCGACCTCCTGCCGAAGCACCGGATCGACGATCGTCAGGCGCCCCTGATCGATCCCGCCCGCTCCCGCGCTCAACACGTACAGCAGTCCATCCGCGCCGACCTGGATATCCGCCGCGTTGCCGGGGCCCGGAAGCGGGATCGAGTCGATCGGGAGGTTGCGGTCGGGATCGACCACGGTGAGCCAGCTCGGACCGAGAATACAGGGGCCCGCATCCTCGCAGTCGTAGGTCACGTTCGCGTTGGCCACGAAGAGCCGGCCCCGCGCTACCGCCACCGCCATCGGCGCTTGCCCGACCGCAATCGTCAGGGTGTCGCCGCTCCGCACGTTGAGACGGGTGATCCGGTTCACGAAGGGATTGGTGATATAGGCGATCGAATCGTTCAGGAACACCACCCCCGCCGCCCCATGCCCGGTTTCCAGGCGGTACATCACCGCGCTATGCTCCCCGCTCACGTCCACGTAGGCCACGGTGCTTCCAGCCCCGGTGGTGATCAGCCCCTGTAGCCCCCGCGCCGCAAGCGCGAGCGGAGTACCGCCGATGTTTCCGACCGGAATCGTCTGGATCAGGAGTGGATCGGCCAGCCGGACGAGGGTGAGAGTCAGGTCACCGGCGTTGAGCACGACCACCGACTCCTCGGGAGGAGGGAGCGAGGGGGTGGTCGCAGCACATCCCGCCGCCGCGAGAGCAAGGGAAAGGAGGGTGAAAGTGCGCGTGGCGGCCATGCTCAAGAATAATCGCGCCGGGTGGCTCCGGGGGCCCGGGGGATGATTTGCGGCGCGCCGTCCAAAGTGATGACGGAAACCGGCCACCGGAAGACGCTGGAAAGCAGTTCCGGGCGAAGGACCTCCCCCGCCGAGCCGGACGCCGCGACCCGCCCCCCGTCGAGGAGGAGAATCCTCCCGGCGTAGCGGGCCGCCACGTTCAAGTGGTGGGTGATGACCAGGGCGGCCAGCCCCTCCCCGACCAGCCCTTGAACCAGTTCGAAGAGCTCCATTTCATGGCCCAGGTCGAGCGCGGCGGTCGGCTCATCCAGCACCAGGAGCCTTGCCTCCTGCGCCAAAGCCCGGGCAATGCGCACCCGCTGCCATTCTCCTCCGGAGAGTGTGTCCACTCGGCGCTTCCGAAGAGAGGCCACGTCAGACCGCTCGAGGGCCCGATCGACCGCGGCATGATCGGCGGGCGACATCGGGCTCAAGGCGCCGAGCCGGGCATATCGTCCAAACCCGACCACTTCCTCGACCCGCCAGGAGAAGGCCATCTCCTCCCGCTGAGGAAGGAGCCCCACCACTTGGGCCAGGTCCTCCCTGCGCCACCCGGCAATCGCCCTCCCTTCGAGTTCCACCGTCCCGCGGGTGAGCGGCACCAGCCCAAGTAAGGCGCGGACCAGACTCGTCTTGCCGCACCCGTTGGGGCCCGCCACGGCAAGGAACTCGCCCGCTCCGATCTCGAGGTCGAGATCGGCCAGCGCATCCGCCGTGGCCTCGGGATATCGGACGGTGGCGCCGCGGGCCCGGAGCATTACTTGAGCGACCGGCGGAGAAGGAGCGCGAAGAGCGGCACGCCGATGAGGGAGGTCACCACACCGACCGGCAGCTCGATCGGCCGCACCACGGTGCGGGCCAGCGCATCCGCTGCCACCAGAAACCCGCCGCTCGCGAGAAAGACCGCCGGCAAGAGCCGGCGGTGGGCGGGGCCGAGCAAGGTACGCAGGGCGTGAGGAGCGATGAGCCCGACGAATCCGACGATCCCGCAGACCGCGACGCTCGCCGCGGTGAGCAGCGAGGCGGAGAGGTAGACCACTCGGCGCGCCTTACGCACCGACAGGCCGAGCGCCTCCGCCGGCTCTTCGCCGAGGGAGAGGAGGTCGAGCGACCGGGCGGCGCGTCCGAGCGAGAGGATCGGGATGGCGGCGTAGGCGCTGAACACACCGAGCGCCTGCCACGACGATGCGCTGAAACCGCCGAGAAGCCAGAGAAAGGAGTTGCGAAGTTTTTCCGCGGGCGACAACGTGAGAACAGCGGTAATCAGCGCGCCGGCAAAGGCGCTCACCACCACGCCGGCAAGGACGAGCACCCGCGGGTCGAGTGGCCGGCCCGCCACCGCCGAAAGCCGGTAGACCAGCGCCACGCCGCCAAGCCCGCCGGCGAAGGCCGCGAGCGGCGTACTCCAGGCGCCGTCGAGGCCGAACGCGATCGCCACCACGGCGGCGAGCCCCGCCCCTCCGGAAATGCCGAGAAGGTAGGGATCGGCAAGCGGGTTCCGCACCAGCGCCTGCAGCGCGGTGCCGGCAACGCCTAACCCTCCGCCCACGACGAACGCGAGGAGCACGCGGGGAACCCGAAGATTCCGGACGATTCCAGCCGCCGGAGCATCGGAGGAGAACAGCGCATCGAGAACGGCGCCGGGCGGAATCGGCACGGCGCCCACCGCCAAGCCAAGAAAACAGGCCGCCAACCCGAACAGTCCAAGACCTACGATGGCCCTCATGGCCTAAGCGCCGCGAGCGCACCCGCCAGTTGGCGCACCGCGTCCGCGATCCGCGGACTCGGCCGGTTGAATTCGCTCCCATGCACTTTGAGGAAGCGCCGCTCCCGCACGGCACGGACCGATTTCCATTCCGGCGCGGAGGCAATCGACGGGTCGCCATCCGCCGTCGTGAGGAGGAAGTCGGGATCTCGCGCGGCAACGGCCTCGAGCGATACCGGCGCCGAAGGGGTTGGGAGGTCGGCAAAGACGTTCCGCGCCCCCGCGCGCTCGAGGATCTCCGAAAGGAAGCTCCCGCTGCCGAGGGTGATCACCGGCCGGTCCCACGAGAGGATAAACACCGAGGGGCGGTCGGCGGTGCCGGTAACCGTCGCCGCCGCGAGCGACCGCGCCGTTGCCGCCACCAGCGAATCGGCCACCGCTTCTCGGCCGAGCGCGCGCCCGATGAGCCGTGTGACCCGATCGAAGTCTGCCATCCGGTCGGTGAGCAGTTCGAGGGTTGGAATCCCCAAGGCGCGGAACCGCTCCGCGGCGCCGCGATTGGAGGCCGACTTGTAGAGAAGAACCAGGTCGGGCTTTGCCCCGACTACCGCTTCGATGTTGGGGCCGATGCCGTTGCCCAAGTCGGGAACGGCAGCCGCCGCCGCCGGGTAGTCACACCAGGTGGTGCGTCCGACGAGG
This sequence comes from Gemmatimonadales bacterium, assembly GCA_013140635.1. Taxonomy (GTDB): domain Bacteria; phylum Gemmatimonadota; class Gemmatimonadetes; order Gemmatimonadales; family GWC2-71-9; genus JABFSM01. The sequence goes on from JABFSM010000072.1 coordinate 3,428, forward strand.
CGGCTGCCTGCGCCCAGCGCAAAGACGATCTCGGTGGTGGCGGGAATGAGGGATACGACCCGGAGCGGCGGCGCGGCGAAGGTGGCCGCCACGCCGGCATCGTCCACGAGCGGCCCCGCGGGCGTGGACTCGCGACAGGCCGCAACAACAATGAGAAGCGCAATCGCGCGAAGAAAACGAAACACCCTGGCCCTCCCCCGAGGGAACTGTGGGTGGCACGACCGCGGAGGTCTCCTGGCTTGGGGCTCCCGCTCGCCTTCCCGGTTGCCCAGTGGCGTGGTGAGCGGGGGGTACAGCGCCCCTGACAGTGGCGGGGCCGCGCCGGATTTGCACCGGCTTCCGAGCATCCGCGTCGTGATATGGCAGGGCGAAGTTAGGAGCGGGGCCTTCGGCTGGCAAGAGCGCGCGCCAGCTCGTCGCGGAGGGCGGCGCGTTCCGTCTGGTATCGCGACCACTCGTCGGCGGGCACGTCACCGGCGCGGCCTTCATAGGCGGCGTCGAGTCTGGCCACCCGATCGGCCAGCACCGCTGGGTCGACTGGCGCGACCGCTGGAATGGCGCGCCGGCGCCGGACCAAGATCGCGGCAAGCAGGGCAAAGGCCGTTCCGGCGAATGCCACGAGAAGTACCAGCGTCTGGTTGGACGAGAGGGGCCGCCCCGGCAGAGAGATGTCGAGGACCGCCGCGCCGCCGAGGGTGCCGCCGAATCGGCGGAAGCTTCGACCCTCGATGGTCTGAGAATCGAGCGGAACGAACCCCGCCTGCCCGACGGTGGCACTCGGCTCTTCGAGGAGCACGTACACCGAATCCCTAACGCCGCCGGCCGGCACCCGGAATTTCGAGATCTCCCCGGGAATCCGGTACTGGAGCAGCAGCTCTTTCTCCCCCGGCGAGAGCGGCGCAAAGAGGAGCACGCTGTCGCGCCGGAACGAGAGCGCGTCGGGTGAGAACTGGCTGAGCCGCATGTCCGCGAGGTCGACACCCTGCGCGTCGGCCGGGAGGAGCAGCGCCCAAGAGGGGTGGGCGCTATCCGGCGCGGTGCGGGTCCGTTCCCCCAGGTTGGCCAGCACCAGCCAGTCGATCACGGTGCGCATGCCCGATTGGTCGGCTCGGCTCACCAGCAACGTCCGCTGCCGCAGCACCACCGGCTGGGCGGCGGAGGTGTCTGCCACGATCACCCGGACGGCGGTGTCGGGGTGCGCCGGGTCGGTGCCGATCGGCGACGAGAAGTACTCGATTCCCGCATAACGTGCGCTGAGCAGAAAGGCGGCGGAATCGGGCGCAAAGCGGAACCTGAAGCCTCCGTCTCCGCCGCTGATGACGGTATCGACCGGGCCCTGGCTGGCCTGGCCGACCCGGTGCAGGACCACCGCCAGCCCGGGCACCGCCACCGTGTCTCCCGAGGAAACGCGCATGACGCGCCCGCTCACCCTGGTCTGGGCGGCGAGCGGGGAGCCAACCAGCGCCGCGGCGGCGAGCGCCGCGCCCCACCGGCTACGGCTTGAACCGGCCAAGGTCTTCGGGATCGAGCTTTTCGAGGAAGCGCCTCAGGGTGTCGCCGTCCGGCGGCGGCGGGTCCTCCCCCGCGCCGCGGGCCGATGCATCGAGCAGCCCCTCGTTGCAGAAGATCGGGGCGCTCATTCGGAGTGCCAGCGCAATGCTATCGGAAGGGCGGGCATCGACCTCGAAGACTTCCCCGCCCCGATAGATGAGGAGTTCGGCGATGTACGTGTTGTCTCGGAGTGCGGAGATCACCACACGGCGGAGCTCGCCGCCCAAGCCGGCCACGAGCAGCTTCATCAAATCATGGGTAAGGGGGCGCTCGGGCTTGAGCCCTTCGAGCTCAGCCGCGATGGCGCCGGCTTCGGAGGCGCCGATCCAGATCGGAAGGGTCCGGTCTCCATCTTCTTCCTTGAGGATCACGACCGGCGTATTCGTGGACCGGTCGAGGCCGAGAGTGGCGATTCGCATCTTCACCATGCCGCCACCCTCCCGCCCTCACCGCTTCGCGGCGGTCAGCAACGCCGGCACCTTGTTGGTCTCTTCCCAGGGGAAGAGCCGCACCTTGCGGCCGAACACCCGCACATCCTTCGGCCGGCGGCCGAAATGGCCGTAGGCGGCGGTCGGGCGGTAGATCGGGCGCTTGAGGTGGAGGGCGTCGATGATCCCCCTGGGCGTGAGGTCGAAGACCTCGCGAACGATCTGTTCGAGCCGGGCATCCTTCACAGTGCCGGTGCCGAAGGTGTCCACCATGATCGACACCGGTTCCGCCACCCCGATGGCGTAGGCCAGCTGCACCTCGCAGCGCTGCGCCAGCCTCGCCTCGACGATGTTCTTGGCCACCCACCGCGCGGCGTACGCCGCGGAGCGGTCCACCTTGGAGGGGTCCTTACCGCTGAAGGCGCCGCCGCCGTGACGCGCCATCCCGCCGTATGTGTCGACGATGATCTTGCGCCCCGTCAGGCCGGCGTCGCCGTGGGGGCCGCCGATCACGAATCGCCCCGTCGGGTTCACGAGGAACTTGGTGCGGCGGGATTCGAAGCCATGCGCTTCGAGCACCGGGCGAATCACCTCCGACACCATCGCCGACTTGATCGTGCTTTGAGCCAGTTCCCGGCGCCCGATCTTCTCGGCATGCTGGGTGGAGAGCACCACCGTGCGCACCGCCACGGGACGATCCCCCTCGTATTCGACCGAGACCTGGGTCTTGCCGTCGGGACGGAGCCATTCGATCGGCCCGATGCCATCGGTGCCCTTCCGCACCGCGGCGAGCCGCTCGGCCAGCCGGTGCGCGAGCACGATCGGAAGAGGCATCCGCTCTCGCGTTTCGCGGGTGGCGTAGCCGAACATCATCCCCTGGTCGCCGGCGCCCTGCTCCTTCGATTTCCCGGCGTCGACTCCCATGGCGATATCCGGCGACTGCCGGTCGATCGAGGTGAGCACCGCGCAAGTGCGGCCGTCGAACCCGTAGGCGGCGTCGGTGTAGCCGATTTCCGCGACGGTGCTTCGGACGATATCGGGAATATGGACGTAGGTCGTGGTGGTGATTTCGCCGGCCACCACCGCCATGCCGGTGGTGACCAGCGTTTCGCACGCCACGCGTCCGGCCGGATCCTTGGCGAGAATCGCGTCGAGGACCGCGTCGGAAATTTGATCGGCGACCTTGTCGGGATGTCCTTCGGTCACCGACTCGGAAGTGAATACGTGGCGCTTCGAGGATGCCATGACGAGTGGGGAAAGAGGAGTGCTGCCCGCCGGAGATCTAGGGCAGCAAGCTAGCCCCGGACCCACGCCCCGGCAACGGCCCTTGCGTGTCGATCAACCGCAAATCCAGCACCGGCTTGAGCGCTTCCCGAAGAATCTCCGTCACGGCGTCGGGACCGGGCGCTTCCAGCGCCTCGGCGGCCGCCCGGCGAGCGGTCTCCATCGGCACCGTGCGAACCAGCCACTTGAGAAGTGGAAGAGCCGGCGGAGCCACCGAAAGCGTGGTGAATCCCAGCCCGAGAAGCAGCACCGCATGGAGCGGCTCGGAGGCCATCTCGCCGCAGACGCTGACCGGGACATTGTACCGCCGGCCCGTCTCGAGGACTTGGCTCAGCATCCGCAGAATGGCCGGATCGTGCGGATTGAAGCGCGAGGCGAGGTGCGCGTTCCCCCGATCGACGGCCAGCGTGTACTGGGTGAGATCGTTGGTTCCGACGCTGAAGAAGGCGCTGACCTTCGCCAAGCGGTCGGCCATAACGACCGCCGCCGGCGTTTCCACCATCACGCCTACCGGCACATCCTTAGCCGCCCGAATGCCGGCCCGCGCCAGGTCGTCCGACTCCTCCGCCAATATCTCCCTGGCGCGAACGACCTCCTCCACCCGGGTGACCAGCGGAAGCATGATCTGGATCGAGCGGTCGGCGGCGGCGCGGAGGATGGCCCGCAGCTGCGGCCGGAAGATTTCCGGCTGGTCGAGGCAGACCCGAATCGAGCGCCACCCCAGGAACGGATTGGCCTCGGAGGGGGCATCGAAGGCGGCGGGAAACTTGTCGCCCCCAAGGTCATAGGTCCGAATGACGATCGGCGCGCTGCCGAACGCAAAGGTGACTCGGCGAAAATACTCGAGCTGCTCGTCTTCGCTCGGCAAATGCGCCCGGCCCGTGACCATGAACTCGGTGCGCAGGAGCCCCACGCCCTGAGCGCCGTGGCGGACAGCCGTTTCGATCTCGTCGGGAAGGTCGACGTTGCCCATCAGCGTTATAGTGTGTCCGTCAGGCGTCACCGCCGGCTGCTGGGTGGCCGCTTCGAGCTGGAGCTCGAGCTTGTGGCGGCGCGCGGCCATCAATTGCGCCGCTTCGAGCTCGGCCACCGTGGGCTCGAGAAGAATCGAGCCGGTGGTTCCGTCGAGCAGCACCATCGTGCCGCCGCGAATCCGCGCCACCGCCCCCGTCGCGCCCATCACGCACGGAATGCCGAGGGAGTGAGCCAGGATGGCCGCGTGAGAGGTGCGCGTGCCTTCTTCGCTCACCAGGCCGAGCAGCTGATCGCGGTCGAATTGGACGGTGAGCCCGGGGTAGATCTCGTGCGCCACGATGATGACGTGCTTGTGGTCGCGCAGCCCGAAGAGCTCGTCGTCGCTCTGGCCCATCAGATGCCGGAGCACCCGAAGCTGCGTGGCGAGCAGGTCGGCGAGCCGCTCGCGGAGCCTGACGTTGGCGGTCCCGCCCCAGGCGGCCCGAAGTTCGAGCGCCTTGAACTCGTAGGCGGTTTCGGCGCTGAGATTGTTTTCGCGAATCAGGTGGATCACGCCGTCGAGGAAGTCGGCGTCCTGCACCATCATGATCTGCGCCTCGAAGATCCGGCTCTCCTCGAGTCCGGCCCGTTCGAGGACCCGCTCCCGCAGCCGGTTGAGGGTGGCCACCACGGCGACGACCGCTTCGTTGAGCCGCCGGACCTCGCGCTCCACTTCCCCCGGGGCCACGCTCCGGTCGGGCACATCCGGAAAGGTCCACTCCAGGATGACCGCCGGCGCATAGGCGATCCCCGGCGAGACGCCGACGCCCCGAATCATCCGCTCCCCGGTCACGCCTCGCCGAATCCTTCGGCGATGAGCGCCACGATCGCCGCCGCCGCCTGCTCCTCGTCGGGGCCGTCGGCCCGCACCGTCAGGGTGCTCCCACACTCCGCCGCGAGCATCATCACCCCCATGATGCTCTTGGCGTTGATCGGATCGCCGTCCTTCACGAGCTCGAGATCGCTCACGAAGGTGCTCGCCAGCTTGACCAGCTGCGCCGCGGGGCGCGCGTGCATCCCGAGCGGGTTGACGATGGTGGCCTCGCGCTCGATCACAGGGTGCTCCAGCGCCAGAGGAGGGTGAGGGCCGCCGCGCCGAGCGTCAGCGCCGGGGCGGAAAGCGGGCGCCGCAGGGTCAGGGCGCCGAAGAACGCCGCGCCGGCGACCACGAGC
>JABFSM010000309.1 GCA_013140635.1 Gemmatimonadales bacterium
AAGCGAACTTCGATCGGGAAGTAGAGGTCCAGCAGCGCAGAGCGGGGGACTTTCAAGTCCTTCACCCCCCCGATCAGAGTGCTGGTCTCGTGCACAGTGGGCATCGGCATGGCCGGTTACGCTCCCTTGACGTTGACGAGGTTGATGCCCTTGGCTCGGAGAATGTCCCGAACGGTGGCGGCGGTGTGCCCAGCCCCGAACGTCAGGCTGTTCTGGTTGAAGTCCCCGCGGGTGTAGACCAGGGCCTCTTTGTCGCCGGCGCTGGCATCGCATGCTTCCGCGAGGATGAGGTCGGGAATCGCCGACCCATCGACCGCGGCGGCCGCGCTCAGTTTCACCTTGCCCGAGCCGGCCGCCACGGTGATATCGAATCCATCGTCGACGATGAAATCGGTGCCGCCGTCCGCGATCGCGAACTTCAAGTCATCGTCGAACGTGCCTCCGACAACGACGTCGCCAAGGACGATGCCGTCGGGATCCTCGACTCGGAACGTGCCGCTATTTGCCGCGGCGGCGATGCAGCGGACCCGGTACACACCGACCTTGGCACCGGCGCGGACCGGCGTGGTGACGTCCAGGGTGAGGGCCCCGGTCCCGGTGTTGCCCCCGGCCTTGGCGGCGGATACGGCGGCCCCGATCGCGATCACACCGAGGACAGCACCGCGCGAGCGATTCTCTCCCGACAGCAGCGTCACCTTCTTGTGCGCGAGCGGCATCGATCCCGCAATGAGCGAGTCGGGGGTGTAGTCTTCCTGCGTCAGCGAGGCGGGACTCATCGTGACCTCCGGGCAGCGGCCCGTTCCTGGGCCATGCGGTGGTAAGTGGCGAGGAGGCCGCTGGCTGCAGACGGCACCTCAGCGAGTGTTGGGGCAGCGGCAGCAGGGGGAGCAGGATCGGCGTGCACGTCTGCCACGAGCGCGTCGAGATGGGTGCGGTATTTCGAGGCCTTCGCCTGGGCCAGCTTTAGGGCGGCCATCGCGGGCGTGCAGGTGGGGTCGGCCTTGCAGGCTGCGATGACGTCGGCGTAGCCTGGGCGGGCCAGCGCATCGATCCCGAGGAGGCGCGCCCGTTCGGCGTTCACCGCCTCGAGGCGCAGGCGGTCCTGCTCGGCCGCCACATCAACGACCGAGGCGCCTACCATGGTGACAACAGCGGCCGCAGGTTCGGGGTCCACCTCGATCGCGGTGGCCGGTTCGGCGCCATCAGTGTTAGCCGCAGCGGGCTCGGGAGCTGCCTCGCTCGTCTCCGCACCGCAGCCGGCGCAAGCGCCCGATTCCTTCTGCCGATTGCCGCAGCCAGCGCAGAAATAGACCGGCGCGCTGGCCGTCACATCCGTTGCCGCGGCTGCCGCGGCGGCGCCTTCGAGAACAATCTCCGTCGCCGCCTCGCCCGCCTCCAGACCCGGTGCTTCCGCCGTCAGAGGCACGTCGGCAATTGGGGAGGCAGCAGACCGGGTCGCGCTGGCCTGCCCACCACCGAGGAGTGCAACGAGTTCCGCGTGGAGCTCCTCAGATGTCATGATCCCATCGATAAGGCCAGGCTTGAGCGCGGCCTCGCCGACGAACACGCCGCCCTGGCCGTAATCCGCCAGGACGATTTCCCGGGTCACCCCCCGGTAATGCGCCACGTCGTTGAGGAACACGTCGGCGAGGCGGTCACAGACCACCTGCACGGCAGCCTGACCCTCGGCCGTCGTGAGGTCAACGTCCTTCTTCGGCGTTTGCGTCGAGACGATCTCGATGCGCTCGAATCCGAGCTGGCGCAAAAACTCCGTGTCGTCGTAGGCCGTGAAGCGGGTGCCCAGGCAGCCGACGATGCTGTCCGCGGTGGCCACGATCCGGTCGGCGGTACTCGCCAGGTAGTACGCGGCGGAGCAGCCCTCGCCGGAGATGTGCGCGTGAATGGGCTTCTGACCACGGCCAGCGAAGATCAACCGCGACAGCTCGTGCAGACCATCCACTTCGCCGCCGGGAGAGTTGATGCTCAGGACGATCGCCCGCACTTCCGGCGATGTGAGGAGAAACGCGAAGTCGCGCGCGAGGCTCTCGTACGACGGCCACCCGTAATACTCCAGCAGCCAATCGTCATACCGGAAGGACGGCCCGACGATCGGGAGGGTGGCGATGCCATCCCGGATCGTCGCATCACGAGTGCCACTCAGGTGATTGGGCGCCACGCGGCTGATCGCCTGGCGCTTCTTCGGTCGGGGGCCGGTCGCTCGAAGGAGCATGCGCCGAAGGCCGTCCTCGGTCATGGCCCATCGCGCGGCCGCGAGCTGCGCCAGCAAACGCCGACGTCCCATGGTCAGTCGTCCTCGCCCGGTTTGTCGAGCTTCTCAGGATCATCGGTGGGCGCGACCGTGGTACTGGTCGACTCGGAGATCACGCGTTGCGCCACCGCTTCCACCGTGAGACCAGCGTCGATCAGCATCCGCCGCTCGAGCGCACGCTGCTCGATGACGTCTTCCCAGTCGCGTCCCGAATACGCGCTGATCTCCTCATCCATGGCAGTGAGGCCGGACTCCATCCGCTGGCCGGCTGCGCTGGCCTCCTGGGCGGGCTGGATGTGACCGCGGGAGGGACCCGACCACGTGGCGCCGCACCAGGCCTGCCGGGCGAGCGGGTCTTCGAAGAAGCCCGGCGCCTCGAGGTACCCGCGGAGCACGGCCTCGGCCAGCATCCACTCATAGATCTGCTGGGAGAAGTTGTTGATCAGCCAATCGCGCTCGGTCTTGATGAACCGCCAGGCTTCCTGCAGCGAGGCCATCGAGGCGGAATAGCTGGAGTTGAAGCGCTTCACGACGAGCTCGTATGGCAGCTCCAGCTGCACACCGACCTCTTGGAGGATCGCCGACACGAACGGCTCGAACGCACCATTGGGTCGCGTCGGGTTCGCGAAAGATGCTTTGGCGCCGGGGACCAGGTCGACGATCGCCGCATTCCCCATGCGGAGCTCGGCCGCGGCCCGCTCCGGAGACTGCCCCGATGCGGGGAGGCCGGCTGCCTCCTGGATCCCGATCGGGGATGTGTCGTCCTCGTCGAGGTCCGAATGCTCGACGAACACCGTGAACAGCGCGCTGACGATCGAGGCCATCAGCTCGTTGTCGCTATACATCCCCAGCCCGCGAAGCGGCTTAATCGCGCCAGAGAGGTACGGCACGCCGCGCGTGGCATTCGGTCGGTCCGGCCGATAGAGATGAATGACCCGCGCCTCACCGCTTTTCGCGCCACGAAACGGGAGGCGGGTCCAGGTACCAGCGGTCAGCCCCATCGGGTCGGGAAAGCGATCGAGGACCCAGCAGGCGACGGGCTCGCCTTCCGGGCTCAGCTCGATCCCCTCGACCAGCGTGTCGGTGTTGGATTGATTGTGCGGATTGCAGACGCGTGCGGCTTCGATCAGCTGGATCCGCGTGCCGAACAGCTCGCCGGGCCGAAGGGGGCGCCACTCGCGGGAGACGAAGACGTCCCCGCTCAGCAAGCGGCTCCGCAGGGCGAGATCGGTGTTGCCCGGGAAGTTGCAGCGGCCGGTCCAGTCACACGCTTTGGACCACGCGTATTGCCACCAGAACCGCTTCGCGTGGCGCTGCCACTCGCGCGCCTCGTCGGTGGTCATGCCGAGATAGCGATGATCGATCCGGGGCTGGACGTCGAGACCCCATCCGACCACGCTCGTCACCGTCGTCTTCACGGCGCCGCCGGCAAAGCCGCTGTTGCGGTACAGCTCGTGGCTCCGAGCTCGGAGCGCCGGCAGGTCCCCGATTGTCTCGCCATCGGCACCGCGATCCGTCGTCCGCATGCCCCGCAACAGCTTGTTGTCGCCGCGCGCACCGTCGTACCCGCCGGTCGCGAAGTTGAGCGCGGCCCGCGCCATCATTCGTTTGACACCCGCGCGGGGGTTGAAGAAAGACACCATCCGGTCGATGGGGTTCGGCTCGCCGGCCTGGCGCAGCGCGGCCAACGGATCGAGCCTCATGCGAGGGGCACGATCTCGCGAGTGCGGCTTCCGCCCATAGCCCGACGGGCCCGGCGCCGACGAAGCTCCTTCTCGCGTTCGTAGAGGACCTGCAGGTCGCCGCGGGTGAAGGTGCGACCGAGGAGCGTGTAGGACTGGAGCCCGCCCTCGATCATCTCGATGGCGGCCTTCAGCATGAACCAGTCGCGATCTTCGTAGAGGCGGACGAGGTCGGCGCGGGCGTAGCTGACGCCGTCCAGGACTGTCGTGAGCGCCGTATCCTCTAACTCAGCGATCGCCGACGAATACCTGGTGGCCTTTTGCGCGTAGAGACTCAGCCGACCCGTCATGCGCATCATGATGGGCCGAGCCGAGAGTCAGGAGAAGCAGGCTACGGAAGAATCGGTTGTCAGTCGGGCAAGCGCAGCGGGTTCCCCAGGCGGTAGGAATGCACGCGTGTCTTGCCCACGATTGGCTTCAGGCACTGCAGATAGCCCACGGTGACGAGCGCATTCAGCGACCGCCACGCTCGGGAGGGATCCGTGGTCAACCGGCGGGCCAGCCAATCGAGCTTGACCTCACGGTACTCCACCCAGTCGAGGTAGGAGGCGAGGAAAATGAGCGTGCGGAGGGCGGCTGGCTTGAGCCGCTGGTCGGTCGTCGCGTTCTGCAGGACGGCTGGAATCACAGCGAGACCCCGCGATGGGCGACATGATGTCCGCGCCGGCGCCGCGTCGGCAGGCCCGCGTTGGAGCTCGTGGCCTGATTGAAGGCCTCGGCGAGCTCCGCCAATCGGGCGATGACCTTGGTGCCGAGACGTTCGAGCGCCGCCCGGGCGAGGTTGCGGCAGTCAAGTCGTTCGTTGGGCAGGTCGTGACGCTTCTTGATCCACACGTAGCGCGTCCGCCCCCGATCGCGCCGTGGCTTCCGCTCCTCTACCAGGAACTGCTCGAGCTGATCGAACGACAGCCATTCGGGGAGGTGGACGAAACCGGGCCCGGCCTTCGGCGTCTGGAGCTGGCTCCGCAGAAATTCGTCCTTGGCCTTGTTCACCGCGATCGGGTAGAGGATGTACCGTTCCTTCGTCTGCACGGTCGGCTTGCCGAGCAGAACGTGGCCCTCGTCCACGCCCTTTGAGGCGAAGAGCCAGGGGAACTTCCGACGGCGCGTGTGGCAGTACCGGTAGACCTGGGTCGTCTGGTGTCCCGAATCGATGAACCCGGCGCTGAGCGGGACCTTAGCTCCGCTGACGTGGGGCACCAGGCGGTAGAGCTCCACGTCCAGGTCTTTCCAGACACCCTTCGGGCTGAGCGGATCCTCCGCGGTATCGCCGGGGAGGACGGTGCTGTCGATCAACCAGGATTCCAACCCTTCGCCCCAGCCCCAGTAATCGACCTCAATCCGGTTGTCCTGGATGTCCACGCCGATCGTGATCACCCCGACGCCTTTTGGTGAGACCCCTTGCTCGAGCGGCTCAAGCCGCCCGGGCCGGTTGAGATCATTGATCTTCAGCGCCCGCTCGTCCGTCTCCTTCCAGAGCTCGGCGAGGCGCGTGTTGATGAACACCTGCAGGTCCGCCGGCTTGCCCGCGGCCTTGGTCATCTCTGCGCCCAAGACACCCCAGCTGCTCATGCCGAAAGGGCTGTAGAGTGCGTTTAGGTGGCTCGAGGGATATTCCGCCTCGGGATGGGTCGGGACCCATAGCCCATTGTGTAGTAGGTCCGCCTTGCGACTCTCAGGGATCATCCGCGAGCAGTACGCGCACTCATATTCCGCAAGCTCTGGTCGCCCCGCCGGCCAGCGGAGGCGCTTCCATTCGAGCGACTGCTTCGCGTCGCAGTGGATGCACGGCACCTCATAGTATTCGAAGGTTCCGCCCTCGAGGTACGGCCAGATGATTGTGGTCTCCGCGTCGCGGGGCGTCGAGGTGATCACTTTGAGGCCGACTTGCTGCGCGCCTTGGCGTTTGAATGCGATCTCCAGGGGGTTGCCTTCGCCCTTTATCATTTCCATCCGGTCGGATTCGTCTATGAAGACGTCCGCCATCGATGAGCTGGCGAGCTCAGTTGCCGATTGTGCTGAGGCGATCCAGAGACTGCCGCCAGGGAATTTCTTATACCGGATCGTTGAGTCGGAGGAACGCCCAAGCCGTACGCGCTCTCGCAGAACGGGGGTCGCCCGGACCATCGGATCGAACCGCTCCTTGGTCCACTTTTCGGCGTCCTCGGTCTTCGGTCGGACCAGCATCATGTCGCAGGGCCGCTTGTGGATCCGGAACCCCATGATGTTTTCGATGACTGTGCTCTTGAGCGTCTGCGTCGCCCAGCAGAGCACCATCAAACTGGTCCCAGGGTCAGCCCCTAAGTCCATCCAGCGCCTGGTATAGGGTGCCACGTCTGACCGGAATGGGCCGAGTTTCGGTAGCCGGCGATATTTATCGGCCCACTCCGTCCCGCTCAGTTTCTCGGGCAGCTCGCAAACCCGATCGATAATGTCTGCGCCTCGATGCAACAGGCGGACACGCGGCGCCTCCAGCGCCATCACTTCAGTCATGCGGCCATGCCGCCTCCCCCGGCCGCCAGGCGCCGGAGGCGGTGGCTCACTTTCTTCGCACCTTCCATAAGCGCGGCGTGCATGCGTTCGGTCAGGCGCCTCGCCTCCGCCGGCGTCTTGAGTTGAAGCATGTCACGTTCAAAGCTCTGCAGCTGGCCCGCCGAGACCGAAGCGAGGGTGGTAGCGATCTCCTCAACTACTTCATCAAAATCCACGGCCGGAACGAGGTCGCGGCGGCGTTCCTTAATTTGCAATTCTCGATAGTCCGCATCGGCCCTCAACTTGCGAGAGCGCTCCTGCGACTCGGTGGGGGAGTCTCCTCGTCGCGCCTCTTCGCGCTCATGATCGCGCAGCCATTCAACCACTTCCGCGACGACAAAACGCGGGCGCCCGTTCTCCATCCGGGTAGGTAGACCTGCCTTCCGCCAGGTCCGGACCCATTCCGCGGTGTAGTGGAGCAACGTGCACAGCTCCGTTAGGCTCACTGTCTCAGCGCGTCGAGCCATTCACAATCGCAAGTACGAAAAAACGTGAGCTGGAGCTGGTTGACATGTGCGGTCCGCGGATACCCGCACCGCCTTAATGTTTCGGGAGGACCCGTGACATTCTGCCCCATCTTTTCGGGGGTGGGGGAGTGCCCGACGGCCATTCACTTCGACCTCCGACGCGCAGCCACCGCGCGCATGCGTCGGACCATGGCTCGGGTGATCGGTGCTGTCAGGCGCCCCAACGCTCGATCGAACGCGGGCCAGCGCCGCGCGGCGCGGACGACGGTCGTTACGAGGAGCCGGCCGGCTAGGATGGCTACTACGAACGCGGCGATCGCCTTGGCAAGCCAGGTCAGTACGGTGCTGATGCTCACGATGTCTACTATCCCCGCGCCGCGCGGGCGGCGGCCGCGTGCTGTCGTTCAGCACTGGAAGCCTGAGGGACACCTCGTTCCATGACCAGGTCGAAGAAGCCGAGGATGTTCGCGCCGAGACGGGCGTCACCGATGCGCTGAGCTGTGGCGCGGAAGCGCAGTACGGCAGGGCGGGGCACTTCCGGGCGGAACGCCCAATCCATGCGTACATCCCGCCGGCCGGGCCCGGTGCGCTCATACACACCGTGGATCCGGTCACCAAATTGGCCCAGGACAAAAAAGCGACCCACTTGTTTACGCCAGATCTGAGTGGTGCCCCCCTTTTTTTTCTTGAACACATTCTGGATCCGCGCCTTCGTCCCGAGACCCTGAAACCGGCCGTTGAAGCCCAAGCCGAGGGCGTCACCGCTGTCGAACATCCCCACCATGTTCCGCGGGTACTTACTCCTTGGGATGCGACTCTCAGGCGTCGGCCGGATGGCCCTGGTCGGGATCGCAACGGGCATTCGGGGATCCCCGCGCTTCACGTCCCCCTCCTCGAAGGGGCTCAGTATCTCACGCCGCCGATTCCCGATCGTTCCTTTACCCTGATCGTCGCCCACGTCCGCCACGGCCCAGAGGCGGTCTTTCGTTGCTCTCCAGGCTCGAGGGAGTTGTTGTGGGGGGAGAATGAAACGGCCCTCGCGAACGATCATGGCGCCCTGAATGATTCGGCGCTCTTCGCTTAGAAACTCCTCCACAGTGCGATTAACGCCCACGGCTACCGCCCCAGGAGTCTCCTTTGTGAAGCGCTCAAAGACCGTGAAGAGGTCTCCGGCGCGCACGTCAATCTCGAGGGGAGCGCCGATCATCGCTTCCCCCTTCGCCGCTTCGAGAACCGACGCAGCTCCACGTTGCCCCCGTTGACCAGCCTTCGGAACGCTCTTTCGTACGAGAGCGTCTGCCGCCGGGGCCTGCGACTGGCTTGCTCTTCGGTCTGGACGCAGTAGATCAGACGAAGATCTCTGACGCTCTGAACGTTCCGGGTGAAGGTACGCCAGGCCGTCATAGCGTCCCCTGACGACTGTAGCCGAGCGGTCGCACTGGTCGAATCGACCGCCTCCAGAGGTGGTGACCAACCATCCCTTCCATGGCTGCGCCGAGCCGCTCGGCCGCCATGAAGCTCTCAAGCGTCGCCTGGGCGTGACGGAGGCTTGCCGCGAAACCCGAGGTGTCTGCAGACAGCAGGATTTTGACCTGGGCTGGCGGGTTCTGCCGTGGCAAGGTGAACCCAGCGACAAGGCCAGCCAGGACGACCGCGGCGAGGAGGAGCCAGAAGCCGTTCATCTCTGGAATCGAAAGCCCCGCCGCTTGAGCTCGCGACGAAGATGGTAGGCGAGTCGGCGGGAGATAGCTTTCCGCGCTCGTTGGAGGATGGCCGGGAGAAAATGCGGATGGCCGCGCGGGAGACCGTAATCCAGAGCCACCCCACCACTGCGAAGCGTGTCCGGGGACTTGTCCGGGGG
>JABFSM010000068.1 GCA_013140635.1 Gemmatimonadales bacterium
GGTGCGGCGGAGCCGGAGTTCGCCGGCGAGCTGCTCCTCGACGGGGGGGATCCGGCCGAACGCGGAGCGATCGGCCGGAGTGATCGGGCGCACATCGTCGTAGAAGCGGTCGATCAGGATGCGGCCGTCCTCGTTCCGCATCGAGGCGAGGAGGCCGGCGAGCATGACGTTAGGATTCGGCGCCCAATTGCCGTAGTGTCCGCTATGGAGCGGCCGCGCCGGCCCATACACCGTCAATTGAACGCCCATCACCCCCCGCACGCCGAAGACGATCTGGGGCCGCCGCGTCTGGTGCACCGGGCCGTCGCCAAAGACCCACAGGTCGGCCTGGAGCAGCGCGGCGTGGCGGGTCAGCATATCGCGCAGATGGTCGGACCCGGCCTCCTCTTCTCCCTCGAAGAAGAACTTCAAGTTGACCGTCGGTCGGGCGCCTTGGGCCCGAAGCGCATCGAGGGCGGTGAGCTGCGCGATGATCGATCCCTTGTCGTCTCCGGTTGAGCGGGCATAGATGCGCCACTCCGGTTCGAAGCGAGCCCCCCGGGCCGGCCAGGGAATTTCCTTGCCGCCGGCTTGTATGGCTTTGTCGCGAAGGATCGGGCGCCAGGGGGAAGAGGCCCACCGCGTGGTGTCGACCGGCTGGCCGTCGTAGTGCGCGTAGAGCACGACGGTTCGGGTAGCACCGGGAACGGTGAGCTCTCCGTAGACGGCGGGAGGAGACCCCGGGGCTTCGAGGAGCCGAGCCGCGACTCCGCGCCGTTCCAACATCGTGACAAGAGCTGCGGCGTTGCGCCTTATGTTGACCGAGTCGGACGCGACATTCGGAATCGCGAGCAGGTCGACGTACTCCCGCACGATTTCGGTTTCCCGCCCCGCGCGCCAAGAGGCCACGGCGGCGCGGCCGGCGCTGTCGGCGGGGAGGCCGGCGTGGTGGGTCACGAGAGCGAGGGCGGAACCGATGGCGTAGAGCATTTGAGGTCCGAATTTCGGTGGTTAGCGACGCACGGAAGCGTATCTTCCCCTATCTCACGTCTTGCCGCAAGAGGATCTTCGCATGGCCGATCATCCCGAAGAGTCGCTGGATCCCGCGTCCTGGGACGACTTTCGAGCGCATGCCCATCGCACCGTCGATGAACTCCTCGATTGGTTGCGGGGGGTGCGGGAGCGCCCGGTGTGGCAGCCGGTTCCCGAAGAGGTTCGCGCGGGACTCCGGCGACCGCTCCCCGAGGCGGGGGCAGGGCTTGCGGCCAGTTGGGACGAGTTCCGGCGATCGGTGCTCCCTTATCCGTGGGGGAACGTCCATCCGCGGTTCTGGGGCTGGGTGAACGGCACCGGAAGCCCGAGCGGCGCACTTGCCGAATTCGCCACGGCGGTCCTCAACACCAACGCCGGCGGGGGCCATCAAGCGGCGCCGTACGTGGAGGAGCAGGTCATCGATTGGTGCAAGGCGATGCTCGGCTTTCCGCCGGAGGCGAGCGGTGTCTTGGTGACCGGCGGTTCGGTGGCGAACCTGGTGGCGATTGCCGCGGCGCGGGACGCCTTCGACCCAAGGATCAGCGAGGAGGGTGTTGCGGTGGCGGCGGGGACACCGGTGCTCTATGCCTCGGCGCAGACGCACTCGTCGGTCGACAAGGCGGCGCGGTTGCTCGGACTCGGGCAGCGCGCGCTCCGATCGGTGCCGGCGGATGCGGAGTTCCGGATCGATCTGGCCGCGCTGGAACGCGCCATCGCCGGCGATCGTGCCGCGGGCGGGCGGCCGTTCTGCGTCGTGGGGAACGCGGGAACCGTCAACACCGGCGCGATCGACGATCTGGCGGCGCTGGCCGACCTCTGCCGCCGCGAGGGGCTCTGGTTCCATGTGGATGGCGCCTTCGGCGCGCTGGCCGCGCTCTCCGGCCGGCTCCGCCCGCTGGTCGCCGGGATGGAGCGCGCCGATTCGATCGCCTTCGACCTGCACAAGTGGCTCTACATGCCGTACGACGTCGGATGCGTGCTGATCCGGGACCGGGCGGCGCACCAGCGCCCGTTCACCGTGCCGGCCAGCTATCTCAGCCGAGAAGCGCGGGGGGCGGCACCTAACGACCACGATCCCGGCTCGCTCGGCCCCGAACTCTCGCGGGAATTCCGCGGGCTCAAGGTCTGGATGCTGCTGCAAGAGCATGGGATCGCGAAATACGCCCGGCTCATCGAGCAGAACGTGGCCCAAGCCGCGTATCTGGCGGGGCTGGTCCACCAGCATGCCGAGCTCGAACTCCTGGCTCCGGTGCCGCTCAATATCGTCTGCTTCCGCTACCGCGGAACGGGTCCGGACGGCCCGGCGCTCGACGCGCTCAATCGGGAGCTGCTCATCCGCATTCAGGAGCGGGGGGTGGCGGTGCCGTCGGGGACGCTGCTCAACGGCCGGTTCGCGATTCGAGTGGCGATCGCGAATCACCGCAGCCGGCGAGAGGACTTCGACCTGCTGGTGGCGCGCGCCGTGGAACTTGGCCGCGAGATCAGCGCGGAAGGGTAAGCCGGGCGATCCGGCCGCCGGTGCCGGCGGCCCAGCAGGCATTCACGCCGCCGGCGCAGCTCACGGCGTTGAACCCGGGGCCTTCAAGCTTGACCCAGCTGCGTCCGGCGTCCCGCGAGAGGGCGCTGCCGCC
>JABFSM010000134.1 GCA_013140635.1 Gemmatimonadales bacterium
CCCTCCTCCAGCGGCACTCCCACCGCCGAGAGCCGGGACGAGAGGACTCGCTTTTCCTACACATCGGGAAGCAGCGAGGCCAGTCGCTTGGCCGGATAACGGGCCGCGATGGCCGCGTGGCGGAGGCGGCGCTCCGCCTCTTCCGCCACGGCGGCGGAGGCGGCGGCGACCGCGCGCTCCCATTCCGAAAGCCAGGCGGGACGGCCGATCGCCGACCGGGCGGACGTTATGTTTCCCGCGGCCAGATGCCGGCGGGCTACCCCGGCCCTTTCCAGGATGGCGTCGACGAGACCGAGGCGAATCGGCCCCAGGATACCGTCGGCCAGCACGCCCTCTTCGGACCACCCGGCCAGCCGCCCGAGGAGCGGGCCGATCTCCGGCAAGGCGCCGGAAGCGGGCGCGGTCACCGGCCCTCCCAGGAGGGCGCGTCGGCACCGAGTTCGGCCAGCGACAGGGCGGCCGGCATGCCGGTGCGCGCCTGGTATTCCGCGGCGAATTCACGGAGGGACTGCGGAGAGAAGCGTTCCCGCGGAAGGCCGGTGGCCGCGAGCGCGGCCGCGATGGCGGACGGATCGGCTTCGACCTCGAGGAGCACGTCCATGCGCGGGTACCACTCGAGCCGGGCGGTCGCGGGCCCGAGGTGGTAATACTCCACATGGCGCTCCACCACATACACCTCGGCATAACCTAACGCTTCCAGGAAGGCCGCGGGATCGCCCCCCGCGCTCCGGACATCGTACTCGAGCTCCCGCCGCGCCTTGAGCCCTTCCGGGGTAACCGAGACCGGGCCCTTCCAGCCGACGACGGCGCGTTCGGTGCCGTCCATGCCGCGAAAATACCGGAGCCGGAGCACTTCGTCCCGCCCGGCCAGTTCGCCGCTACGGTCGAATCGGCGATCCGTCATCCGGCCGGCGAACCCGGCCCGAGCCCCGTTCGCCGACAACCTGGCGCGAAGCTGCCCCGGATCGGATACCACCGCCTTGAGTTCCGTCTCTAGGATAGAATCGCCTCCAGCGCCTCATCGACACCGCTGAAATCCGCGAAGACGCGGTCCGCGCCGGTGGCGGCAAGCTCCGCGACGGTGTATCCGCCGGTGGCCACCGCCACCGTCCGGGCGCCGATCGCCTCCGCGCAACGCACATCGGCCGGGGTGTCACCGATGATGACGACCTCCGAGCCGCCGGGGACACGCCCGAAATGAGGTTCCGCCCGCCGCGCCGCGATCGGGGGCAACTCTCCGCGCGAATGATGATCCGACCCGAAGGCCCCAACCACGAACCGCTCCGGCGCGATCCCCGCCCGGGTGAGCTTGAGCCGGGCGCCGGGCGCGACGTTGCCGGTGACCAGGCCGAGCAACACGCCGGAATCGGCCTCCAGCCGGTCGAGTAGTTCAGGAATCCCCGGCATGACGCGCGAATGATGGCCGCTCACGACCAACTCCGCCTCGAGCCGCCCAACGTAGCGTTCGAGCACCTCACGGATCAGCTCAGGGCTCGAAGGTGACGGATGTCCCGCCGCCGCCAACAGCTCGGTCACGATTTGCGGATCGGTCTTCCCGTCGAAGCGGATGCCGGCGGTGGCTGGCGTATCGCTCAGGAGACCGGCGAGAGCGGCAAAGATCGCCCGCCGGCCGGCGCCGGCGGAAAGGAGAAGGGTGCCGTCGATGTCGAAGAGGACGAGCTTGCGCTTCACGCCTTGGCCTGAGGAGGTGCCGATCCGCTTTCGGCCGCGCATTTCCGGCAGTAGTCGACGCCGCGGAGGTTGCAGATCACGCAGAGAAAGGTCCCGCAGCGGCGACATGGATACCCTTCGGAGGCGCGCTCCTGTTGGCCGCAACTGCGGCACTCCATGACATCGGTGGCGGGGGGACGGGGCCTGAGTGGCACCGGTTACTCCGTAATCCCGTAGAGTTTGATCTTGTTGATGAGCGTGGCGCGAGAGATGCCCAGTTCCTTCGCCGCCCGCGTGCGGTTGCCTCCGTGATAGCGGAGGGTCCGCTCGATGTGCTGATGCTCGAGATCCTCGATGCTCATCGGCGTGTGGCGCCGGTCTCCGATGCCGGGACGCGCCCGGAACTCGCCGGGAAGATGCTCCACGCCGATCGCGATCTGCCCCCGCGCCACCACCATCGCCCGCTCCAGCACCAGTTCCACCTCGCGGATGTTGCCGGGCCAGGCGTAGTCGTGGAATCGTCCGAGAACCTCGGGAGAGAGTACCGACGGCCCTTCCGGATACATGCCCTTCAATTCGAGGTGAATGGCGGAGATCACGCCGCCCCGGTCGTCGAGCGACCGCTCCCGGAGCGCCGGCAGCGCCAGCGACATCACGCTCAGCCGGTAGAATAAGTCCTGGCGAAAGCGCTCCGCATCCACCTCGGTGGCCAGGGCACGCCGCGTCGTCACCATGAGCCGGGTGTCGGCGGAAATATCCTGGGTGCCGCCGAGCCGGCGGAAGCTCCGCGTCTCGAGCACCCGGAGCAGCTTGGGCTGCAATTCGGCGGGAAGATCGGCGATTTCGCGGAGCAGCAGCGTGCCGCCGTCCGCGAGTTCGAGCAGTCCTCGCCGCCGCGACGTGGCCTCGACGAAGGCGCCCTTCTC
This sequence comes from Gemmatimonadales bacterium, assembly GCA_013140635.1. Lineage (GTDB taxonomy): Bacteria > Gemmatimonadota > Gemmatimonadetes > Gemmatimonadales > GWC2-71-9 > JABFSM01. Next base: position 2,598 of record JABFSM010000134.1, read on the forward strand.
GTGCCCGAAGATCAGCGACTCGAGGTAGACCGGGTTCTGGCCGCCTAACCGTACATCGAGAAAGGGGCGCCCGGCCCGGGCCCCCAAGTCGTGGATGATCCGCGCCGCCCAGGCCTTGCCCACTCCCGCCTCGCCGGTCAGGAGCAGGGTGGTGCGCTCGCTCTGCGCCAGGAGCCCGATCTGATTGGCGAGCTGCCGCATGGCGGGAGAGCCGCCCAGGGCATCGGCGCCGAATTTTGACGCGCCGCGCTGGACGACGAGTTCGGCCACCCGCCGCCGCCGGCCCTCGATGGCGGCGCGCTGCGCCAGGGTGAGCAGCAGTTCAGGCGTCGTCGCCGTATCCGCCACTTGGCTCGCGCCGTCGCCAAGGACCCGCGCCATCGCGGCCGGGGTGACTTGCTCTCCGAACACGACGACGGGGGCCTCTTGCCCCGCCAGCCGCTGGACCAGCGCCGGCGCCCCGTCGGCCAGGTGCATCGCGAGGCAGACCACGTCGGGTTGGGCCCGCTCAAGCGTGGCAATGCCGGCGTCACCGGTCAGTTCCCGCAAGACCTCGGACCCGGTCTGCTCGAACCGGGCGCCGATGGTGCGAAGGAGGCCGGGATCGTCGTGAATCAGGAGAACAGAATCAGTCATGGTATGTCAAGAATGTAGTCAGTGCCCTTCGAGCGCAATCTCCGGCTTTCCGGCGGCTTATTCGCGGGGTACCATCACGGTGAGCGCGCCGGGAAGCACCTCGGCGGTAAACGGGGTCGTCCCCACAGGATCGCCGTCGAATTGGACGGGAAGCGCTTCGGCGGGCTCCACCGTAAAGCGGGTGCCTCGGTCGTAATAGAGCTCCGGGTAGGACCGGATCACGCTCCGGCGCCCGTTCGCGATGGCCCGCGCCAGGGCCCGGACCCCCTGCCATGGGGTATCGGCGGCCACGGTGATCAGATCGAGGATGCCGTCGTCCGGATGGATATCCGGCCGGATCGGGACCAGCCCCGGGATCATTTCGCGGCAATTCATGATGAGAACGATGGTGGCCCGGACGTCCGCGCGGCGGCCGTCGACCGTCACGGTCACCGGAGTGCTCTTGAGCAGCGGCAGCGAACGAAAGGTCGTGGCCCAGTAGGCGGTCATCCCGAACCGCCGTTTGTGGACCGCCGTGGTCTGCCCCATGATGTGCGCGTCGATCCCCGCGCCGCAGGCCACCCCGAAGTAGTGCGCTCCATCCGGAAGCGCGACGCGGCCCAGATCGATCTTCCGCCGCCGCCCGTGGGTGATGGCCCGGACGGCGCGGAGCGGATTCGACGGGACGCCAAGATTGCCGGCGAGGAGGTTGCCGGTTCCCCCCGGAATCAACCCGAGCGCGACATCGGTGCCCACGATCGACGCGACCGCTTGCATGCTGGTCCCGTCGCCGCCGAAGACCGCCACGACGTCCACGCCGGCGGCAACCGCCTCACGGGCAAAGACCTTCGCGTCGGCGGGGCCGGTGGTGATCGCAATCTCGGTGCGCCAGCCGGCGCGGGCGAGCGCCTCGGCCACCCGCATACGGACATGGTCCCGGGTTCTCGCGGCAACCGGGTTGGCGATGAGCAGGACGCGCGACATCGATTAGTAGTTCCGATCCCAGCGGAGTTCGCCGCCGAACTGATACCGCCTGGCGGTTGAGAAGGCCTCCGAGGCCGACGAGAGGCACACCTGAATCGGCTCGGCGGAGAGGAGAAACCGGAGTTCCCGGCGGAACCGGTACTCGAGGCTGGCGCCCAGGTTCCGCGCGCTGAAGACTTGGCTCGAAGAATTGGTGCAGAGCGACGCATTCGCGACGATGAAGAGCTTGCTCGATATGGCCCGGCCGAGCGCGAACTGCGTCGGGGCCGTGGTCGCCGCCAGGAGGCCGCTCGACGCGAACCCGGGGCGGATCTCGATGAGGTCGAATACCTGGCCCGAAGACGAGAGCAACTTCGATTGGAGCTGTGCCGACACGGCGCCGAGGCCGTAGGCGAGGGCGGTCTGCGCGTTGACCGCCCCGAACGCCGTGGGATCGGTGGTGCCGGTGATCAGCATCGAGATGAGCTCTTGTTCCGACATCGGCGGACGGTCGGGCGGCGTCTTGAGCTCGAGCTTCGGCACCTCGAGGGTGCCGGTGATATGGGCGATAACCGGAAGATCCGAGACGCTCCCCTGCCCCAATTTCACCACATGGCGCGCCTCGACGTCGAGTTCGGCGTTGAGATCGCCGAAGTAGCGCACCGTCCCGCGTTCCACCGAGAAGGTCCGGTTGATGAACCCCGCGACGGCCAGGGTGTAGGTGCCGCGCGGCGTCGAGAGGTTCCCGTCCACGCGGTACTGCTTTCTGGACTTGTTGATCCGGAGCCGCCCTTCGAGCTGGAAGTTGGCCTCGCTCGATCGCAGCCAGACCCCTTCCCCGACGATGAAGTCGAGGTCGCGAATGGCAAGGGAGTCGAGGAACCGGCTCTGGAAATTCGCGCCGAGATTCTGCTGCCGGAGCGCCACCGTATCGACCAGGTCCGCCACCAGCGGATCTTCGAGGTTGACGATCTCCTTGCTGATCAGATCCGAGAAGTAGATCACGCTGTTCGTGAGACGGCCGCCGCCGGTCAGGACGGGATGGAGCAAGGGCCCGCTCAGCGCGACATCCCCCCAGGCTTGGATCCTCAAGTAGTCGTCGACATTGATCAGCTCGAAATCCTTGGCCGACAACGTGAGCCCGAGAATCGGCTGGGTGAGCTGGGCGAGCCGAATCCCGCCATTCACCGTCAGGCTTCCCTCACCGCCCCGGACCCGGATGCTGTCGGCGAGAATCGAGTCGGCGCTCAAGCGCAGCATCCCGTTCACCCCTCCATACCGCACGCCGAGCGCGGGAACGTCGGCGCCCCCCTCGATGAACCGCACGTGGCCGGCCAGGCGGGGCTCCTCCCAACTCCCCTCGATCCGGGCATCGACGTCGATCGAGCCGGTGACCCGCCGGAGATTCGGGGTGAACGCCTCGACGATCGCCAGGTCGACGCTGTCGCCGGTCGCCACAATCCTGATCGGGCCGGGGAGTTGCCGGCGGGCCGTCCGCGTGAGGGCGAGGTCCGCGGGAAGGCTGGCATCGACTTCCACAACCGGCAGCCCGGCGCGCCAAAAGGTCAGGTTGGTGCGCAGTAGATGATCCCGGTAGTCGAAGGCCGACCGGATGAGCGGGGCCCGAAAGTCGCCGAACACGGCGCCGGTGATCGCCCCGGTGCCTCGGATTTCGGGCGTTCGGCCGGTACCGCCGAGCCGCCCATCGAGCGCGACCGACCCGGCCACCCCGGCCGTGTCCCGTTGGAGCAGCTCGTAGACGTCCTGAAGCTGCACGCCGAGTACAGTTAGGCTCAGGTCGGCGCTGGCGCCGCGGGAGAGCCGGCCGGCCACCTCGACGCTGCCCGAGCCGTCGCTGGTGAGCAGCCGGACGGTGTCCAGCACCACCAGCGAGTCCCGGAACCGGGCCTCGAGTGGCGCCGCCAAGCGCCACTCCCTGCCGAGTAGCGCGAGCGTCAGGCGGTCGGCGCGGAGAAGCCGGCCACCGGGGCCGTCCCGGTACTCACCCGCCGCCGCCACCCGAGATCCCTTGGTCCCGCTCGCTCCGATCCGCCACGACAGGGTATCGGGCCGGCCCGACGCCTGGCCGTCCAGCGCCCGGAAGGCGAGCCGTCCCTTGTACACCGTGTCGACGGTGATCGCGGCCCGAAAGGCGGAATCGGGATGTGGCCAGGCGACGGTGGCGTGCGCGTTCTTGACCCGGTACCCGAGCCATCCCGCCGAATCGACGACCGCCTCTCCGGACACCGCGAACGAGGCGACGCTTCCCTCGAGCGTGAGATCGGCGCGGCCCTTCCCGTGAAGCACCGTGGCCGGCGCGGCGCTATCGCGAACGAAACCGGTGGCCGCGAGCGCAAGGGAGTCGAAGCCGCGGAGATCGTCCGCCTCCGCATGCACGATCAACTTCCCGCTCTCCGGCGCGGCCCACCCCAGCGATCCTGCGCCCGCGAGCCGCCCGCCGCTCCAGGTCGCGACGAGGGTATCGAAGGTGATGCGGCCGCCGGCCGCCGTTAGGACGGCGGTGCCGGAATCGAGTTCGAACGCCCCGATGCGGCTCCCTCCGAGGGTCACTGCGAGCTGTCCGACCGGCGCGACGGCCGAATCGACGACCAGTCCGTTTGCCCGAAGCTCCCCCGCCAGGCGGGTGGCCGGGCCGGTGCCCGCCAGTCGTTCGAGGTCGAGTGCGCTGAACGTGAGCCGGAGCGAATCGGCGCCCCACTTGGGAGGGGTGAGCCTCGCCAGCCCGACGGCCGTCACCCGCCCGAGCTCGCCGCCGACATTCGCGTCGACGCGGAGCCGGTCGAGCGTACCGAGCAGCTTCACACGGCCGCCCAGCCGACCGGTCGCTTTGAGCGTGGGAAAGGTCCGGCGAATGCCGTCGAAGGCGAGCGAATCGAGAACCAGATCGGTCTCGAGCCCCAAGACCTCGCCCCGCGTATCGAGGCGAACGGCGCCCCGCAGACGGCTCGGCCGCCGTTCCCCGTCCCGGTGTTCGACGTCTCCGTCGAAGACGACATTCTTCCACGGCCCGGCGAGGGTGCCCACGAGCCCGAGCCGCCCCTCGAGAATCACCGCCGGCGAGATCAACCGCACCGTGCGCAGGTCGATGTCGGAGCTCGCGACCTTGGCCGTATCGAAGAACATTCCCTCGGCACCGCCGATTCGGATTGAGCCATCGAGCGCGAGTTGGCTCTCGGCCCCGCCGGCCACTCTCGCATCGCGAAAGAGCCAGTCGAGCGAGATGGTCATCCGGTCGAAGAACCCGGCGGCGGCAAGCCTCCCCGTCAGGCGGCCGTCGAGAGGGAGGGTATCGAGGTACGCACGGACGTCGTCGAGGTCGAGATTCGTCAGATCGAGGCGAAGGTCGCGAAAGCCGAGACCCCGCCCGATATCGGTTAGCGCCACCAGGCGCCCCGCCACCGAGGAGGAATCATCTCCGACCCGGAGGTCCCGAATATCGTATTCGTGCCTCGACCCGGTAATCGACCGCGCCCGCACCCGCGCGCGGCCCCGAAAATCGGGAAAGAGGGGCGAGATGAATTGAAGGTCGGCGAGCGCCAGCCGGTCGGCGGTGAAGTTGAAATTGTACATCAGCGTGTCGCGCGGCCAGTCGATCCGGCCGGCACCGCGTCCGAACGTGCCCGGCAACTCCGCCTTGGTGAGATCGAAGAGGAGGCTGTCGTTCTTCGCGCGTACCTGGCCCTGCAGATCGCGCACCAGGAGCCCGGGATCGCTGATCCGTGCCGCCAGCCGCTCGATGTCGAGCGTCACCGGCTGCCGGTCGGGTGAGGAGATCCGCACCAGGTTGAACCGGCTGTTCAACCCGTCGATCGTTCGCACGATCTCGAGTCCGTCGCGCCCCACCTCGATGCGCCGCCCCGGCTTGGTGCGCTCGAACGCCAAGGCCGAGTCGATCCGCGCCGCCGAACGCAGACGGCCGTCGGGATTCCACGGGACCCGGATCGTCACCCGCCCGCTGTCGATCGTCAGATCGTGAATCTCGATCAGCGGTGTCGGCCCGGTTCCGGGAGGCCCTTCGTTGAGCCGGAAGATCTCCTCGTAGTTGAGCCGCCCGCTGCGATGCTTGATGATCTGCAGCTGGAGGCCGCGCAACGTCGCCGACGAGACCACCACCCGGCCCGCCAGGAGATTGGCGAGGGTGTACCTCACCTCGAGACGAGGTACATCGGCGAAGAGCGTCCCCGCGGTATCGCGGATGACCACGCCATCGAGGGCGAATCCGCCGTACCAGGTGCCGCTCACCGACCGGATCGCGACGGAACCGCGCACCAGGCGGTGCGCCTCTTGGGTGACGAGCCGCGCCAAGAGCGCCTTGCCGTGCGGCGTGTAGAGAATCGCCGATACGATGCCGAGCACCGCCGCGAGCGCTCCGCAGATGAGCACGAACAGGCCCCGTGCGGCGCGGCGGCGCATCAGAACGGATGCCCCACGCTGATCTGGACCGCGAAGCCCTTGCCGGTCTTCTTCGCGCGCTGATAGCTCTGGCGAATCAGGGTGAGATCGCCGGAGGGGCTGATCACATAGAGCCGTCCCGCGGGCAGCGGTTCGGGATTGTAGCCCACGTCGATGCGCGCCGGCCCGAGCGGTGTGAGAAACCGAATGCCCACCCCAGGCGTTATGTGGAATTTCGGGTCGGCCGCGGCGCCGCCCCCCCGTTCCCAGAC
>JABFSM010000220.1 GCA_013140635.1 Gemmatimonadales bacterium
GCCGCGGTGAGTGGCGCGCGGCGGCCACCGCCCGCCTGTGCCCACGCCTCGGCGGCCACCCACCACGCCGGGCGCGCCATGCCGGGCGCCGCCTTCGCCTCGGTGTACCGTTGCACCCGCAGATCGCGATTCACGTAGGTGCCGTTCTCTTCGGCCATGGTCGTTACGGGCAAGAGGGCCGCCACACCGGCCAGCCGCTCATCGTCGACGCTCGTCAGGGCCACCACGGTACCGGCGCTCGCGAGCCTGGCCACCTCGCCATCGGTCAAGTCGGCGTCGAGGAGGATCACGAGGGCCGCCCCTTCGGCTTTGGAGACGGCGTCGCTCCAAGCCGCCCGATACCCCGCCAGCCGCCCGCCGTCAAGGTTAGGCACCCGCTCCTTGCGCAGCGCCAGATGCGCGACGCCGGCGAGCGGCGCTTCGGCACCGGTCGGCACCTTGATGGCCGCGGTGACGTCCTTTCCATCCACCAGCCGCCGCACCCATGCCAGGCTTTCGAGCGAGGCCCGGCCCGAGGCGAGGATGACCACTCGGCCCGCGGCTCCGGCGACCAGTTGCGCGAGCTTGGGAATGGCCACGTCCCAGTCCACCGCGGCGTGCTTCGTCCCGGCGCGAACGAGAGGCGCCTCCACCCGGTCGCCCCGGTTCATCCAGCGATAGTCGGCGCGGCCGGTATCGCACATGAAGTGCCGGTTCACGTCGAGGTTGGCGCGGGGACGGAGCCGAACCACCACGTCATCGCGCGTGTCGACCATGATGTTGCAGCCCTGGGTGCAGCCGGGACAGATGCTCGCGCTCTTGTCCAAGTCCCAGGCGCGGGCCTTGTGGAGGAAGTCCTTGGAAATGAGCGAGCCAACCGGGCAGAGGTCGACCACGTTGCCGGCCCACGGATGGTCGAGCAGCTGTTCTTGGTCGATCCCGATGTAGGCGCGGTCGCCCCGCTCCGAGACGTTGAGCACCGGCTGCTCCGCTACATCGTCCATGAACCGGACGCAGCGAGTACAGAGGATGCACCGGTTGGCCACATACAGAATATCGGGCCCAAAGTCTTCGACCGGATTGAAGCGTTTGGCATAGTCCGCGTAGCGGGTGCCGGCGCGCCCTTCCTGGAAGACGTAGTCCTGCAACTCGCACTCTCCCGCCTGGTCGCAGACCGGGCAGTCGAGCGGATGGTTGATGAGCAAGAACTCCAGCACACTCTCCCGCGCATCCTTGGCGGGCTTGCTATTCACCTTCACCACCTGGCCCTCGGCCACCGTGGTGACACAGGCGGGCATCAGCTTCGGCGCTTTCTCGACCTCGACCAGACACATCCGGCAGACCGCCGGCGACGGCAGCGAGGGGTGGTAGCAGTAGTGCGGCACCAAGACGCCGGCCTGCTTGGCCGCCTCGATGATGGTGGTGCCTTTCGGCACGGAAACGGCCACACCATCGATGGTGACACTGACCAAGTCTTGAGGCATCGAGTCGCTCATATAGTCGTCGCGAGGACGCGCAGTCCCCGTGTAGTCATCGCGAGGACGCGCAGTCCCCGTGTAGTCATCGCGAGGGCGCGGAGCGCCCGTGGCGATCTCGATGAGATTGCCTCGGCGGCTTCGCCGCCTCGCAATGACGCCGTGCTCATACCGCCACCGCCGGTCCCTTGGCGCGGGCTAGATAGGCGTCGAACTCTCCGCGGAACTTCTTGATCCCGCTCACGATCGGCGCGGCGCAACTATCGGAGAGCACGCAGATCGTCTTGCCGGTCATGTTGTCGGAGAGATCGAGCAAGAGGTCGAGATCCTCCGGCTTGCCTTGGCCATGGAGCATCCGTTCGAGGATCTTCGTCGTCCATGCCGTTCCTTCGCGGCACTGGGTGCACTGGGCACAGCTCTCGTGCGCATAGAACTTGGCGAGCCGGTACACCTCGTAGACGATGTCGGCCGAATCGTCCATCACGATGAACCCCGCCGAGCCGAGCATGGAGCCCTTCTCGACGACCCCCTCGTAGTCGCAGAGGGCCGACTCCGCCTCTTCGCGATTCATAAGCGGGACCGACGAGCCGCCCGGAATGACCGCCTTGAGGGTCCGCCCCGGCCGCATCCCGCCGGCGAGTTCATAGATGAGATCCTTCATCGGGAATCCCATCGTGACTTCGAAGTTGCCGGGCTTCATGACGTGGCCGCAAACCGACCAGAGTTTGGTGCCGGTACTCTTCGGATTCGAAAGGCAGAGCCCTTTGTACCAAGCAGCGCCGCGCATCAGGATATGCGGTACCGCCGCGAGGGTCTCGACGTTGTTGATCGTGGTCGGCATACCGAAGAGCCCCGCCGCCGCCGGGAACGGCGGCTTGATCCTCGGGTTGCCGCGCTTGCCCTCGATCGAGTTCATCAGCGCGGTTTCTTCGCCGCAGATGTATGCCCCCGCCCCGCGGTGCAGCACGATGTCGATTCGCTTCCCCGAGCCCATCGCGTTGGCGCCGACCGCCCCGTTCTTGTAGGCATCGGCCACCGCCGCTTCCATGATCTTGTACGGCTCGGTGAATTCGCCCCGAATGTAGATGTAGCAGGTCTCGGCGCCGATCGCGTGGCAGGCCACCGCGCACCCCTCGATGAGCGCATGCGGCGTCCACCGCATGATCTCCCGGTCCTTGAAGGTGCCCGGCTCCGATTCGTCGGCGTTGCAGCAGAGATAGTGGGGCTTGCCGTCATTCTTCGGCATGAAGCTCCACTTGAGGCCGGTCGGGAAACCGGCGCCGCCGCGGCCGCGAAGCCCGGAGGCCTTCACTTCTTCGATCAGCGCGTCGGGGGTCATGCCGAGCGCCTTCTTGAGACCCTCGTAGCCGCCCCGCTCGACCCAGCCGGCGTACGTGCGCGCGCCGGCATCGCCGAAATGCTTCGAGAGAACGACCGACTCTTTGGCGTGGGGGGGATGCGGATAGCCCATTACCGGTACCCCGCCAGAATGCCCGGCACCCGCTCCGGGGTCACGCTCTCGATGAAATCGTTGTCTACGAGAATCGGTGTGGCAAAGCCACAGGCGCCGAGGCATTCCACCTCGATGACGGTGAAGCGTCCGTCGGCACTCGTGGTACCCAGCTCTCCGCACCCGGTTTCCTTGAGCAGCGCCTTCACCACATCGTCCGAACCGCAGAGATGGCAGGGCGAGGTCGTGCAGACCTGGATGAAGTGCCGGCCGACCGGATGGGTATGGTACATCGTGTAGAAGGTGACCACGCCGCGCACGTAGGCGGGCGTCAGGCCGAGCACCGTGGCCACCTCCGCCATCGCTGCCGGAGAAATCCAGCCCCGTTCTTCCTGCACGATCCAGAGAGCCGGAAGCAAGCAGGCCTGCTTGGTCGGGTATTTCGGAAAGAGTGCTTCCAGTCGCTCCCTGGGCTTACCGGCGAAGACCGGCTCGTGTGGTGCTTCGGTCGGAGCGGCACCTTGGGCCGCGCTCATCGGTCGATCTCCCCCATGACGATGTCCACGCTGGCGTTGATGGCGATCACATCCGAGAGCAGCGCGCCTTCGCAGAGCCGCGGCAGACACGCCAGGTTGATGAACGACGGAGGGCGAATGCGCCAACGCACCGGCTTGGCGGTACCGTCCGAGACGAAGTAGTAGCCGAGTTCGCCTTTGGGGTTTTCAACCCCCATATAGGACTCGCCGATCGGCGCGGGAACCCCTTCCATCACCTGCTTGAAATGGAAGATCATCGCCTCCATGTCGCTCATCGCGCGCGACTTCGGGGGCAGGATGACCTTCGGGTCGGAGACGTTGACCGGCGCCCCTTTCAGCTTGGCCAACCGGTCGAGCGCCTGGTCCAAGATTCGGGTCGACTGATACATCTCTTCGAGGCGGATACGGTAGCGGTCGTAGATGTCGCCATGCTCGCCGACCGGCACGTCGAAATCGTAGCTCTCATAGCCAAGGTACGGCCGGTCTTTCCGGACGTCGTAGTCGACGCCGCTCGCCCGGAGCATCGGGCCGGAGAGCGAATAGTTGATCGCCTCGTCGTGCCCGATGACCCCGACGCCTTGGGTGCGGCCGCACCAGATGGCGTTCCGGGTGAACATCGTGTCCACTTCGTCGAGGGTCTTGGGAAAGCTCTGGCAGAACTGCCGCAGCCCCGCCTCGAATCCATCCGGCACGTCCGCCATCATGCCGCCGACCCGCGTAAGGCTCGTCGTGAGCCGAGCCCCGGTCCACGACTCTTGCAGGTTGTAGATCCGCTCCCGCTCGTAGAACGACCAGAGGAACGGTGTAAACGCGCCGAGGTCGATGCCGGTGGTGCCGAGCCAGACCAAGTGTGAGATGATCCGGCTCATCTCACAGGCGATCACCCGAAGCACCTGACACCGTTCGGTGATCTCGATCCCCATCAGCTTTTCGACCGCCAACGCCAGGCAAACGTTGTTGGCCATCGGCGACAGGTAGTCGGTGCGGTCGGTAAGTGGGATGATCTGGTTGTAGTGCCGATATTCCCCGAGCTTTTCGAACCCGGAGTGCAAGTACCCCACGTGCGGAATACACCGAAGAACGGTCTCTCCTTCGAGCTCGAGCACGAGCCGGAGCACTCCGTGCGTCGCGGGGTGCTGCGGTCCGATATTGACGAGCATCGGCTCGGCGCCGAATTCGTCGGCCGGATCGCCCTTCGTGGTACCGACACCTAGCGGCACGCGCGTCGGCCGGCCCTGAGCATCGAGGGACGGAGTGGCCAGCGCCATTTCCAGGGTGCGGGTGGTCATTTTACGCGCCCCCGCTCGCCGTGGGCCAGGCGCCGGCGCACATCTTCGGGCAGCTCGCCGAACGCCTCGGCGATGGTCAGCTCTTCGATCGAGTAGTGCGCTTCGGGATTGGCCGCGAGCGCTTGGCGGGTCTGCTCCGCGCGAGTGAAGTGGCCGCGCAGCGGAAAGTCCTTTCGCAGCGGGTGCCCTTCGGCATAGGTGTCCCACATCAGAATGCGCCGAAGGTCGGGATGCCCCCGAAAGGTGACACCAAACATGTCGAAGACCTCGCGCTCCAGCCAATCGGCGCCCTTCCAGAGATCGTACACCGATTCAACTTCGAGCGGCCCCAGCTTGTCGAGCGCAATCTTCACCCGGAGATCGGCCTTTCGGGCCAGCGACCGGAGCTGGTACACCACCTCGAGGGGCCGTTCCGGGTCGCGATAGTCGACCGCGGTGATGTCGGTGAGGTAGTTGTACTCCTGCCCGGCGGTGTCCCGGAGCCAGGCAAGAATATCATGAGCCCGGTCCCGCTCGACCCAGACGATAAGGTCGCCGCAGGAGACGGCGCTGCGGACAATGGCGGAACCGAAGGCCGCTTGGAGCGCGGTGGCCGCGGTCATGCCGATCTCGTTTGGTGCACCGAGTTGCCGAAGGGTTCGGAGAGAACGTCGATCTTCTCCGGGGGCAGGTAGAAGCCGCGGGCGTCGACTTCGGTCTCCCGCCGGAGCGTCGGATCCACCATCGTCTCGCCGCGAATCTTCTTCTGCAGCATGGTGACCCCGTAGATCAGCCCTTCGGGACGAGGCGGGCATCCCGGCACGTAGACGTCGACCGGAATGATCGTGTCGATCCCCTGCACCATCGCGTAAGTGTCGAAGATGCCGCCGCTCGACGCGCAGGCCCCCATGCTGATCGACCACTTGGGCTGCGGCATCTGGTCCCAGATCCGCCGGATGATCGGCGCCAGCTTGAACGGGAGCCGGCCGGCGCAGATGAGCAGATCGGCCTGCCGCGGAGAGAAACTCATCCGCTCCATCCCGAACCGCGCCACGTCGAAACGCCCCGCCGCCGTGGCCATGAACTCGATGGCGCAGCAGGCGGTGCCGAACGGCATCGGCCACAGCGAATTGGCCCGGCCCCAGTTGGTGAGGGCGTCGAGCGTCGTGGTCAAGAAATTGGGTGAGACGCCCGCGAGCTCCGCATCGGTGGGCGTGAGGTCGGCGGCGGACGGCGTCAGTCCCATTCGAAGGCTCCACGCTTCCAGATGTAGACGTACCCCACGCCGAGGACGGCGATAAACACGAACATTTCGACGATCAGGAGGCCGCTGATTTCCGAGAGCTGCCGGAAGGCCACCGCCCAAGGAATCATGAATACGGTTTCGATATCGAAGATGATGAAGAGCATCGCGACCAGGTAGAACTTGATCGAGAAGCGCTCCCGCGCATCGCCCAACACCGGAATGCCCGACTCGTACGCCGCCACCTTGGTCGGTGTCCGGCGATAGGTCGAAAAGAGGTGAGAAACGCCGAGGATGAGCGCGGCATTCGCCACCACGAAGACGATCAGAATCAGGAGTGGTACGTAGGGCTGCAGCATGTCGGGGGATAGAGAGTGAGCGTCGACTCACACCAGTCCAGAATTGTAATCCCGGCCTGGGGTGAGTTCAACCCGGCTGGATGAGGCAAACTTCGGTGGGGGTTATATTTAGGGGATTGCCGGAGTCCCCATCCCTTAGCCCCGAATCCCAATGTCCATCAAGTCTGACCGCTGGATCCGCCGGATGGCCCGCGAGCAGGGGATGATCGACCCGTTCGTAGACGGTCAGGTCCGGGAGCCGGACGGCCAGGGCAGGAAGGTCATCTCCTACGGCGTCTCGTCCTACGGCTACGACATGCGGGTGGCTCCGGAGTTCAAGATCTTTACGAATGTCCTCTCCGCGATCGTCGACCCCAAGGAATTCGACCCGAAGAGCTTCGTGGAATACGAAGGCCTGGTCTGCATCGTCCCTCCCAACAGCTTTGCCCTGGCCCGGTCGATCGAATACTTCCGCATCCCCCGCAATTGTCTCACGATTTGCGTCGGCAAGAGCACCTATGCCCGGTGCGGCATCATCACCAACGTGACGCCCTTCGAGCCGGAGTGGGAAGGCCACGTCACCCTCGAAATCAGCAACACCACGCCCCTCCCCGCCAAGATCTACGCCAACGAGGGGATCTGTCAGGTGCTCTTTTTCGAGGCCGACGACGACGATATCTGCGAAACGAGCTACAGAGACAAGTCGGGCAAGTACCAAGCGCAAACCGGTGTAACCCTTCCCCGCCTGTAGCGCTACGGAAGATTCGGCGGCTTGCCCTGGTAGGAGGTGAACCAGGCGCCGAGCTCGGCGTTCATCGTTGCCGCGGTTTCGGTGGCGAGAGAACCCAATGTGGCCGAATCGAGGGAAAGGGAGGGATCGCCAACGGTCTTCTGAATCTCGCCGAGCTGCCGGTGAATGTTGCGGGACCGGATCGCGCCATCCTGCATTCCCGCCTGGCTCAGGAAGCCATGGATAGCGGCGGCAAAGGCCGGCACCGAGATCGCGATGATGCCGAGCGTGACTGCGGTGGGCAGCTCGTAGAGCTTCCGTCCAAAAAACACCTCCCACATCGTCCGGTGATGCGCGAAGAGCTCGAAGAGCGCATCGCCGGTGTGATACGCCGCCAGCGCCAAGCCGCCGAGGAAGCACCAGGTGGTGAAGACCTCGAGTCGCCGGGCGGCCCGGCGCAGGGCCCTCGCGTTGTGGCCATGATAGCGAATCTGGCCGTCCAGCACGCCGCGTGAGATCAGATCGCGCGCCTCACGCAGGTGCGCCCGAGTCATGGTCACCGGGAGCGCTCCGATTTCCCGGACCACCGCCCGGTGCATCCAGTCGACCCAGGTCTCCACCACGGCACCGCGGCCCGCCGCTAGTACCGACGGCACGCCGAGAGGCAGCGTGAAGGTGAGCGAGCGAAGTCCCTCGGTCAGCGCGCGGAAGTCGAGCCACTTCTCATGGAATTTCTGCCGCCGCGCCCAGATCACCGCCCCGAACACCGCCGCCAGGAGCAGGAATTCCCCCCCGGCGTACGCCAGGGAGGTCCAGGCATCCTCCTGCTGGCCCAGGAGGAGCCGAGAAAACCCGACCGCCGCAAAGGTGACGGACACGGCGGCGAGCAGATATGCCCAGAGAAAGGTCGAGCGATAACGGCCGGCGTAATAGTTGGCCAGAGTGCTGGCCCAGCCATAGTGCTGGGCCAGTCGCGTGCCGAGGATCGACTCCACGAAGCTCGAGTCGAGCCCCACCTCTTTGGTCCAGTTCTCCCGCCACCGCTTTCGGGTGGCTTCGGCCGGATCGGTAATGCGATGCCGCCCGTACGGGTTCCGCAGGCCACTTAGAATCCGCTTCCGATTCTTGATGGCACCGGCATAGTCGAACGACAGCAGGTAGTACATCTGGTCGTAGAGCTGCCCCTTGCGCCCAACCGGCGCCCGCTCGGCGAAGTACGCTTCCCGGAGGTCGGGCCACCGGTGATGCGAGCCACCCGGTTCACTCGCAGGCGGCGGGGCCAGCATGAGGCGCTCCAGCCGCGCCTCGAGGTGCTGGAGCCCTTCGCCATCCCTGGCATCGGAATCGCCCGGTCCCTGGAGCCACGGGCCACCCTGGCCGTCTGTCGCCACCCGTACCACTGGAATGCCAAGCCGAACCGCCAGCGCGACATTCGATCCGGTGCCGCCGCTCGATTTCGACTGTTGACCGTCCCAGACGGCCACCAGAACATCGGAATTGAGGCAGATCATCCGCCCCTGATGCTCGAACCGGCTCGAGGCGCCGGGCAGCCGGTCGAGCACCACCACGCCAGCCTGCGACTCCGCTCGGGCGAGCAGCCCGTCGAAGCTCTCCGGCCCGCCGGGCCCTTCGGCCTCGTCCAAGTGCGGGTCGAACGTTGCCTTGAACCCCTCGCTCTCCATGGGCAGAATCGCTTGGAGGCGCCACCCGTTCGGCGCGGCCCGCACGATCAGCCGGTCCGCCCCCTGCTCCATCCCGGAGACGATCCGGAACTCACAGTCTTCGGTCTCGTCCGGCCCGTTGGCATCGAGGTAGCCGCCGGC
>JABFSM010000040.1 GCA_013140635.1 Gemmatimonadales bacterium
CCGATCGGACCGGGCCTCACGTTAGGACCGCCGAGCTCGGCGGTCCCCCTGGCCGGCGTGGGCCCGATGCGGATCGAGGAGCGCGGGGGCCGGGTGGTGTTGCTGGACCGGGGCGCCGAGCGGCCGGTCGTTCGAGGGCGGCCGCTCGAGCTCCGCGGCTGGCGCCTCCTGGCCTCGGGGCCGGAGGGCCGGGCCGCCCTCACCGTCTTTGCGGCAGAGGCCCGCGCCGGCAAACCACCGGCCTGGTTTCCGTACGATCCGCGCCTGGCTCTCACGGTGACCCTCGCGCCTCCGGCCGCGACCGCATCCCAGCGGGTGCTCGCTCCGGACGGGGTCGAGGTCCTGGCCACCGAGGCGGGCACGGTGCAGGTGACGGTCGGCGACTCGGCCTACGCCCTTCGCGTGCTCCGGTTGCCCGGCGCCAGCGAGGACGAAAGCGAACTCGAGATCTATTTTCGCGATGCGACCAACGGCAAGGGAACCTATCCGTCGGGACGGTTCGTCTCTCTGATTCCACGAGAAGGAGGGCGCTATCATCTCGATTTCAACCGGGCGCGGAACCCATTCTGCGCCTACAACACCGCGTTCCCCTGCCCCGCGCCGTGGCGCGGCAATGTGATCGGGGCTCCGGTTCCGGCGGGTGAGCGGTACGCCGGCGGTGGCCTCGACTCCCCCATCCCGAAGTAATCCCATGCGACTTCTTCTTGCGCTCGCCGCCGCGCTCCTCGCGGCCCCCGCTCCGCCCCAGGGACCCTCGCTCGAGGGGCAGTGGCGTGCCGGGCTCGATCTCGCGGGGGGAGTGCTGCCGTTCGAGCTGCGGATTGCGCCCGCGGGCGGGGCACTCTCCGCCGCCATCTGCAACGGGCGGGACGGCGCCACCCGGGCCCTGATCTCCCGCCGCGGCGACAGCATCGTCGTCGACATCGCGGACTACGCCGCGACGATCACGGTGGCCCACCGGGGCGATTCGCTCACCGGGATGTACCGCAACGTCGGCAACCGCGGCCCGCGGACTATTCCCTTCCGCGCGGCTCGCGGCCGCTGGCCCCGGTCGACGGCACCGGCCGGGCTCCTCGGCTCCTGGGACGCAACCTTCAACACCGATGGCCGCCTAAGCCCACGAGTCTTCGAGTTCCGGAACGGAGCGGAGGGCCTTGAGGCAGCGTTCCTCGCCAACAGTGGAGACTACGGCTTGTTCTGGGGAGGAGCCGACGGAGCCGGCTTCCGGGTGGCACGATTCGACGGAACCTTCGTGTTCATGCTGGAGGGGCGGCTCGACGGGGACACGCTGCGCGGCACCTATCACGCCGGCCTCCGCACGCAGACCCCATATACGGCGGTTCGGAGCACCGGCAAGCCGCACCTCGTGGCCCCGACCGCGCTCACTTCGGCGGATACCGTCAACCCGTTCCGGTTCGCGTTCCCCGATCTCGAAGGACGAGTCGTCACCCAGGACGATCCTCGGCTCCGCGGCAAGGTGCTGATGATCGACATCTTCGGAAGCTGGTGCTCGACCTGTCATGACGCGATGCCCGACTTGCTCGATTTGCACAAACGCTATGGCGACCGTGGGCTCGAGATTGTCGGGTTCGGATACGAGGTGAGTCCCGACAGCGGCGAGGCGAATCCGTTGATCCGCCGCTTCCGCGACAAGTTCAGCATCCCCTGGCTGCTTCTGCGCGCAGGGATCAACGTCACAGAGGAAACGGCGGCCACACTTCCGCAACTCCGCGGTTTCACCGCCTATCCAACCACACTCTTCGTCGGTCGGGACGGGCGAATCCGGCAGGTCTACGCCGGTTTTCGGGGTCCCGCGGCGGGGGCGCAACATGCCAAGCAGGTAGAGGACTTCAACCGGCTGATCGAGGCATTGCTCGCGGAGCGCTAAAGGCAAAGCCCGACAACGCTTTACGCGCTGTTGCCACGAGTGTATTTTTGTGGGCTTTGCTCAACTCTGGAGCTTCCTTGGCTGCACCGCTCGTCCAGCCGATCCGCACGCTGCCGGTTTTGGAATCCAACCGGCCGATCCCCGTGCAGCAGACGCCCACCCGGAAGCCCTCTTGGATCAAGGTGAAGGCCCCGGGAGGCGAGAACTACATCCGTCTGAAACAACTGATGCGGGAGTTGGACCTCCACACGGTCTGCGAAGAGGCGCGCTGCCCCAACATCGGTGAATGCTGGGACCACCAAGCCGCCACTTTCATGATCTTGGGCGACGTCTGCACCCGGAATTGCGCGTACTGCGCGGTCGCCCATGGCACCCCGACGGCCTTCGACCCCCTGGAGCCGCTCCGGCTGGCCGAAGCGGTCGAGGCGATGGGGCTCCAGCACGTGGTGATCACCTCGGTCGACCGCGACGATCTTCCGAATGGCGGCGCCGAGGCGTTTGCCGGCTGCGTCACGGAAATCCGGAAGCGGCTGCCGGAGACCTCAGTCGAAGTTCTGATCCCCGACTTCAAGGGAAGCGAACCGGCGCTCCAGATCGTCATGGATTCGCGTCCGACCATCCTCAATCACAATCTCGAGACGGTCGAACGCCTCTACCGCACCGTGCGTCCCGGCGGCCGCTACGACCGGGCGCTCGAACTGTACCGGCGCGCCCGCCGCATGGTGCCTGACGGCCTGACCAAGGCCGGCATCATCCTGGGTATGGGTGAGGAATGGGATGAATTGCTGGCCGCGATGCAGGACCTTCGCCGAAGCGACGTCAACATCCTGACGCTGGGCCAGTATCTTCGCCCCTCGGACAGCCACCTTGCAGTCGCCCGGTTCTACACGCCGGCGGAGTTCGCCGAACTCGCCGACGTCGGCCACGCGATGGGGTTCTCCCACGTTCAGTCCAGCCCTTTGACCCGGTCCTCGTACCATGCGTGGGATCAGGCAAAGGCCGCCACCAGGAATTCGTAATGGCGACGACCACCAAGCCGGACCGGAAGGCGTCCACCGCCGACGCCGCCGCGCTGCACCGGCAGTACCTTCGGCAGATGCTCCTGATCCGCCGCTTCGAAGAAAAGGCGGGCGAAGCGTACAGCCTCGGAAAGATCGGCGGGTTTTGCCATCTCTACATCGGGCAGGAGGCGGTGGCGGTCGGGTCGATCGCCGCGCTCCGCGCCGACGACTACATCACCTCGGCGTACCGCGAACATGGCCAGGCGCTGGCACGCGGCATGACCTCGCGCGCGGTGATGGCGGAACTCTTCGGCAAGGCCGCCGGCTGCTCGCACGGTAAGGGCGGGTCGATGCACCTCTTCGACGCCAAGCTCGGCTTTCTCGGCGGCCATGGGATCGTCGGAAGCCATATCCCGATTGCCGCGGGCGCGGCGTTCGCCATCAAGTATCGCGGCGGCGACGGGGTGAGCGTCTGTTACTTCGGCGAGGCGGCGGCCAATATCGGCGCCTTCCACGAGACGTTGAACATGGCGTCGCTCTGGGAGCTGCCCGCGATCTTCATCTGCGAGAACAACGGCTACGGCATGGGCACCGCCGTTTCTCGGGCGAGCGCGGTCAAGGACCTCTCGGAGCGTGGCACCGCGTACGATATGCCGGCGGAGGCGGTCGACGGCCAGGATGTATTGGCTATGCGCGAGGCGATGGACCGGGCGGTGGAGCGGGCGCGGAAGCACTCGAAACCGACCCTCCTCGAAGTCCGCACCTATCGTTACGTCGGCCACTCGATGTCCGACGCGGCCCACGGAACCTACCGGACCAAGGACGAAGTGGAGGAGTTCCGCCGCCGCGACCCGATCAAGCTGCTGGCGGAGCGGATGCGCGCCGCGGGCCAACTCGACGACGCGGGCTGGGAGGCGCTGGAGGCGGAGGTGAAGGCCGAGGTCGAGGATGCCTATCAGTTCGCGGAGGAAGCGCCGGATCCCGATCCGGCCGAGCTCTTCGCGCACGTCTACGCGGAGGACCGCTAAGATGGCGGTCCTGACCTACCGCGACGCGCTGAATCAGGCGCTCCGGGAAGAAATGAAGCGCGACGATCGCGTCTTCCTCATGGGCGAGGAAGTCGCGGAGTACGACGGGGCCTACAAGGTGAGCCGGGGCCTGCTCAAGGAGTTCGGACCGAAACGGGTGGTCGACACCCCGATTGCCGAGCTCGGATTCGCCGGCATCGGCGTCGGCGCGGCGATGGTCGGGCTCCGTCCGGTCATCGAGATGATGACCTGGAACTTCGCCCTGCTGGCCATCGACCAGATCGTCAACGCCGCGGCCAAGATGCGGTACATGTCGGGCGGTCAGTTCAGCGTTCCGATGGTCTTCCGCGGCCCCGGGGGGGCCGCGCTGCAGCTGGCCGCTCAACACTCGCAATCGTTCGAGGGCTGGTACGCCCACATCCCGGGGCTCAAGGTCGTGATGCCGGCGACCCCCGCGGATGCCAAGGGGCTGCTCAAAGCCGCGATTCGCGACGACAACCCGGTCGTCTTCATCGAAGGCGAGATGCTGTACAACATGAAGGGTGAAGTGCCTGACGAAGAGTATGTGACGCCGATCGGCAAGGCCGACATCAAGCGCGCCGGCCGTGACGTTACGCTGGTCAGCCACTCCAAGACCGTGGGTGTGGCACTCAAGGCCGCCGAGCAGTTGGCCACCGAAGGGATCGACGCCGAAGTCATCGACCTGCGAACGATTCGCCCGCTCGATACCGAGACGATCCTCGCCTCCGTCACCCGGACCAACCGGTGTGTCGTGGTCGAGGAAGGATGGCCCTTTGCGGGCATCGGCGCGGAGGTGGTGGACACGATTCAGCGCGGGGCGTTCGACGCGCTCGACGCGCCGGTGCTCCGGGTCACCGGCGCCGACGTGCCGATGCCGTACAACAAGCATCTCGAGAAGGCCGCGAAGGCGGATCCCGCGAAAGTCGTCCTGGCGGTGAAGCGGGTTCTTTATATATAGCGCTATTCGCTGTTCGCTATTCGCTTAGAGGCTCTTAAAGCGAATAGCGAATAGCGAATAACGGTCACCGGACAATCGCTCATGGCAACCAAAGTCGTAATGGAAGCATTGTCCCCGACGATGGAAGAGGGGCGCCTCGTCGAGTGGAAGAAGCAGGTGGGCGACACCATCAACGCCGGCGACGTCCTCGCGGAAGTCGAGACGGACAAGGCGGTGATGGAGCTGGTCGCGCGATCCGCGGGGACGCTGCTCAAGCAGCTTGTCCCGGCGGGCTCGACGGTTGCCGTCTCGTCGCCGGTCGGGTGGATCGGGCAGCCGGGGGAGGAGATTGCTTCGGGGGCTCTGCCCCCTCGCAATGACACGAAACCGGAGTCGTCGCGAGGCGGCGGAGCCGCCGCGGCGACCTCTGGCGAGATTGCTTCGGCGCCTGCGGCGCCTCGCAATGACTCCACACCTTCGGTCCCTCGCAATGACAGCCCCACTGCGCCCGAAGGGCGCGTCAAAGCCTCGCCCCTCGCGCGGAAAATCGCCGCCGACAAAGGGGTGGATCTCGGTGCGGTGAGCGGGAGCGGTCCCGAGGGACGGATCATCAAGCGGGACCTCGAGGGCGTGAGCAGTGGGTCGTTGCGAGCGGCCGCAGGTCGCGCGGCAACCTCCGGCGATACCGCCTTCACCGATACGCCGCTCACCCAAATCCGGAAGACCATCGCCAAGCGGCTGGCCCAGTCGATCGGTCCGATCCCCACCTTCTACCTCACCAGCGAGGTGGATATGGAGCGGGTTGCCGAGGCACGTGAGGCGCTTAACGCCGCCGCGGGAGACAAGGGCGGAAAAATCTCCTTCAACGACATCGTGCTCAAGGCGGTGGCCACCGCCCTCACGCAGCACCCTGCCTGCAACGCCTGGTGGCAGGATGATCACATCCGCTACTGGTCCACGGTGCATATCGGGATGGCCGTCGCGGTCGACGACGGGCTCATCACGCCGGTCATCCGGAATGCCGAATCGAAATCGCTCCGGGAGATTTCCGCGGAGACCCGGGACTTGGCGGGGCGCGCGCGGGAGCGGAAGCTCAAGCCCGACGAGTATACCGGGAGCACCTTTTCGGTCTCCAACCTCGGCATGTTCGACATCGAACACTTCACGGCCATCATCAACCCACCCGAGGCCGGCATCCTCGCGATCGGCAGCATCGCGAAGGTCCCGGTGGTGGTGAACGACAGCATGTCGATTCGGCGGCGCATGCGGATCACGATGTCCTGCGACCACCGCGTGATCGACGGCGCGACCGGCGCGCAATTCCTCAAGACGCTGAAGCTGTTGCTCGAAAACCCATTGGCAATGGTCTGGTAGGATTGAGGATTCTCAATCCTCAATCCTGAATCCTCAATCCTGGAGTAGATCGTGGCCACATTCGACGTCATCGTCATCGGCGGCGGTCCCGCGGGATACGTCTGCGCCATTCGCGCCGCCCAGCTCGGCCTCGCGACGGCGGTGGTGGAGAAGGACAAGCTCGGCGGCGTGTGCGTCAATATCGGCTGCATTCCGACGAAGGCCCTCCTCCATAGCGCCTACGCCGTCAACCTCATCACCCACGACGCCAAGGCCCTCGGCATCGAAGTGTCCGGCGTGAAGGCCGACTACGGCGTCGCCATGAAGCGCTCGCGGCAAGTGGCCGAACAGAACTCGAAGGGCGCCGAGTTCCTGATGAAGAAGAACAAGATCACCGTCCTCCGCGGCACCGGTATCCTGCAGCCCGGCAAGAAGGTGAAGGTCGGGCCAGACATCCACGAGGCCAAGAAGGCGGTGGTGATCGCCACCGGCTCGCGGGTAAAGGGCATTCCGCAAATCGGGCTCGAGATCAACAAGACGACGGTCATCAGCTCCGACGAAGCGCTCTTTCTGGAGAAGGCGCCGGCTTCGATCGCCATCATCGGAGCCGGCGCGGTCGGGAGCGAATTCGCCGACATCTTCAACGCCTTCGGCAGCAAGGTCACGCTGATCGAGGCGCTGCCGCGCATCTTGCCGATCGAGGATGCCGAGGCGAGCGACGTCATCGCCAAGAGCTACCGGAAGCGAGGCATGACGGTGCTGGCCGGGGCCAAGGTGCTCAAGGCCGCCGTCGGCGCGGCTGAGGTGACGCTCGACGTGGAGTCGGGCGGCAAGACGGAAAAGGTGACCGCCGAGAAGGTGCTGATGGCGGCGGGGCGCGCCGTCAACACCGAGGAGATGGGCTTCAAAGAGAGCGGCGTCCAGCTGACCGACCGCGGCTTCGTAAAGGTGAACCTCGCCACGCTCGAGACGACGGCCCCCGGTGTCTACTGCATCGGCGACGTGGCCGGCCCGCCGATGCTCGCTCATAAGGGAAGCCGCGAGGGGGTCTTCGTCGCCGAGCTCATTGCCGGTCACAAGCCGCATGCGATCAAGTACGACAACGTGCCGAGCGTCACGTACTGTCACCCCGAAGTGGCGAGCATCGGCCTTACCGAGGAGCAGTGCAAGGAGAAGAAGCTCGACTATCAGGTGGGCAAGTTTCCCCTGACCGCCAACGGACGGGCCCGTGCCTCCTTAGAAACCGACGGGTTCGTCAAGGTGATCCGCGACAAGAAGTATGGCGAGATCCTGGGGGCGCACATCGTGGCGAGCCATGCCTCCGAAATGATTCACGAGCTGGTGGTGGCCCGCGAAAACGAGTACACGGTGGAGGAGGTCGATCTCGCGATCCACGCCCATCCGACGCTATCCGAAGCGATCGCCGAGGCGTGCCTCGATTCCATGGGTCGGGTCTTGCACACATGACCGGGCCTGAGCTCGACCGGGTGCCGCCAAACCCGCCGGCCGCCGACCCTGTCCGGGTGGTCGCCGGCGCACTCGGCTTCGGGCTCCTGCTGGGCGTCGGGTGTCAGGCCGTCGTGACTTGGTGGGTCCGCCGCCTGATCGACGGCGCGCCGCCCACGCCGACTCCTGATTTCAATTCGCCGGCCGCCACGGTGCTGGTGGCCGGGACCATCGGCGGTATCCTGCTGGCCGCGCTCGCCACCTGGTTTCTGCTCACGCCGATCCGGAATGTTTGGCGCCAGGGAATGCTGTCGATCGTGGCGGGGTTCGGCTCGTTCGCCCTGTCGGTCGTGGTCATCACCCTGCTCCCGTTCTACCGGCTTTACGGGCCGCCGGCGCTCCTGGTCCTGGCCGGGGTGGCGGTGCTCGCGTGCACCATGCTCGGCCTGCGGCTCTCCCGCACGAGGGCGGCATGACCGGCGGCACCGTCGGCGTGGTGACCCTCGGCCGCCGCCGCTATGGCGAGATCCTCGAGCTCCAGCGGGATCTCTGCCACCGGCGGGCGGCGGGAGCGCTCGACCAGGATCTCCTCCTCCTGGTGGAGCACGACCCCGTCGTTACGTTAGGCAGAGGCGCTCGCCCGACCAGTCTCCCGGTCGCTCCGGAGCTGCTCGCCCGCCGCGGCCTCGAGGTGTTCGAGGTGGAACGCGGCGGCGACGTGACCCTCCACGCGCCGGGGCAGCTGGTCGGCTATCCGATTCTCGATCTCGGGGGATGGCGGCACGACCTCCACTGGTACCTTCGCCAGCTCGAGGAGGTCATGATCCGGGCTCTCGCCGGCCTGGGCATTGCCGCCGCGAGGAATCCGGGAAAGACGGGGGTATGGACCGCCGATCAGGCGCGGAAGATCGCCAGCATCGGCATCCACGTGAAGCAGTGGGTGACGTTCCACGGATTTGCGCTCAACGTCACCACCGATCTGGCGCTCTTCGATCTCATTGTCCCCTGCGGCATCCCCGGCGTCACGATGACGAGCGTGGCGCGTGAGCTCGGACACCACGAAGAGGGGCTCGGGGCGAGGGCGGAGCGGGCGGTCGTCGAGTCGTTCGGCGAGGTGTTC
>JABFSM010000197.1 GCA_013140635.1 Gemmatimonadales bacterium
TCTCTTCTGTGACGAGATCCACCGCTTCAACCGGGCGCAGCAGGATGCCTTCCTGCCTCACGTCGAGCGCGGCACCGTCACCTTGATCGGCGCCACCACCGAGAATCCGAGCTTCAGCCTCAACGCGGCGCTGCTATCGCGCTGCCAAGTGTTCGTGCTGCAGCCGCTGGCCCCGGCGGAGATCGAGGCGCTGGTGCGCACGGCGGTGACCGATGCCGATCGCGGGCTCGGTGCGCTCGGGCTCCGGATGACCGATGAGGCGATCGCGTGGCTCGGCATTCAGGCCGATGGTGATGCACGAAAGGCGCTCATGGCGCTGGAAGCGGCGGCAAATGCGGTGGGTAGGTCGGGAGAGGTCGGTAAGTCGGTAGGTCGGCAAGTCGGTAGCGATCCTGCGACGGCTGAGATCGACTTGCCGCTTATCGCGGAGGCGTTTGCGCAGCGCGTGCCACGGTACGATCAATCGGGAGAGGAGCATTTTAATCTCCTCTCGGCATATCACAAATCGCTCCGGGGGAGTGATCCGCAGGGGGCGCTCTACTGGATGGCGCGGATGCTCGAGGGCGGGGAGGATCCGCTGGTGCTCTGCCGCCGGGCGATTGCGATGGCGGCGGAGGATATCGGCCTGGCCGATCCCGACGCGCTGCAGATAGCGGTGGCGGCGCGTGAGGCATACCGGCAACTCGGGCCGCCGGAGGGGTATTTGCCGCTGGCGGAGATGACGATCTACCTCGCCACCGCGCCCAAGTCGAACAGCGTGGTGAAGGCTTTGACCGCGGCGCTGGAGCTGGCGCGGGAAACGCCGGCGGAGCCGGTGCCTGTGCATCTCCGCAACGCGCCGACCAAGCTGATGAAGGAGCTTGGGTATGGCGCCGAGTATCTCTACTCGCACGACTTTCCGGGCCACTACGTGCCGCAAGCCTATCTGCCCGAGTCGCTGGCCGGCCGGGTGCTCTACGAGCCTGGCGCGCTTGGGTTCGAGAAAAAGGTGGCCGAGCGGCTGGCGTGGTGGCGCAAGCAGGGGAGCAAGTAGGGGCCGCAGGCCCCGAAGCAATCTCGCGCCTTCGGCGGCGCTCGACCCCAGCCGCCTTCGCGAACTACAGTCTTTGGGCCGCGGAGCCCCTTCGGGTCTCCTTGCCGTCGACTGACGTTCGCTCTGGCGGCCGGGCTCGTCGCGCCGCCTGTCGACATTGCGAGGGCCTCGCCCAGTCATTGCGAGACCGCGTAGCGGCCGAAGCAATCTCCCGCCGCCGCTTCCGATTAGGTCGCGCGCCCGTAGAATTGGGGATGCGCAAGCACGTCCTTCTCTACGGGCTCATCGGCGGCCTCCTCATCGCCCTGCTCCAGCTCATCGAGTACCGCTGGCTCGTGGTGGCGCATTCGGTCGAGATCTACGGCGGGCTCGTGGCGGTGGTCTTTGCCACTGTGGGCATCTGGCTTGGCCGGAAGCTCACCCGCCGCACCGAGACGGTGGTGCTCCGGGAGGTTCTGGTGCCGGCACCGGCCACCTTCGTGCGCGACCAGAGCAAGCTCGAATCGCTCGGAATCACCCCCCGCGAACTGGAAATCCTGGAGCTGATTGCCGAGGGCTTGAGCAACAAGGAGATTGCCGAGCGGGTGTACGTGAGCGAGAATACCGTCAAGACCCATTCGAGCCGGGTCTTCTACAAGCTCGGCGCGCGCCGGCGCACCCAGGCGGTCCAGCTGGGAAAGGAGCTTCGGTTGATCCCTTGACCCCCACTTTCGCATGATTTCCCGACGAATTGGCCAAAATCATCCCTTTGGGTGACGCGCGCGGCCGGGCCGACAGGTAGAATCCCCCCTCCTCACTCTCTCGGGAGCTGTAATGCGCAAGATCGTGCTGACCTTCGGGCTCATTGCCGGCGCCATGCTGGCGGCCATGATGCTCCTGGTCTTGCCGTTCCAGGACCAGATGGGCTTCGACCGGGGCGCCTTCATCGGCTACACGGCGATGGTGCTCGCCTTCCTGATGGTGTTTTTCGGTGTCAAGTCGTATCGCGACAACGTGGCGGGCGGCAGTGTCACATTCGGCCGCGCCTTCAAGGTTGGCCTCCTGATTACGGCGGTCGCCACCGTTTGCTACGTGGCCGCCTGGGAATTGGTCTACTACAAGCTCGCGCCCGATTTCACCGACAAGTATGCTGCGCATGCCGTAGAGAAGGCCAGAAAGGCGGGCGCCAGCGATGCGCAAATCGCCGAAAAGGCCAAGGAGATGGAGGACTTCAAGAAGCTGTACTCGAATCCGCTGGTGAACATCGCCTTCACATTTCTCGAGCCGTTACCGGTCGGATTGGTGTTCACCCTCGTAACGGCCGGCGTGCTGAGCCGGAAGCGGCGGCCGGCGGCTTCGTAGACATTCAACCTCGGAGGATAGTGTGCAACTCGGAAATTTTTCCGTCAGCTTGGCGGTCAAGGACATCGAGGCCTCGAAGCTCTTCTATCAAAAGCTGGGGTTCAAAGAGTTCGCGGGAGACCAAGCGCAGAAGTGGCTGATCATGAAGAATGGCGATCGCGTCATCGGGTTGTTTCAGGGGATGTTCGACAAGAACATTCTCACCTTCAATCCGGGGTGGAATAGCGATGCCCAGAAACTCGATGAGTTTACCGACGTGCGGGAGCTACAGCGTCAGCTCAAGGCGAGCGGCATAACGATGATCACGGAGGCGGACGAAGGCACGACCGGCCCGGCCAGCTTCGTGATCGCCGATCCGGACGGCAACACGATTCTCGTGGATCAGCACGTCTAGTCATTGCGAGGCCGCGTAGCGGCCGAAGCAATCTCTGCACGTCATTGCGAGGGGCTGAAGGCCCCGAAGCAATCTCCCGCTCTCAGCGGCGCTCGACCCCTGCCGCCTTCGCGAACTACAGTCTTTGGGCTGCGGAGCCCCTTCGGGTCTCCTTGCCGTCGACTGACGTTCGCTGTGGCGGCCGGGCTCGTCGCGCCGCGCCGCCAGTCATTGCGAGGCGACGCAGTCGTCGCGAGGGGCGAAGCCCCGTGGCGACCTCTCGAAGCAATCTCCTGGATTGCTTCGCCGCCAGAGGCGGCTCGCAATGACCTCCGCACAGCCTACTCGTACAGCACGATGGCCGGATCGACCCGCGCGGCGCGCCGCGCGGAGAGATAGAGCGCGCTGAAGGCCACCACCACCAGCACGGCGGATACCGCCGCCAGCAGCCCCGGTTCGGCCGGCGCGGTCTCGTGCAAGAGAGACGTTAGGGTCTTGGAGAGCGCGAGCGCTCCCGCCAGCCCCACGACCAGTCCCGCGGCGATCAGCGTCCCGCCCTGCCGCATCACCTGGCCGACCACCTTGCCGGGGCTCGCGCCGAGCGCCATTTGGACGCCGATCTCGCGCCTTCGGATGGCGACGGAGTAGGCCATCACACCGTAGAGCCCCATGGCGGCGAGCAGGAGGGCGAGGACGGCGAAGGTCCCGAGCAGCCCCGCCGTGGCCCGCTGCCGCGCGATCGACGCCGACACCAGCTTGGAGAGCGGCGTCATGAAGCCGGGCGCGAGCTCCGGATCGACGGCGGCAATCGCCTTGCGGAGCGCGGGGCCGGCGGCCGACGGGTCGCCGGCGGTCCGGATGACCAGTGTTCTCGGCCTCCAGCCGGTGTCGCCAAAGGGGAGGTAGAGGGTCGGCGGCACGGCATCGGCCCCGCGGTTCGGGTTGACCCGCACGTCGGCCACCACGCCGACGATCTCCACGAGCGACGAGTCACCGAAGAGGAGGAAGCGCTTGCCGACGGCGTCGAGCCCGCCCCAATAGCGCTTGGCCAGCGATTCGCTCACGAGTCCGACGTGGCGCTTGCCGACCTCTTCATCGCTCGTGAAGAGGCGCCCCCGAAGGACCGGAATCCCCATCGTCGAGAAGTACCCTCCGGACACCATGTTATAGGTGTGCCTCGGCATCGGATCGGTACGCTGGGGGCGGGGCTGTCCCTCGAGGTAAAACCGCATCTTGAATTCGTCCCACGACGCCGGCAGGGCGGTGGTGAGCGCCGCCCCCTGCACGCCCGGCATCGCCGCCACTTCGTCCAACAGCCGTCCATACAAGATCCCCACCGACTCCCTCGTGGGGTGCAGTTCGCTGGGCGGGTTGAGCGCCACGGTGAGGGCGCGATCGGTCCGATAGCCGAGGTCGGCGCGGGCCAGCCGCGTGAAGGTGCGGGCGGTGAGGGCGGTGCCGACGAGGAGGAGGAGCGCGAGGGCGAGTTGCCCGACGACGAGGGCCGACCGCACCGAGCGGCGGCCGCCGGCGCTCACCACGCTCCGCCCCGCCGTGCTGAGCAATTGCCGCGGGGTGGCGCGGAAGGAGGTGAGGGCGGGGATGAGCCCGATGATGAGCGCCGTTAGGGCCGAAATGCCGAGGGACACGAGCAGGGTATGTCCGTCGACGCCGATCTGGGTCCAGCCGGCGTTGATACGGAGCAGGTCCGGGGGGAGCATGACCCGGAGGAGCCGGGTGCCGCCGAGCGCGAGCAGCACGCCGAGCGTACCGCCGGCGGTGGCGATGATCGCCCCCTCGGTGACCACTTCGTTCACGACGTGCATGGCGCGGGCGCCGAGCGCCTTACGCACCGCGTGGTCGCGGGCGCGCGCCATGACGCGGGCGATGAGGAGATTGGCCACGTTGGCGCAGGCGATGAGCTGCACAAATCCGACGGCGGCCAGGAGGAGGACGAGATAGGGCCGCAGATGCCGGCCGTAGAACTCCTGGGCCGGCGCCAGGTGCAGTCCCCACCCGGTGTTTTCGTAGACATGATCCTTGGAAAGCCGTTGCGCGATGGCGTTCGCTTCGGCTCGGGCGTGCTCGATCGTGGCCCCCGGTTTGAGGCGGGCAATGGCCTGGTAGCGGCGGATTGCGCGGTCCTTGCCCAACGGGCCGGTAAAGTCGAGCGGAAGCCAGAGCCCCGCGCCGACGGGGAAGGCAAACTCCTTGGGCATCACCCCGATCACCAGATGGGGTACGCCGTTGAGGCGCGCGCTGCGGCCGACGATGCCGGTATCGGCGCCGAAGCTCCGTTGCCAGAGGGCGTAGCTCAGGATGACCGTCTTCGGCTCTCCTTCGACCCCATCCTTGGCGCCAAACGTTCGCCCTCGGATGGGGGCTTGGCCCAGCAGCGTGAAGAAGTCGGGGGTGACCGGAAATCCGTAGAAGAACTCCGAGCCGCCGGTGGTGCCGGTCAGGTTGATGTCGATTTCCTGATATGCGGCCGCCCGTTCGATCGATGGGCTTTGGGAGACCCAGTCGAGGTAGTTCGTGGCCGAAAGGAGGTGGAAGTCGGGGTCTAGGCCCATCGGGGGCGTTTCAGTGAGCATCACCAGCCCCCGTTCGTCGCGGACTGGGACGGGGTGGAGCACGAGGGCGCTGGCGGCGCTGTATATGGTGGTGACGGTGGCGATGCCTATGCCGAGGCAGAGGATGGCGGCGGCGGCGACGCCGGGGGTGCGCGTGAGGGTGCGGGCGACGTAGCGGACGTTCCGAATCGCATCATGCATGGCGGCGGGCCTCCGGGAGGAGTCCAACGGGCGATAGGTGCCGCGGGTTGGCGGGCGTAATGCTCTGATTGTGGCGCCGGAATCGCATTACGGCAAGAGGGGCCGCGCCCCGTCATTGCGAGGCCCCGCAGTCGTCGCGAGGGGCGAAGCCCCGTGGCGACCTCCCGAAGCAATCTCCCTCCAGCGCCGCTCGACCCCGGCCACCTTCGCGAACTACAGTCTTTGGGCGGCGGAGCCCCTTGTCCCGGTCATTGCGAGGCCGCGCAGCGGCCGAAGCAATCTCCCTCCGCGCCGCTCGACCCCGGCCACCTTCGCGAACTACAGTCTTTGGGCGGCGGAGCCCCTTCGGGTCTCCTTGCCGTCGACTGACGTTCGCTCTGGCGGCCGGGCTCGTCGCGCCACCCCGCCCCGGTCATTGCGAGGCCGCGCCCAGTCATCGCGAGGGACCGCGCCCTGTCATTGCGAGGCCCCGCCCCGTCATTGCAAGGCCGCGCAGCGGCCAAAGCAATCTCGCCCCCCCCTCAAGGGCATGGCGCTATAACGCCTGACTGGTGGCGCGGGGGGCGGCAGGGCATCTTTACATGTCGAGCAAGGGAGGGTCACGATGCGGCTCCAAACGATGGTATTCCTCGGCCTCGTCGGCCTAGGCGCCTGCGAGTATTCCACCAGCCCGAGCCCGCTCCCTTCCGATCAATTCGGGAGGGTCACGGTGATCGTCGGCGGGCGGGAGTGGGTGAGTCCCATCTTCCTGGATTCCACTGTCGTCTTCTTCGACGCCGCGACCGGCCGGCTCGATATTCTCGCCCAATCGGAGCCCTCCACCGCTCAACGCTCGCTGCGGGTGTCCCTAGTCGCCACGCCGGCAGTCGGGGTCTACCCTATCGGGGGCCAAGGGGGGCAGGGCTACGCGTTGTGGTTCGAGCCCAAGCCGGTGGTGCGCCCCAGGACCGGGGTGTCGGGGCTTCGGGGCTTCCTGTCGATTGGGCATGCGTCCGACAACCTCGTTATCGAACAGCTTGACTGGACCGCGGGGCGGATTGCCGGGAGCTTCACCTTTCACGCCCAGGATCCCAACGGGGGGGCCGAGCAGGTGATTCATGGCCGGTTCTTCGGCCGAGCGCGGGTCATCTCGGGTTTGCCCAAAGGGTGGAGCGCATAGGCTTGGAGAGACAATCTTGGCACAGCCTAGCCGCGCCTGCGCTCTTACGGTAGGATCCCAGTCTGTTGGACATGGGCGGTGAAGAGGAAGTGGATTGTGCTAGGCCACAGCCCCGTATGCCATCGAGGTGCCTATGTGGGCTTGCCAGAAGTGCGGCGAAGAGGTCGAGGATCAGTTCGAGGCATGCTGGAAGTGCTCGACCCGGAGGTCGAATGCCACCGATGATTTGTACGAAGAGGAGGTCGAGGACTCAGCCGATGATGGGCCACAACCAGTCGGCGTCGGCGCACCGGTTAGTTCGGTGAGTGCTGAGCGGGGATCCGGCGAGGGCACCCTTCGCGTACCGCACGTTGCATCTCCGAACCCCGTTACCCTCCCCAAGTATGTGTACAAGGTGATTCCGTTCCGGGCCCAGTTCACTGGGACTGCAACTCCAGAGGGAATTGCGTCTCAGCTTCAGGCTGCCATCACCCAGTCAGCCACTGACGACTTCGAACTCTATCAGGTCGCAACTGTAACGGTCGCGGTGGCCCCGGGCTGTATCGGGACCCTGCTCGGCCACAAGGCAGAACGGTACACGTACGAGCAGGTCATCTTTCGAAAGCCAATAGGGTGATCAGTGGTGCACTAGGCTGTCGGAGATTCTTGCCTCAATCGTTGCAACGGAGCGCCCATGCGTGATCCAAAGCTCTCACATGATCTCTGGTCCCAGGCTGTCACACTCTTGAGGCCTCCCATAAGTGACCTCCGTGGTGCGATCGTGCTTCTCGAGAAAGCCATTGCATCTGATGATAGAAACGTGCCTGCGTTCCACCTCCTTGCCAAGCTGAGCCTTGAGGCAAAGGCGTACGACAAGGTTGAGGAATATTGCGCTCAAGGCGCGGCCGTGGCCGAGACTCACCCCGACCTGAAGATTCTTCCTGCACAGAGTGGCGAACCCGTCCACGAACGGCAGGCAGACGGATTCAACTATTTCCTGTTTGCAACCGCACTTGCACGAGGCGATCCGGCGAAGGCACAAACACTCCTAGAACAGTTGAAGGCGCACTGGGATAAATACGACAAGGGGATGTACCAGGTCGCATGGGCTGCATACGAGGCGCACCGATCGAAGCTTGTGCCAGCGAAGGCTGGCTGTGCCATAGTGTTTCTTGCGCTTGGTGGGGCGATCGGTATCAGCCTTGCGGCGTCGCTCTAGCGCATTCGGTCATCTCAACTTGTGATTGCGGTCGTTCTAACCCATTGTATGCGAATGCGAACACGGAAGCGCGGAGACTGTCATGGCAGCCATTAACTGCGCAGCGTCAGGGTGCACTCGTACAAGCGGGTACGGCTATGTCTTCTTTCAGTGCAGCAGCTGCCGGCGCTGGTGGTGCAGCAAGCACGGTGCGAAGGATGGTCGGTGCGTTGCCTGCGGTCGTGGGTTTCTAGTCGAGCCATAGCCGCAACGAGCCTTCCGCGCGATCGTGAATGGCGCCCAAATAGCGCCGTCCGTCTCACGGATGATGAACGAGGCGAACGATGTCTGCATGAGCGAGAACGTCGTTGCCGGATGGCTCCCAGGCTCGGCGACCTTTGCGCCGGCTCGGTCGATGAGACTGTGGTTGCAGCGCTAGCGATGCGAGGGAGAAGGGCAAGTAGCGGGCCGTTACGAGGCCGTGATGAATGGCGAGCGGGCGGGAGGCGCCACGCGGGCGTCTGCCGATGACGCTAAGTTGTTGGCAGGCTGTGAGAAACGCTGGGATAACGGGACGATGCCGCCGGTTGGCGGAGCGGCGTTCCCGACGACTTTTCGCAGGAGAGTGTCCTCTTCGCGAGGACAGCGGTGTCCGAATCGCGGGACGGGGGAGCGACCGCGAAGGGGCCGGCGGGTCTACGATAGTGTTGGACGGAACCTCTAGAGTATTGGCGCGGCCACGAAGGTCTCGGAAGGTCCTTCGACGGTCCCGGCGGCTTTACGCGGCAGTCGGCGGCCACAAAGATTAAGGCGGAAAGGAAGTCGCGGGTGCGGGAGAGGCTACGCCGGTCCCGGAAGGCTCTGAGAGGGTCCCGGCAGCTGTACGCGGCAGTCGGTGGCGTCAAAGATTAGGGCGGAAAGG
>JABFSM010000076.1 GCA_013140635.1 Gemmatimonadales bacterium
GGAAGGGCGCCGGTACCATCGTGGGCGCAGGGGCGGCGGCAGGCCGGGCGATTGCCGGGGCCGGTGGAGCGGCGGCCGCCACCGGAGCCGGTGGTGGGGCCGGGACCGGCACTGGCTTCGGAACTGGAGTTGCGGCGGGGACCGGTAGCGCGGGCGCCAGGAAGGGGGCGAGAACCGCTTGAGGCTCCGGCGCGCGGACCGGCTCCTCCCGCCGAACCCAGAAGACCCCCGAGCAGACCGAGCAGCGCGCCCGGACCCCCTCCACCGGCACCTTGGCGGGATCGACCCGGAAGACCGTCTGGCAATGGGTACAGGTGGCGTTCATCTCGCTTCGCCCCTAGGACTCCCGCTGCGCCGGTGAACCACCCCGCTCTTCGCCCGACCGGCTTTGCCGCCGATCGACCACATACACCGAGCCGGGGAGAGTCTTGGCATAGCTTTTCATTTCGGTGGCCAATTCGCTCACCTCAGCCGGGTGGGCAAAGGTTCGATGGCGGTTGGTGACGATGCCGACGGAGAGGGTCATGAGCGGCACCCGGTGAAGCTGGCCTCGCCTATCCTTGCCGAAAAAGTATCCGGCGCGGCGATCCTGTTCGTTGTACTGAAACGGGACCAGCGTATCGAAGACCGTGAGCGCCTCTCCACAAACCAAGCTAATGTCGGGCGCCGGAATGATGAAAATGAAATCGTCGCCACCGATATGCCCGACGAATCCGCGGTTGCCGAGCAGCCCCTTCACCACATCGTGGAGAATCCGCGAGAGGATGTAAATCACCCGGTCGCCGTCGTAGTAGCTGTACCGGTCGTTGTATTCCTTGAAGTGGTCCAGGTCCGCGTAGCAGACCGCGAACTCCTGGCTGCTCTCCAGCCGGCGGCGAATCTCGCGCTCGATTTCGGTGGTCCCCGGCATCCGGGTGGAGGGGTGCACCGAGACGTCGCGCTGTGTGCGAACGAGCAGGGCGTCGAGGCGGGCTCGCTGCTCCGGCGGCGGAAAGACACCGGTGAGGATTTCGTCGGCGCCGGCGGCAAACCACGCCTGGATCTGATCGGCGTCGTGAGACCGGGCCAAGACGAGCGCCGGAATGATGGCGGTAAAGGGATCGCTCTTGAGCCCGCGGACGAGCTCGACCCCTCTTGCCCCCATATTGTCGGCGTCGATAAACAAGAAACAGGGGTGGCCCCGAAGAACAATTGACTCGACTTGCGCGGGATCGTCGTGGAGTTCGAAGGGAAAGTCATTCCCCGCGACCCACTGCTGCACCAGGTCCGGGACAGACTCCCCGACCGGCCCAAAATAGAGAATGGTCGGACGAGTCCGCACCCGGTTTCCTTCGTAAGAGATTATCCCTAAGCAACTTATGGACTTAGGGGGCCCCAGTCAATCGCTACAGAAAGAACGCCGCCCCCGCGATCATCCCATACACTGCCAAGAGCTGGACCCCTTCGAACCAATGGGACTCCCCATCCAGAGTAATAATCGCCACCACGATGGTGGAAACCGCCAGGGCAGCCACCTCCAGCGGCGAAAAGACGAAATTGAGGGGGACACCCAGAATCAACCCCGCCAGCAACAGGATGGGAGCGACCAGGAGGGCCACCTGGGTGCTCGATCCGAGGGCGATCTGAAACGAGAGGTCCATTTTCCCCTGCCGAGCCATGACCACCGCAGTCGCGTGCTCGGCGGCGTTGCCGATGATCGGGATCACGATCAGGCCGAGGAAGGTCTCGGAAAGCCCGAGCGTGGCGGTCACCCCTTCGACGGCGTGAACCAGGATTTCGGATTCGACCACGACCCCGCCGGTGGCGAGAGCCAGAACGAAGAGCGACTTAGCCAGGCTCCAGGAGGCACCGTTGGGCGTGGCCTCGGGATCGTAGCCGAAGAGGGTCTTGTGCGTGTGGAGCGAAAAAAGCAGTGAAAGTCCGTAGGTGACGGCAAGGATGACCGCCACGACCTCAGACATGCTGAGTTCGGTGGCCGCGAGTTGAACCTTGTCGGTGTTCGCGTTGAGGCTGTGGAAGAGCGCTGGAAAGACGAGCCCGACCACGGCGAGCGCCAGCATGGCCGAACTCATACCGGCGTTGGTCCGATTGAACCGGAGCACCGGGGTCTTGAGGCCGCCGGCGATCAGCGACAGGCCGAGAATCAAGAGCAGGTTACCGAGAATGCTGCCGGTGATCGAGGCCTTGACCAGGTCCACGAGGCCGGCCCGAAG
Organism: Gemmatimonadales bacterium; assembly: GCA_013140635.1. GTDB lineage: Bacteria > Gemmatimonadota > Gemmatimonadetes > Gemmatimonadales > GWC2-71-9 > JABFSM01. Next base: position 2,214 of record JABFSM010000076.1, read on the forward strand.
GGCCACGATCGCGATGATGAGCTCCGCCGCATTCCCGAACGTGGCGTTGAGCAACCCCCCGATCGTCGGACCGGTCCGCTCCGCGATCTGTTCGGTGGCGTGCCCCATGAGGCCGGCAAGGGGAAGCACGCCGATGCAGGCGGTAATGAAGACGGCCAGCGAAGGCGCGTGCTGCATGTTCAGCACCACGCTCCCCGGGACCGCCAGCAGCAACAACATGCTCCAAGGGAACTTCTTCGGTCCGCCGGCCGGCTTCCTCGGTTCCAGGTGCGGCGGAAGCCGGCGTTCGGCCCGCGGGGGTTCGGCGGCCGCGACAACGTTATGAGACGGCGCCGGCCGCTCTTGCCTGCCGCGCGGCGGCTCCGGCCTTGGCGGCCGTTCCGGCTGCTTCAGCTTCGGC
>JABFSM010000211.1 GCA_013140635.1 Gemmatimonadales bacterium
GAGCGTCACCGGCCCCGGGCGCCGGCGTCCGCCCCGCGCCGGTGACGCTCGCGGTGCTGCCGTTCGTCCAGCGAAGCGCCGATTCCGCCGATGCCTATCTGGCGCAAGGGCTCACCGACGCCATCTCCGACGCCCTCGCCCGCGACTCTGCCCTCCGCCTCGCGTCGCGCCTCGCCACCGCCGAGTATGCCGAACGCGTCACCTCCCCCAAGGAGATCGGAAAGAATCTCGGCGTGGAAGCGCTCCTCGACGGCTCGGTGCAGCGCCAGGGCAATCGTATCCGCGTCACCGTCCAGTTGGTCGACACGAAGACCGGCGCCGCGCTCTGGTCGGACAGCTACGATCGCCAGAGCGCCGACCTCCTGGCCGTGCAGGCCGACATCGCCGGCGCGATCGTGGCCGCGTTCCAGCGGCAACGCGGCGGCGGCTCGACGGTGGCCGCGGGCGGCCGGGCCGGCTTCCGGGTCGCGGAGGCGTACGACCGCTACCTCCAGGGACGCTATGCCTTCGGCCAGCGCGGCGCGGCGATGCTCCGCGAGGCGATCGGACACTTCTCCGCCGCCGCCGCGCTCGATTCCTCCGCCTCGGCGGCCTGGTCGGGGCTGGCCGACGCGTACGTGCTGCTCCCCCTCTACGGCGGTATGGCGGTCGATTCGGCGCTCGATCAAGCACTCGCGAACGCCGACCGGGCGGTGCGGCTCGACCCCGCCTCCGCCGAGGCGCTCGCCTCGCGCGGGGTGGTGCACATGCACCGCTGGAACTGGTCGACGGCACTCGCCGATCTCGACCGCGCGGTGGCGGCGGATCCGAGATCGGCCACGGCCCACCAATGGCGCGGCGAGCTCTATCTGATCACTGCGCGCCTGGCGGAGGCGGCGCAGAGTTTCGCCCGCGCCATGGAGCTCGAGGCCCGGTCGCCGATTCACGCGGCGCTCTACGCCTTGGCACTGGCCGCGGAAGGCCGGTACGACTCCGCGAGCACCGCGGCCCGTCAGGCGGTGCGGCTCGACCCGACCCTCGCCGCCCCCCGGCTCATCCAGGGCGCCGTGCTCCTGTACGCCGGCCGCACCGTGCCGGCCATCGGGGCGCTCGAAGCGGCGCTCGCCCTGGAGCCGGACAACGAACAAGCGTTAGGACTGCTCGGCTACGCCTACGCCCGCCTCGGCGACGAAGGACGCGCCGCCGCGATCCTGGCCCGGCTCGGCGACGGGCCGGCGCGGCCCAACACCTACTCCGCTCAGGCCAAGGTTCGGATGGGGCTCGGCGAACCGGACCGGGCGCTCGCCGCGCTGGAGCGCGCGGTCGACCGCCACGAACCGTTCTTCACCAGCGAACCGCTGCTCACCCCGATCTTCCGGGACCTCGCCCAGGATCCCCGCCTCGGCCAGATCCGGAAACGCCTCGGCCTCGACGGCGCCGCCGTCCCGCCTCGCTGAGCCGCGCGGCCGACTTCATCTCTTGCTTCGACAAGAGCGCCATCGTAGCTTGTCTCTAGCTTCGACAAGAAGGCGCCGTTGGCCCCGACCACCACCGAGATCCGGCAGGGCACGCTCGAAATGCTGATCCTCCGCACCTTGGCCGGCGGACCGCAGCACGGATGGGGTATCTCTCGCTGGCTGCAGGCCGCCTCGCACGAGGTCCTTCGGGTCCATCAGGGCTCCCTCTATCCCGCGTTGCACCGCCTGGAGCGCCAAGGCGTCGGCCGCGCCGAGTGGCTTCCCTCCGAATTCAACCGCCGCGCCAAGTACTACTCGCTCACCCCGGTGGGCCGGCGGCGGCTGGAGGCGGAAGCGAAAGACTGGTCGCGGTTCGTGGAGGCCGTTCACTTCGTTATGCAGGCCGGCTGATGCGGTTCCTCGGCCGGCGGCGGCGGGAAGCGGAGCTCGACGAAGAGCTGCAGTTCCACCTGGAACGGGAGTATGAATCGAACCTCGCGGTCGGCATGTCTCCGGAGGAGGCGATGCGGGCCGCCCGGCGGGACTTCGGCTCGCTACCCGCGACCAAAGACGATTGCCGGGACGAGCGGCGTTCCCGTCTGTTGACGGAGAGCTGGGCCGACCTGCGCTACGCCTGTCGCGGGATGCGGCGGTCGCCGGCCCATGTCGGCGCCGTCATTCTCGTGCTGGGACTCGGTCTCGGGGCGACGATCGGCATCTTCAGCCTCGTCCATAGCGTCCTGATCCGGCCCCTCGGCTTCCACGAGCCGGAGCGCATCGCCCGGCTCTACGCGGTGCGGTCCTCGGACGACGACATCGCGCCCTTACTGAGCGCCGCCGAGTACTCGCGGCTGCAGAACGCCGGCGAAGTGCTCTCGCCCGTCGCCGCCTATTCGCTGGGCAGCGGGACCCTTCGCGGCACCGATGCCCCCCGGGAAGTGCGCATCGACTACGTCACCGCCTCGATGTTCACGCTGCTCGGTGTTCGCCCCATCCTTGGGCGCGCCTTTCAGGACGGTGAGGCCGTTGGCGGGGCGCCGGTGGTGGTGCTGAGCCACCAGCTCTGGCGGACCAGGTTCGGCCATGACAGCGCGATCGTCGGCAAGGCGATTCGTCTCGACGAGCGAAGTTACCAGATCGTCGGAGTGATGCCGGAGGGCTTTCGCGGGCCGCGGCTTATTCCCGTGGATCTCTGGTTGCCGATGGTAGTCGACGCCACTTCGCCGGGCGCCACGCCCGATCGCCCGCGCGAAGTGATGGTCTACGGACGGCTTCGGCCGGGGCTTTCCCTCGCGATGGCCGCCCAGCGGCTCAACGCCCAGGGGGGCGGCCCCCACGCCTTGGAGGAGGCCGCCGCTCCGACCGGCCGACTCAGTCTCGAATCGTTGCGCGACCTGGTGGTTTCCGATGTGCAGTCGCCGCTGTTCCTTCTGTTCGGCGCGGTTGGCCTCGTGCTCCTCCTCGCGACGGCTAGCGTCGCGGCGTTACTCCTGGCTCAGGGAGAAGGCCGGCGGCGGGAAATCGGGGTGCGCTTGGCCCTTGGCGCGAGCCGGATCCGCGTCCTCCGTCAGGTCCTGCTCGACGCCACGCTGAAAGCGGTTCTCGGCGGCGTGCTCGGATTGGCGTTGGCCACGCTGATCGTCCGCACGTTGCGCCACTTTGCCATGGGGATCGTGCCGCGCGCCGAGGAGATCGCCGTCGACACCACGGCCGTCGTCTTTGCCATGATCGCCGCGCTTCTCGTCGGGCTGCTTGCCGGCTCCTGGCCAGCCGTCTCGGCCGCCGCGTACCGCCTCACCGACGCCTTCGGCAACGGCCGGCCGGCGGTGGGCGGGAGGAACCGGCGGTTCCACCGCATGCTCGTGACGCTCCAGGTGGCGCTGTCGGTCGTACTGTTGTGCGGCGCCGGACTGACCGCACGGAGCTTCCTCCGCATGTGGCCCACCGACCCCGGGTTCGCGACCTCGAACCGGCTCGTCATGTCCCTACGGCTGCAAGACAGCACCTATCGCGATCCGGCGGCGAGGCTCCGCTTCCAAGAAGGGGTCGTCGGCCAGCTCGAAGCGCTTCCCGGGGTTCAGGGTGTCGGGACGGTGTCGTTCATACCGTTGGTGCAGATAAGCAGCCTCGCGGTCTTGATCCCCGAAGAGGCCGGCGGAGCATCGAACCGGCCGACGGCGACTCTGCACCATCGCTCGGTCAATCCCGGCTACCTCGGCGTTATGGAGATCCCGATCCTGCGGGGCCGTCCCCTTGCCGCCGCCGATCGCCTCGGCTCGGAGCGGGTGGCCCTGCTCAACCAAGCGGCGGTCGAGAAGTACTGGCGTGGGGAGCCGCCCCTCGGGCGAACCATTCGGTTCGTGTTGGGACGGGACACCGCCGTCGCCCGCGTGGTGGGCGTGGTTGGAAATCTTCGTTTCTCGGGGCACGACACCAGGTCCCGTCCGGAGGTCTACGTACCGGCGGCTCAGAGCCCGTCTCGCTCGCTCAACTTCGTCATACATACGGGGGGAACGCCGACGGCGATCGGACCGCTCGCCCGCGCGGCGGTGGCGCTGGTGGATCCGCGGCAACCGGTCCAGGACCTCACCACCTTGGCCAGCATCGGCCGAGAGGCGGTGGCGGTTCCCCGCTTCTATCTCCTGGTCATGGGAGTCTTCGGTATCCTGGGGTTGGCGCTCGCCACGGCTGGGACCTACGGACTCCTCGCCTGCACCGTCACCGCTCGTCGCGCCGAGATCGGCATTCGCCTGGCCCTGGGTGCCTCACCGGCGACGATTGGCCGCTGGATCGTCACCCATGGCCTCGTACCGGTCGGCATCGGTCTCTCGGTCGGGCTCGCCGGATCGCTCGCCCTCACGGGGCTTCTTCGCAGCCTGCTCTTCGAGATCAGTCCGACCGATCCACCGGTCGTGGTCGGCGTTCCTCTGCTGCTCGGCCTGGTGGCGCTGCTGGCCGCCTGGCGTCCCGCCGCCGCGGCCATGCGGACCGACCCCGCGGAAACCCTGCGAAGCAACTGAGCCGAGCGGCGAGAAGGCCGGCTAGATCCGATTCCCCCGAAGGTCCCGAAGCGAATAGAACGTTCCCCGCCACCGGATCCCCCCGTGCCAGAGGTTGAGCACCATGGCCCGGAACGCGATGTAGTCGAACATCACCACAACGACGGGATAGAGCAGCGCGGTGAGTCGGCGATGGCCGCTCCGCGCGGCGGTTGCGCCGTACAGCAGGAGCGACCAGGCCACAGCGACACCGGCAAAGAGCTGGGGAAGACCCCTCAACAAGACCAGACCGAGGAGGGGGCCAAGACCGAGGGTCAGGTGAAAGAGGATGGCGGGCAGGGCGAAGAGCACCCGGTACTGAAAAGCCGCGAAGGCGTTTTTCTCGAGCCCCCGCGCGAGTTCGCCGACGGAACCGTACCACGCCACGGTGGCCACCTCCTCGCCGGTGACGAAATCCTGCCGCGCCCCGTGCTTCTTGAGCAGCTTGCCGAGCATCAGATCGTCGTCCGGCCGCAGCGCGATCGGGCGGTGCCCGCCGGCCTGCCGGTAGGTTTCCGCGCGCACCAGGTTGAACGCGCCGATCCCCACGAACACTCGGCTCTTCGGGTCGCGCGCCTTCCAGGGGCGCACGAAGCCGAAGAACGAAATCGCGAAACCGGTCACGAAGGCCTCGAGGAGCAGGCCCGGCATGGTGATCTTGGGCAGCATCGCCACATGGTCGAACCCCTCCTCCGCCGCATAACGTACCACGCGGCCCAGGGCGTCGGGCCGCAGGACGACATCGGCGTCGGCGAAGAGGAGCCATTCGCCCCGGGCCTGCGCCGCGCCGAGCGCGAGGGCGTGGTTCTTGCCGATCCATCCGGGCGGCAACGCGTCCACGTGTACTACGGTTAGGCGGCGCTCCCGGGCGGCGAGGCGGTCGAGGATCGGTCCGGTGTCGTCCTCCGACCGGTCGTCGACCGCCACGAACTCCACCGCCGGATAATCCTGCGCCAGCATCGACCGCACCGCCCGCTCGACTCCGGCCGCCTCATTGCGCGCCGGGACGATCACCGACACCAGCGGTGCCGTGCGGCCTTCCCACGCCGGCAGCCCCCCGGCAGCCCGGAGCTTCCGAGCGCCCAAAGCCACGTCGATTCCGGTGGCCAGAGTAAGGAGGAGGAGGGCCAGCATGGCCCAAGCGATTGGGGTCATTTTGGCCTTCTGGACATGTCGCGAAACATGTCGTACGATATATCGTATGGTATGTCGCGTGATCTATCTAACAAGGATGCCATATGGGTAACCGTAACGATGACTGGGGTTTAGGAGATCTCACCGATTTCTTCAATTCCTTTGGGCCAAGAGCGTTCGGCTTCGGAACCGGTGGAAACCGCAACCGGCACCGGCGCCGAACCCATATGTTCGAGTCAGGGGAGGTGAAGTTCGTCATCCTCCGGCTCCTCAAAGAGAAACCTCGCCACGGCTACGAGATCATCAAAGCGCTGGAGGAGAGACTCGCGGGCTGCTACACCGCCTCGCCTGGAACGATCTACCCGACCCTGCAGCTGCTCGAGGACCAGGGATACGTGCGGGTGGTGGAAGAGAACGGTAAGAAGGTGTATCACATCACCCCCGAGGGCGAAGCGTTTCTCGAAGAACACAAGGACGCGATCGAGGACATCTTCGACCGGGTCCGCGACACGGTGCGCGATTTTGCCGGGGGCCCGATGGGCGATCTGCACGCCGCTTTCGCCCGGGTGGCGGGCGCCACCTACAAGCGCGCCTGGCGGTGGGGCGGCGGCCATGCGGCGGTCCCCCGAATCGTGGAGATCCTGACTCGCGCCGCCGACGAGATCGAGCGCGAATGGGAGAAGGCCTAATGCAACATGCCTCGTGGCCCTGGTGGATGAGCCTTATGGTCATGATGATGTTCATGGGACCCGCCATGCGTTTCACCTTCGGTCATCGGCGGGGACGGATGCGGGGCCGTGATTGGGAGCGGGATCTCGGCGGCGGCATGGGGCGCGAAGACGCCGCCCGGCTCGACAATGCGCTCGCGGAGCGCGACAACGTGATCGAAGACCTGCAGCGTCGGCTGACCGAGATGGAGTCGCGCCTCGATTTCGCCGAGCGGCTGATCGCCGAGCGTTCGGAGAGCCACGCGGCACCCCGGGTATAGCGGTTATTTTTCGGGATGGCCCAGCCGGCCCTCCTCCTGCAAGGTCTTCGCAAGGCGTACAAGGATGTCGTGGCCGTGGACGGCCTCGACCTCGAGGTCCGCCCAGGCGAGTGCTTCGGCCTCCTCGGGCCCAATGGCGCCGGTAAGACGACCACGATCGAGATCTGCGAAGGGCTGACGGTGCCCGACGCCGGCACCGTCCTGGTTCTTGGGGAACGGTGGGACCAGGGTCACCGAGGGCTCCGTCAGCGGCTTGGCATCTCTCTACAGGAAACCCAGTTCACCGAAAAGCTCACGGTGGAGGAGACCCTCCGGCTCTTTCGGAGCTTCTATCACCATCCCCGTCCTCTCGACGAGGTGATCGAGGCGGTGCAGCTCACCGAAAAGCGCCGCGGCCGCGTGGGCCAGCTGTCGGGGGGGCAGAAGCAGCGCCTGGCCCTCGCATGCGCGCTGGTGGGCAACCCGGAGCTCTTCTTCCTCGACGAGCCGACCACCGGTCTCGATCCGCAGTCACGGCGCCAACTCTGGGACCTCATTGAAGAGGTGAAGCGCGCGGGACGGACCGTCGTCATCACCACCCACTACATGGAAGAGGCCGAGCGACTCTGCGACCGGGTGGCGATCGTGGACAAAGGCCGGGTCATCGCGCTGGGCACGCCGCGCGAGCTGATCGCGCGGCTCGGCGTGCAACACGTGGTGGAGTTCCGCATCGACGACAGTGCGGCGCCTCTCGACGAGGCGGCATTGCTCGCGCTGGACGGGGCGGTGAGCGTCCGGCGCCAGGAGCAGAGCTATCTCCTCGAATCGAGCCGGGTGCACAAGACGGTGCCGGCCCTGCTCGCATTGCTCAACGCGCACGGCCTCCCGCTCGACGAGCTCAGCACCCACTCCGCCACGCTGGAGGATGTGTTCGTGCATCTCACCGGCCGGCACCTTCGCGATGGCTGATCCGACCCGGCGCTGGGTCGAGGGGCCGCTGCCCCAGCTCGTGCTCACCCGCCTCCGCGAGTTCCTCCGTGAACCCGAGGCGGTCTTCTGGACCTTTCTCTTTCCGATCTTGATGACCGCGGGGCTCGGCATCGCCTTTCGGAGCAAGCCGGCGGATGTGGCGCAGGTCGCCGTCCTCGCATCGGCGCCGGCTGCCGCCGAGGTCGCGGAACGCCTAACGCATGATGCGCTCGTGGCGGCGGAACTCCTCGGCGACTCCGCCTCGGCGCGCGCGCTTCGGACGGGCAAGGTCGCGCTCGTCGTCGTCCCACGATCCGCCGACTCGGTGGAGTACCGCTACGACGACACCCGCCCCGAGGGCGTCGCCGCCCGGCGCCTGGTGGACGATCTGCTGCAGCGCGCGGCCGGCCGGACCGACCCGGTGGGTGTGACGGAGGCGCGGGTTCGCGAACGGGGGTCGCGTTATATCGACTTCGTCGTGCCGGGGCTGCTCGGCATGGGGCTCCTGGGCAGCGGCGTCTGGGGGATCGGGTTTTCGGTGGTGGACGCGCGTCGGCGCCGGCTCCTCAAACGCATGGTGGCCACGCCGATGCCGAAGGCCGCGTATCTCGCGTCCTTCGCGCTTGCCCGCCTGGTGACCCTCACCCTCGAGGCGGCGGTCCTGGTCGGGTTCGGCGCCGTGGCCTTCGGGGTGCCGCTCCGCGGGAGCCTCGCGGCGCTTGCGCTGATCTGCCTGCTGTCGGCGCTGATGTTCGGGGCGTTAGGTCTCCTCGTCGCCGCACGGCCCCGTACCATCGAAGGGGCCTCGGGCCTGATGAATCTGGCGATGGTGCCGATGTGGGTCTTCTCCGGCGTCTTCTTCTCCTCGGCCCGGTTTCCCCCATTCATCCAGCCCGTCGTTCAGGCGTTGCCGCTCACCGCGGTCAACGACGCGCTCCGGGCCAACATGCTGGAGGGCGCCACCCTCGCCCAGCTGGCGCCGGAGCTGGCCATCATCGCGGCCTGGTTGGTGGGGTGCTTTGTCTTGGCGTTGAGGTTGTTTAGGTGGCAATAAGAGGGAAGAGGGAAGAGGGAAGAGGGAAGAGGGAAGAGGGAAGAGGGAAGAGGGAAGAGGGAAGAGGGAAGAGGGAAGAGGGAAGAGGGAAGAGGGAAGAGGGAAGAGGGAAGAGGGAAGAGGGA
>JABFSM010000312.1 GCA_013140635.1 Gemmatimonadales bacterium
GCTCAACAGCGGGCTCGGCCAGGACGAGGCCGCGCTGGCGGCCTTCGTGCTCCGCATTCCGCAAATTGCGTTTCTGCGCGGCTACTCGGCGATGAGCCGGAGTCAGCGGTATCTCTTCGCCCCCAAGATCGGGCGGTTCGTCACCGTCTCGCGGTATATCGCGGAGTGCGCGGCGCGCGACGGCATCGATCCAGCACGCATAACTGTCGCGACGCCCCCCGCCATGCTGGACCCGGCCGCCGCGGACGCCGTCGCCGCCGCGCGCGCGCGGCACCGGCTCGCGCCCGGCGACCGTGTGGTCGGCATCTTCGGCCGGATCACCCCGTGGAAGGGCCAGCGGGAATTCCTGCATGCCGCCGTCCTGGTCCTGGCCGAGCTGCCGCAGGCCAAAGCGCTGATCGTCGGCGACGCGGCCGGTCCGGATCTGGCCTATCAGGCCGAGTTGGAGGCGTTCGTTCGCGAGCGCGGGTTGCAGGACCGGGTGGTGTTCGCCGGGTATCGCGAGGATGTACACACCTATTATGGGCTCGTGCACGTCATGGCGCACTGCTCCGTGACCCCGGAGCCGTCTGGGCGGGTGATCTTCGAGGCGATGAGCGGCGGCGTGGCGGTGGTGGTGTCGAACCTCGGCGGACCGAAGGAGTTTGTCGAGCACGGGGTGGACGGCTTCGTCGTGGCCCCCGGTGACGCGCAGGGCCTCGCGAATTACATCGTTATGCTGCTGCGGGACGACGGGCTCCGGCAATCGATGGGCGAGCGGGCGCGCCAGAAGGTCGCGAGCCGCTACGGCGGTGAAAGCTACGCCCGTCGGGTGGAAGAGGCCTACGCCGCGGCCACGGCGAGCGGCGACGGGGCGCCGCGGACCCGGGCCGTCGGCAATCCACCCGGGGACTGAACCGGCATTCATCGGCGTGCGGGTCGCTTGGAAGGGGTGCGGGCCGCCGGCAACCGCTGTTACGATTGTTCCGGTCTCCGGGCTCGCGCGCAGGCTCGGATTTTGCCCTGCTCGCCTCTGCTCGACGGGCACCAAGCGCGGTCGAACGACTCCTCCGCTTTCCTCTGGCGAGAATTGGCGATCGGATGACCGACACCCTGCGAAAAATACTGGATCTCCTGGATCCCGGGGAGCGCCGCCGGCTCTCGGCGATCGTCGGTGCGATGATCGTCGCGGGGCTCCTCCAGACAGTCGGCATCGCGTCGGTCATGCCTTTCCTTGCCGTGGTATCGAATCCGTCCGTTATCCAGGACAACCGATACCTCGCCCGCGCCTACGAAATGGCGGGCTTCCAGAGCACCGGCACCTTCGTCTTTGCGCTGGGTGTCTTCTTCATCTTCGTGATGATCGGCTCGAATGCCCTGACCACCTATACCGGGTGGGCCGCGGTCCGCTTCCAGTGGCGAGTCCATGACCTGTTCTCGAACCGGCTGCTGAATGGGTATCTGCGCGCTCCGTACGCCTATCACCTCAATCACAATTCGGCCAGCCTCGGAAGCGTGCTTCTGGGACAGGTCGGGAAGGTGACGGAAGGCCTGTTGCTGCCCTACTGCCAGATCCTGGCCAAGGGGATTTCCGCCGCTTTCATCGTCGTCCTTCTGATCCTCGTCGACCCTCTCCTCGCGCTTCTGGTGTCGGTGACGATCGGCGGCTTCTACGCGGCGGTGTATGCCTTCGTGCGCAAGAGGCAGAGCCGCTTGGGCGCGGAAGTCTTTGCGGCCAAGAGGGACCGATACCTGATTTCGAATGAAGCGTTCGGCGGGATCAAGGAGCTCAAGGTTCTCGGCCGCGAAGCGCATTTCCTCGACCGGTTCCGAGTTCCCTCGCTTCGCTATTCGAACGCACAGGCCGCGAACGCACTCGTCGGGCTCCTCCCCAAGGTCTCGCTCGAGATGCTGGCGTATGGCGGCATTGTGGTCGTCACGCTCTATCTCTTGCGGTCGCGCGATACGCTGGATCAGGTCTTTCCGCTCCTTGCCGTCTATGCGTTCGGCGCGAATCGGTTGATTCCCTCGGTCCAGGATATCTTCACCGCGTTGACCAAGGTTCGGTTTCAGGCGCCCGCACTGGCCGAGCTGCATGCCGATCTCCAAGGGAACTCCGGACCGGCGCGCGCGCTCCGAGAATTCGAGGGGAGCGTAGCATGGAGGGCGGCGAATCCGGAGAAGGGAACGCTCGCGCTCCGCTCCAGGATCACCTTCGACAACGTGTCATTCCGGTATCCGAACGCCAATCGGGATGCGTTGAGCGGGGTGACGCTCGAGATTCCGGTCCACCAGACCGTCGCCCTCGTTGGCACGACCGGATCGGGGAAGACCACCCTGGTGGACTTGCTCCTGGGCCTCTTCCATCCCTCGGCGGGCAGGATCCTGATCGACGATGCCGAGCTCGACGAGCACCTACTGTGGGCCTGGCAGAAAAAGGTCGGGTATGTTCCGCAGTCGATCTTTCTTTGCGATGCCTCGATCGCCGAGAACATCGCCTTCGGAATACCGGAGCAAGCGATAGACTTCGAGGCTGTTCGCGAGGCGGCGCGGGCCGCCCACCTCGAGTCATTCGTGGCCACGCTCAAGGAGGGGTACGACACGATGGTCGGGGAACGAGGAATTCGGCTGAGCGGGGGGCAGCGCCAGCGCATCGGAATCGCGCGGGCGCTCTACCACAATCCCGAGGTTCTCGTGATGGACGAGGCGACGAGCGCGCTCGACAATATGACCGAGGACGTGGTGATGCAGGCGATCGGCGAGCTCTCGCATCACCGCACGATCCTCATCATCGCGCATCGCCTGACCACCGTGCGGGAGAGCGATGTGATCTACCTGATGGAGGAGGGGCGGGTCGTGGCGCGAGGCACGTACGATGAACTGATCGCCACCAGTCCGGAATTCCGGGCAATGGCCCGGATTTGACATGGACTTGCTCGCACTCTTCCGGCGCCTGCGGCGCGCGGTGCCCGAGCGGGATCTCCAAACGCGGATTCCGGTTCGCCGGGAACCCGATTCGACCGTGGCGCCCGCGCGCTACCTGTCGCTGGTGGGAGTCGTCCGGAACGAGGCTCGCTATCTTCCGGAGTGGATCGAGTTTCACCGCGGCGTCGGCTTCGAGCATGTGTATCTCTACGATCATGCGAGCGAGGACGAGCCGCATCGAGTGCTTGCGCCTTTCGTCGCCGAGGGGTTCGTCACCCTCATTCCCTGGAACTTCCCATGGCTCCTGTGCGGATCGAATGCCCAGATCCTCGCGTTCGCCCACGCTCTCGGATGCTTCGGGTCCGGCTGGAGGTGGATGGCGTTCCTCGACGCCGACGAATTCCTGTATCCCACCGGCGAAGAGAGCCTGCCCCATCTGCTGCGCGACTACGAGCGGTTCCCCGCGCTCCTCGCCTTCTGGACGATGTTCGGATTCTCAGGACACGAAACACCGCCGCCGGGTTTCGTCATCGATAATTACGTTATGCGCGCGCCGTTCGGTTTCCATGCAAAGCCCAAGAGTATCGTCAACCCCAGGGAAGTCGTCGCGGTATCGAACCCGCATCTCTTCGACCTCACGGCGGGGCCGCGGCAGGGGTTCACCGAGACCGGCCAGCTCTTCCAGAAGATCGAGAGCGGCCTCGGGAAGAACAACGTGGGAACGCCGGTGAGCGTGCGGCTGCGTCTTAACCACTACTATACGCGGTCTCGGCAAGAGTTCGAGGAGAAGCTCGGGAAGCGGCGGTTATCAGGGCGCGCCGCCGATTGTAAGAAGCTCGAACGAATCGCGAAGGGAATCGAGGACACGGCTTTCCGAGATGAAGGGATCCACGGCTACATCCCGGAGCTCCGGGATCGCCTCCGAGCCCGGTCTGGTGGCGTCTAACTGACCGGATTCCCCATTCCGAAGACCCGCGCATATTGAGAGTCACTGCCCCGAGCTTGTCAGCGGGACGGCGTGTCGCGTGCCCGCAACAGCTTGTACGAAAAGAGCTTATCGGGGTAATCCCAGGAAGTCCCTTGGGGGGCGCGTCTCTTGCAACTCGTTCCAGTATCGGGGGGTGCGCTGTGGTGACGTGAGGGTCGGTTCCCACCGCGGACGCGACAGGGGAAGCTCCGACAGAGGTTCCAACGAGGCAGGTAGCGATGCCGTTCCGAGCCGAATCGATCGATGACGAGATTCCCACGGTCCTCTTTCCCGTGGAGACGGTTTCGCGAGAGCTGGACAGCAAGCTGGCCATGGCGTCGGCGCTGGCCGGCCGCGGAGTTCGCTCCATCGTGGGCCACAAGGAAGTCATCGACTACGCCGGCCGGAACTCCGGTCCGCTGATCTGGCAGGGGAAGGCCCTTTTCTCCGATCATTCGGACGACCACACCGCCGACCATCTCGTTCGGAACGGCTCCGCCATCATGTACATGCAGGATGAGGGCGGGGTCTTCCAGGAGAGCTCGTGGAGAGAAAACGTGATCCAGAAGCACCACCTGGATCATCTGAGAACCCGGCCGATCAGTCGGGTGTGCACCTGGGGCAAGCGACAGGGAGAGGTTATCTCCGACCATGCTCCGGAGATGTCCGCCGCGATTCGCGTCACCGGGAGTCCTCGCTTCGATATCTGCACCCCCAAGTTCGATTGGATGGGCGCCGAGATCGTCCGAGACCTCAAGGATCGTCACGGCCCATATATCCTGGTCTGCACCCGGTTCGGAAGCATCGCCCACGCCGACGGACTCCATGACGCCTTCCGGCGGAAGCTGAATCCCCGCATCTGGCCCAAGGAAATGGACATGCGGGAAGTCACGAACATCTGGTTCCGGAAATGGCACCAGGATGTGCACGACTTCGCCGACTTCGTGGTCATGGTGAAGGAGCTGTCGGTCAATCACCCTCGGCATCGCCTCATTCTGCGGCCCCACCCGAGTGAGGGACTGCTCTTCTATCGCCAGGCGTTCGCGCAGTTCTCGAACATCGAGGTCGTGCGGGAAGGGAATGTGCTCCATTGGATTCGGGGGGCGGAGCTCGTCGTCCACTCGAACTGTACGACCGGTATCGAAGCGGTGCTGGCTCGCCGCCCCGTCGTGAACTTTCTCCCGGCCGGTCGAGACCGTGCCGGTCTCGACGTCGAGGTGGCCCGAGAAGCGGGAACTCCCGCGGGGTCGATTCCGGAGGTGCTCGAGATCGCCGCGGAGCTGCTGGCGGGCAATCGACGCCCTCACGAGTGGTCTCCCCACGCGGTCAGCATGCTCAACAATCTCCGGATGGACTCTCTCCCCATCCTCGCCGACGAAACTCTCGCGGTGATCCGCGAGCGCTCGCTCGATCGGTCGCGGATCGAGCTTCCCGGACGTCCGCTCGTGCGCGGGATCGTCCGCCGTGCCCTCGGGCGGCCGGAATTTCCGACGACGCCGTACATTGCCGCGAAGCGGCCCCCGTTCGATGCCACCCGAATCGAGGCGGTCTTGGAGGGGTGCCGAAGTGCCGGCGTTGGGGGAGGGCGGATCCGCAGTTTCAATACGCGGTACGTCATCGTGGATCCTGACTGACTCCGTGGGCGCCGGCCGCGCGGCTCGCGTCCAGTTTTTTCTTCCGCGCCACCACTGGCCCGCGGACCCGCTCCCGACCGATCCCGACGACCCTCGGCTCTTTCCCGGGGGAATCTTGACGCACACGCTCCAGACCTACCTGCGCCTCAAGGCGATCGGGTATCCGTGCGAACTGGTCGAGAGGCTTCCCAGGCGAGGCCTCGTGGTATCGCACCGCTCCCTGATTGCCCGGGCCCGCTTCTCGCCCGACCTCTTCCTGGTGAACATGCTCGCCGACCGCGGGCCGCACCTTTGGGCCCAAGCGGTGGTGGTGCAGAACCCGATCCAGGCAGCGCGCCCCGGTCATTACTTGATTCCTCAATGGCCCCAGCCTGGAATGATTCCGCGCAGCGCGGACCGGGGAGATCGATTCGAACGAGTGGCTTACTTCGGGCGGGAGGAGAATCTGGCTCCGGTGCTGCGCAGCGCCGAATGGGTGGAGGCGCTTCGGAGTATGGGCCTCGACTGGCGCATCGTGAATCATCCTCGGAACGACTATCACGATGTCGACGCGGTCGTGGCGGCCCGGGATTTCGGGGCGTCCGGCGTCTACGACTTCAAGCCCGCGGCCAAGCTGGTCAATGCCTGGGTGGCCGGCGTTATCCCCTTGGTGGCGCCCGAGCCCGCGCACCTGGCCCTCCAGACCTCCGAAACGGATTTCCTCACGATTCGCTCGATGGATGAAGCGATCGCGGCGCTGGCGCGCTTGAAGGAAAGCGCCGAGCTCCGCCGTGTCATCATGGCGCGCGGTGCCGAGCGCCGAAAGGCGTTCACCGCCGAGCGGATCACGTCCGAATGGCGGGCGTACTTGGACGATGTGGCGTGGCCCGCCTATCGGGAGTGGCTCGATCGAAGCCGGACGTCGCGGTGGCTCTACTTTGCTGGATGCTGCCGCCGGTGGTTTTCCCAGCGGTCGGAACGACGCCGAATCATGAAGGACTGGTTTCGCTAAGGGATCGGCTCGGGGACCTTCCGGCGGCATTCCTGGCACCCGTTATTCGAGAAAGCAACCGACCGAGCCAAGCGCCTTTGCCAAATTGGAGCCAGTAGTAGCCGGACATCCACTTTTTTCGGGGCCCTGCGAAGTGCAGAATCCAGGTCCGGGGAGGTTTCAGCGCCGCAAACCGAGTCGGATAGCGGGTGTAGTCCTCCCGGGGAACGAGAAGGACGCGCGCCTCGGGGGTCGACTGGACGGTGGGGCAATTCGGCGGCTGAACCATCTCCGCGGCGTCCCGGAAGGCCGCTTGATCGGCACCCCATTTTGGGTGGTCGAGGTAGCGATCCTCGTAAATCTGGAGGGCCTTCCTGAGAAAGCCGAGGGCGGCATCCCTCCGTCCGGCGCGAACCAGCAGCATGCCTGCGTTGATCCACATACCCTTGTTCTTGTAGGCAATCGCCAGATCCCATTCTTCGCGGACGTCGAGGCGAAACCGGCCCAACATGAGCATGTCGCTTTCGAGGAAAAGGTACGAACAGTCATCCTCCCCCTCCTCGAGAAATCTGATGTAATGTCGCAATCGCTCGTAGGGGAGTGGACGCTCGCCGATCGGGTGGGCAAATATGTGGGCCGCGAATAGCTGGTTCGGGAGCGTGGATTCCGGCGTCGTCAAGATCGAGAATCGAGCCTCGGGGTACTGACGTAACACCGAGTCACAGAACATCGGCCACATCCGTTGCCCAAGATGACGCTGCGGATAGGCTCCCGCCGGCGCGGTGGGCCGCTTCAGGTCGACGAGGAAGACCGCCACCCGAAGATCCTGCAGACTGAGCTCAGGAGTAGTGTGTTCCAAAGTATCACGCCCGCAAGAGATTATGCCTTTTTGGCAGATTTCGTGCCAACACCCCAGTAGAGTCGCTTCGCGCGGGGAACCGGGGCACAAGCCGCAGAATCACCCCGCACACGCGATAAAACGACTGCCCCAATGGCCCAATTCTCGCACCACGTCTCCCGGCCCAAGTTGAAGTCGATGAGATCGCATTGGGTCGCTGCCCCGTCTTCCGGAAGCTCCTCGAGGAGAAAGGTGTGGAATGAGCGAACGGTTCGCGGTCGTCGTGCCGTGGGTATCTCCGCAGCAGCGCGACGCCTTCCTTGAGGCGTGGAACGTCCCGACCATGCCGGACTGGTTGATCTTGCAGCACGACCCGAACCGGGAGGGGAGCGGCGCGACGAAGAACAAGGGTATCGCGCGCGCCCTCGTCGAGCGGCACGCGTCCATCGTGGTGGTGCTGGACGACGACTGCTTCCCGCACGAGACGCAGACGCTGGGCCAGTTGGTCGAGGCCCACGTCAAGGCGCTGCAACCACAGCCGGTCAAGCTCTTCTCGGCGGTAACGCGCCCGGTCTCGCGCGGCACCCCGTACATGACGCGCACGGTCGAGATGCCGGTCGCGGCGAGTATGGGGTTCTGGACCGAGATCGGCGACTACTGCGCGGTGCGCCAGCTGGCGCACAACGGAAGGCCGATGACGTTCGACGACCGCCCGGTCTTCGGTCGCTACTTTCCGCTGTGCGGCATGAACATCGCCTTCCGGCCGCTCGAGTGGGAGCCATGGTTTCGATTCATCGAGGTGCCGCGCTTCGACGACATCTGGATGGGCTGGCTTTGGCAGCGCGAGGCGTACCGCCGACTCCACTGCTTCAACCTTGCCGGGCCGATGGTGCGGCACGCGCGCCAGAGTAATGTGTGGAAGAACCTCCAGCAGGAAGCGGTCTGGCTGGAGCGCAACGAAACGCTATGGCGCGACATCGCCATGCACCCATCGGGCGAGTACGATCAGCTGCGCGCGCTGCTCCCGGTATGAGTCGCCGGAACGGCGTGATCGGCCGGGCAGATCGGCTCAGCGATCGTGCCTGACCGATACCCGCGGGCCAGGTCGTACTCTTCGGGGGGGCGTGACGGAGGTTCGCTAGAAGACCGGTCTCGCTGAGGTTCTCAATGCCCTCCTTTCGGAGCATCATCCAGCGCGTGGCCGAGAGAGTGACCGGCCGAGAGCTCGAATGGTTCGGCTCAACCGTCGCATTCGTCAAAGCGGAGGACCGGAAAGGGTCGTGGTTTTCGTATCGCGCGCGGGTGCGGTCGGTTCTGCACCAGTGCGGGATTGACTTGGTCGTCGATGCCGGAGCCAATGCGGGGCAGTTCGCCCGGTCGCTGCGCTCCCTGTATCGAGGCGAAATCCACTCTTTTGAACCTGTCGCGGCCGCCTTTCAACAGCTCGACCAGGCGGCGGCCATCGATCCCCTGTGGCATGTGCACCACCTCGCCTTAGGAGCGCATGAAGCGGCCTTACCGATCAACGTCTCTGAGAACACCAAGCTCAGCTCCTTTCACCGAAGCAGCGCCTTTTCAACGCGGCGGTTCGGAGAGCGCGCCCAGGTAACCGGCCAAGAACTGGTCTCGGTTCAGCGGCTGGATCAGTACCTTCCCTCGATCTGCCCTGGTCTGGACCAGGCTCGGATCCTTCTGAAGATGGACACCCAGGGCTACGACCAGGAGGTCTTTCGGGGGGCAACCAACCTTCTCAAGCAGGTCGTTGCCCTTCAATCGGAGGTGTCCTTGATCCCGCTCTATGACGGAATGCCCCATTGGACAGAGACTATCTCGCTCTTCGAAGCAGCCGGCTTTGCGATCGTGGGGTTGTTCCCGGTAGCCTGGGACGCCCTTCGCGTCATTGAATACGATTGTCTGATGGTGAGAAGCGATGTCGTCACAAGGGATTTTTCCCAAGCTGTAGGGCGACCTGCCGGAGGTCCTCGAGGGTGTCAATACTGATAAGGGGATCGTCGATCACGAGCGCCGCGCTCCGTTCCCCCTTGATTCCACGGGCCATGAGGCAGTCGCGCGTGAACGCGTAGCAAGCCCCATTCCGATGATACAGCGGCTGTAGCTGTTGCCGCGCGGTAATGCCGCTTCCCGCGGGATCGAAGTACTCCATGCGTCCGTCGGGTCCGACGACCAGCTGCTTCAGCGGATGATACTTGAGATCGGTGGTGGAAACGGTCCAGACCGAGTCCCAGCCTTCGTCCACGAGTTTGCCGAGCGTCGCGGTGACGTGCGCCGGCTTCCGCAGCGGGCAGGTCGGCTGGAGCATGAGGACGACGTCGAAGCGCGAGCCGCTGATTCGCTCCGCTTCGGCCAGCCCGTGCCGAAGTACGTCGGTATCTCCGATCGTGTCGCCGGAGAGCTCGGACGGACGCAGAAAAGGGGCCTCCAACCCCGCCGCGCGGGCCGCCTCGGCGATCTCGGCGTCATCGGTGGAAACGATCGCGAGGTCGATGAAGCCAAGCTGTTGGAGCAATTCGCCGGTGTAGGCGATCAGCGGCTTGCCGTGGATCGGATAGATGTTCTTTCGCGGGACTCCCTTGCTGCCCCCGCGAGCGGGAACGATGGCAAGGACGCGCAGGCCCCGAAACATCAGCGGGGCTTTTCTGGAGCGGACCCCCCGGCCAATTCGCCCATGGTGGCGATGAAAACGACGCCATGCGGTTCGAAATTATTCCCATCGCTCCGCACACCGAGAAACCGGCATCCGCACTCCAGGGCCGCCTCGAGATCACGCCGGGTATCACCCACGACCAAGACCTCGCTGGGGTCTATCTGGTCCCGCGCCAGGATCGCGCGGAGGTTCTCCGCCTTGCTGCGGGGCCGCCCGACCATTCCTCGGAAGTGTTGTGCCCAGCCACGGCGTTCCACGATCGCCTGGAGGGAACTCTCCGGTGTGTCCGACCAGAGGTAGAGGGGAAACCGGCTCGCGAGCCAGGGAAGGGTCCAGCTCACATCCGGCTGCGCGGCACACCGGCTGATCGCATCGTCGGTGCGACTGGTGTACTCCTCGACCGTGCGGCGCACGAGCTGGTCGCCGTCGGTGGACCCGGGAACTCGCCCCGCCTTCCGCAGGGCGGCCACAGCGGCCGTAATGATGGCAGTACGATCGCCCGGTTCGGCGGCGAGGACCTGCTCGATCAGGGAGCGCTCCGCCCCCAGCGGCGCCAAGGCCTGGAAGAACGCATCGCGCTTGATCGCGTTCGAATCGACGAGCGTCCCGTCGAAATCGAGCACCACGCATCGGATCCCGGAGAGCATCGGATGCGGCTCGCCGGCATTTGGGCCGCCTGCTGCGCGGGGCCGCTCTTCCCGGACCGTCTCGCCGAGCTGGTACCGCCCCCAGTTGTTGACGACCGTCTTCCGTTCCTCGCGCGTCTTCCGGGCGATCGTCTTGTCTTCGTAGAACGAATCGTCGTTATGGTGGGTCGTGGACACTTCCTCGAAAATGGCGCCGGCCTCGGACCAGAACTCGTGCCATACCCCCTGCTGCACCAACTGCGTATCGCCCGGGTAGAGGGTGCGCCGGCGTCCTTCCACGACGAGATCCAGAGTGCCGTGCAAGACCTGGAAGGTCTCCTCTTTCCGTTTGTGAAAGTGCGACGGGTGATACTGGCCGGGCATCACGATCACGATCTTCTTGCAATACTCCCGATTGACGCAGTCGATGATGGTGGCCCCGACCCGGGGAAACTCGCTCACCCCGAAGTGGTGGGAGAACTCCGCCCGGAATTCGGTGCTGAGCCGAATATTCGCCTCGTGGAGCATCCCCTTGATCGTGTGAATGGCATCATAGAGGACCTGGTGGGTCGAATTGTGGGGAGTCCGCAGCTGGGTGGTGTTGAGGGGCCCGTCCCGGTCGATGCCGCCGGCCACCTCGATCCCCGCTTTCCATTGTCCGGCGGGGAGCTGGCCCTCCGCGCAGGGCATCGCGAAGTACACATCCGCCCGGGTGAGTCGCTGCCCCGGGAGGAGGGAATGCCTGGCATACACGCCCCGCATGAGCTCCGTGAGCGCGCGCGCCTCTTCCTCCCCTCCCGTCACCCGTCCGGTGGTGGCGCCGCAGATGGTGCGCGCGGCCAGGGCGGCGCCGATCCATCGGTCGATCTGCTCCGGGGTGGACGAATACGCGTTGAGCGTGATGCCTTCCGCCGCAATACCGACGTGCCGTTCGAGTATGCCGGCCCCTTTCGCGACCGCCACCTGAACCGGGGCGAGGTCGTTCGGCTCTTCGTGGGTCGAGAACCCGACCACCTTGTCGGGGTACCTCCGGCGCAACAGCTCGATCTGATTCAACTGGAGCCGGTCCGGCGGGGTCGGGTACAGCGACACGCAATGCATGATCGCGTGATGCACCCTTCGGTGATCGAAGAAGCTCACCAACTGGTCGATCTGTTTGAGCGTGAGCCCGCCGACTGAGAAGATGACCGGCTTATGTCGTGCGGCGACCGCCTCGAGGAGAGGCCAATCGGTGGCGGAACAGCTTCCGATCTTGATCACCTGAATATCGAGCTCGTCGATGAGGTCGAGAGACGGCTCGTCGAACGGGGTGCACATGGTGACGAGACCCTGCGCCACGGTCTCCTGGACCAACGCCCCGAACTGCGCGGGGGTGAGCCGGGTGGCCAGGAAACGGCCGATATGCTTGTTCGCACTCCCCGCAAGGTGGGCGGGGTGGACGAAGGACTCCAGATGACGGAATTGGAGCTTGACGGCGGCACGGACCCCGCGTGCCTTCGCGATAGTCCCCATGGCTCGGATGATCCGAAGCCCGTGCTCGACCGAGCCTTGATGGTTGTTGGCCATCTCGAAGACGAACAGGTCCGAAAAGCTGAATGGTTTCGGCCGGTACAGAACATCCGGAGTGGTCGTCATGCCGAAGCTCCCGAGACGGGGTGAGCTGCCGACAGGGAGACCCGAACCGGGCGTCGCTCCGCGGCGGACTGGTGCGCTGCGGCGATCACGAGCATGGTGTCGTGCCCGCGCTCGAGCGCGATCGGCGAAGTTCCGGCCGGGGCGGCCCAGCAGGATTCGATGTGAGAGAGCTCGTCGATGAAGTCGTCGGGCCGCGACTTCGAAAGCTCGTGGGTCTCAGGCTCCTGTCCCGGGCGCAGCACCCGGACCACATCCCGGGTTGGGCTCTCGCAGATCCATTCCACCGCACCCTCGGTTCCCTGAATGCGAGCCCACTTCCTGGTCGGCGTGGTCACTACGTCCTGAACGACCCGCCCGAGAAGCCCCTGGGAAGTCTGAAGAGTTAGGTAACAGAGTTCGTCGTACCAGGCCTTTCCGTCCCGGACGTAGGCCATACGGGACTCCACCTCGACAACCGGGCCGGCGCCGGTCAGGTGCGCCAGGTGCTGCCAGAGATTGGCGGCATGCGAATGCTCGCCGCTCGCCCCTCCCCCCGCCTGCCAAAATCCGAGATAGGAGTCCTCCGGCCCGTTGAGCCATGGGTGGGCCCGGAAAATCCCGGCCCAATGCTCCCGAAACTCGACGTCGATGGTCTTGATCGCACCGATCCCTCCGTCACGAAGGAGGGCTTCGGTCTTCCGAATCGCTCGTCCCACGACATGGTCGTATCCGACGAATACCCGGGTCGGCGAAGTTCGGGCTCGCTCCAGCAATTGGTCCGCGCCTTCAAGGGAGGGCGGGCAGAGTGGCTTCTCGACCAGTATCGCCGTCGGCGCTTCCTCGAGGGCCGCCAAGGCGAGGCTTACATGAGAATCGGGAGGGGTTCCGATGCAGATCAGATCGAATTCCCCGCGGGGCGCCTTGGCGCTCTCGAAGAGCTGGATCTGCTCGTCCCATTGGCCGTACCGGCCGGGGTAGATCTCTCGGCGCATCCGCTCGAGCGCCGCCGCGCTGATGTCGCACACGGTCACGCTCCAGTCCTTGCGGCGCGCCGCATGGGCGAGATGGTTTCCGATCGAGCCGGCCCCGATAATCTTCACACGCGTCATGAGATTCCGCCTTGGTACCATCGGACGAATTTCTGAATCCCCTCTTCGATCGAAACCTGGGGGTCATAGCCGAGCAAACGGCGTGCCTTGGTGATGTCGGCAAAGGTTCTCCGCACATCTCCGGGCGGCATCGGGGTCGTGCGTATCTGCGGCGTTACTCCCATTGTCTTCCCGATCAGTTCGATCAGGTAATCGAGCCGAACGGTCCGGGCTTCCCCGAGGTTGACGATCTCGAATGCCGGTGGGTCGGATGCCACCCAATCGAGGGCGCCTCGAATGCCACGGACGATGTCATCGACATGGGTGTAGTCGCGCTCCGAGGATCCATCCCCGTACTGCTCGATCGGCTGACCCTCGGACAGCAGCTTGGTAAAGCGATGGATCGCTAGATCGGGCCGCTGCCGTGGCCCGTAAACGGTGAACAGGCGCAGCGCCGCGATGCGGAATCGGTGCGCTTGCACATACACGCCGCACAAGAGTTCCCCGGCGCGTTTCGTCGCGGCATATGGGGAGATGGGGTCGGTGGCGGGCGCATCCTCGTGGAAAGGGACCGGGGTGCTGTCGCCGTACACCGAAGAGGACGAACCGAAGACCAACCGCCGCAGACCGGCACGGCGACATGCCTCCAGCAGGGTGGCCGTGCCAAGAACATTGATGGAAGTGTATAGCTCGGGCTGCTCGAGACTGGGACGAACCCCGGCCCTGGCCGCAAGGTGGATCACGACGTCGGCCCCGGCAACGGCGCTTTGCATAGCGGGACCGTCGCGGAGGTCCGCTTCGACAAGGGAAAACCGGGATAGCCGGCTCAACTCCCGGATCGTCGTTTCCTTTATCGAGCGATCGTAGAAGGGCTCAAAGTTGTCCACTCCCCTTACCGCCCAACCGTCCTCGAGCAGGGCACGGCTACAATGCCCGCCAATGAAGCCGGCCGCCCCAGTAACCACCGCCAACCGATTCGAGGACATGGTCCCTTTCACTTGATGCGGACCAGGCGATTGTAGACGATCCCGATGATTCTCCCGATGGCGTAGCCCACCACGAATCCATAAACGAATCCGACGAAGCTCCCCACCACCGTTACGGTGAATCCGGGGAAATAGGCGCGCAGCAGAGCCAGGTGTTGTCCCACGTTCTCGCCGCCCCGCGCCACCAGGACGATCGTCGCCAGAAAGAGCCCGCCGCCGAAGAGGAGGCCGATGGCGATGCCCCAGGCACGGCCGTTCAGGCGCGCCAGCGTCGCCCGCACGGCGGCATGATCTTCGTGAGATTTGGTCATGGCCGGTTCCCTATACGTGGTCGAGGAAATCGCGAGTCTGAGCCAGCTCGGCACGGCTGCGAATGACGAACAGCGAGATCGCAAGGGCGAGATTCCGGCAGAAGGCGGCGAACCACCCGAACACGAACCCCCCGATCCCGCCCCATGCCGCGCCCTTGAGGGCACCGGTCCAGGAGACCGAGTACCCCTTGAGGTACACGCTCAGCAGTTCGAGAGGGATGACCTGTTCTTGGTGACGGAGGAGCACGATGGCGGTCAACAGAAAGACCACCAACGCCGAAACGACGCCGATCGCCACGCCGAACGCGGCCTTGTGGATCGGAGCGAAGGCAAGGAAGAGATCGGAATCCGCGACGGGGGCGTCACTCTGGGGTTTCATGCCATTCGCTCCTTCCGGAATCGCTCTCGCAGCCGCCCTTGCGCGTAGAGCGCGACGCCCGAGGCGGCTGCCACCACATTGCATGCATAGTGGGTGAGATGCAATGGTACGACGGCCAGGGCAAACCCCACGCTGCGAACCTGGGCAAACCAGAGATAGACGTCGGCGTTCCAGACAATCAGGATCAGCGTGGCGCTCGCGGCGACGGCGAGGAGCGCCGCCTTCTGAGCCAATAGCGCGAGAATCGCGGCGCCGATGGCCACTCCGGCGAGGAGCACCTTGGCCGGTTCCTTCCCCCCGGTATTCAGGCTCCTCGGGGTCCGCCCCCGCCGCTCGAGAAGGAGCCGAGTCCAGGGAATACCCCGGTCTCCGATATCGGTCTTGACGATGCCCCAGAGGGTCCAGCGCTTGAGGTGGGTGGCCTCGATCGTCGGATCGAGCACGATCTTCCCCCCCAGGTCGCCAAGGCGGTAGCCCAGTTCGATGTCTTCGATCGAAGGCCGAGGATATCGGTCGGTATCGAAGCCACCGGCCGCTTCGAAGGCGCTGCGGCGGACGGCGCCGCACCCGGCCCAAAAAGTGGCGGCCTCTCCGGCATGCTCCAGATGCACGAACCGGTGGAGGAGGTTTCGGTATTCGGACACCAGGCCGCGCGCGGCCGGTCGATCGTCGTAGGTTCCGAATACGGCAACGATATGCGGATGCCGTTGAATGGAATCCCGGAATCGGCCGAGCGTCTCCGGCTTTACGCGAACATCCGAGTCGACGAAGGCCAGCCAGTCGCCGCGCGCGACCGCCGCTCCGGCATTGCGCGCTTTCCCCGGGCCGCCCGGGCCCCCGTCCAGCGACAGGACGTTGTCCGCGAAGCGCCGCGCCACCGCGGCGGTACCGTCGGTACTGGCGTCATCCACCACGATCAGCTCCCAGGCCGTTCGCGGCATCTCGCTGGCGGCGAGCGCGCCCAGGGTCTCGGGGAGAAACGCGGCGGCGTTATGCGCCGGGACCACGACGGAGAAGCGTGGAGTGTCCGTCACGCGTTCTCCGGCTCGAGTCGCTGTTCTTCGTGGTACTCGTAGTCGGTGTTGACCGACCAGATGTCGTGGTTGGCCCCGAGCATGTTCCAGACGGCCATCATCGCCGTCAGCATCGAGTGGTCCTGATTGTTGTACTTGTGCATGCCATTGCGGCCGACGGTGTGCAGGTTCGAGATCGGGTCGAGAAAGGCGCGCACGCCGTCCAGGTGGCCCCGATACGGCCCGTCGTAGATCGGGTACGCCTTGGGCATTCGAATAACGGTTCCATCCACGACCTTCCGCTTGCCGGTGAGGCCGAGCTCGGAGAGCTCCCGGGTTGCGAGGGCGACGAGGTCGGCATCGCTGCTGGTCCAGAGCCCATCGCCCTTGAAGCAGAAGTACTCCATGCCGAGGCAGGTGCGGCCCGGCTCCGGCACCATTGCCTTGCTCCAGTTGTTGAAATTCTGGATTCGGCCGACCTTGACCCCGGGCGTATGGATGTAGATCCAGTTGTCCGGGAAGATGTCCTCACCGTCGAGGATCAGGGCTACGACCAGGAAGTCGCGGTAGCGAAGGCCTTCGGCGGCCGCGCGGACCGGATCGGGGACTCCGGGGGCCATCGCGCGGACCAGCGAGCGAATTGGCATGGTGCTGATGACGTGGTCCGCGGCGAACCGCCGTTCGCCGTCGGCGGTATTGGCCCGCACCGCCACCACCCGGCGCCCGTTCGCCGAATCGGCCTCATGCTCGATGGCGGTGGCCCAATGTTCCATGAGCACTTGGTTGCCCAGCGCTCTCACCCGGTCGCGCGCCGCCTCCCACATCTGTCCGGGGCCGAGCCGCGGATAACGGAACTCGTCGATCAGACTCTTGATCTTGGTGCTGCGCCGGTTGAGGGCGGTGGCCTGGAGGATGGCGCGGGCCAGGGAAAGACCCTGGATCCGCTGCGCGGCCCATTCGGCGCGGATTTCGTGGCAAGGAATGCCCCACACCTTCTCGGTGTACGTCTTGAAGAAGATCTCGTAGAGACGTTGGCCGAAGCGATTGGTGACCCACTGCTCGAAGTTTTCTTCGGGCAGGATCGGATTCGAATGGGCGTGGAGATAGCTCCACATGATGCGGAGCGCCGTGAATGGCCCGAGCCCGCGGAGGGCGTTGAAGGCTTTGAGGGGATAATCGAAGTACTTCCCGTTGTAGTGGATCCGCGACATCCGAGGCACCGAAATGAACTCGCCGGCAAGCAACTCCTCCCAGAGCGCCTGCACCGGTTCGATCTTGGTGAAGAAACGGTGGCCCCCGATGTCGAAGCGATATCCCTTGTACTGGGCGGTCTGGGAAATCCCCCCCACCATGCTGGTCCCCTCGAGGACGGTCACCCGATGGCCGCGCTTCGAGAGGAGATAGGCGGCCGTGAGGCCCGCCGGCCCGGCGCCAATGACGACGGTGTGCTGCTGGGGCTTGAGGGGCGAGATGGTCCTGGTGGCGCTCGGCTCGCTCAATCGGATGTTCCAGAGTGGACGGGGCGAGGGCCTGTGGCCCCCATGGCCAACCCATGCGGAATACTCAGGAATCGTGCCAACCGGCTACCCCTCTTCGCTCTCATACTGGTCCTTGAGCTTGGCCACGACATTCGGGTCGGCCAGCGTGGTCGTGTCTCCCAGTGCGCGCCCTTCGGCAATGTCCTTGAGGAGCCGGCGCATGATCTTACCGCTCCGGGTTTTCGGGAGGTCGGCCGCGAAGTAGATGTCGTCGGGCCTGGCAATGGCGCCGATCTTCTTCGTGACGTGCTCCTTCAGGTCATCCTTGAGCGCGGCGGTCACCTTGGCGCCCTCTTTGAGGGTGACAAATGCCGCCAGCGCCTGCCCCTTGAGCTCATGCGTCTTTCCGACGACCGCGGCCTCCGCCACCGAGGGGTGGTCGACCAGCGCACTCTCGACCTCCATCGTGCCGATCCGGTGTCCCGCGACGTTGAGCACGTCGTCCACCCGCCCCAGGATCCACCAGTAGCCGTCCTCATCGACTTTTGCGCCATCGCCGGCAAAGTAGCGTCCTGGAAACCGGCTCCAATAGGTCTGCCGATAGCGTTCGTCATCGCCATAGATCGTGCGCAGCATGCCGGGCCACGGTTCGGTGAGGGTAAGAAACCCGCCGCCCTTCTCGATCCGCTGGCCTTTGGCATCGACCAATTCGGCGCTCACACCTGGAAATGGAATCGTCGCCGATCCGGGCTTCGTGGTGACGACCCCGGGCAGCGGGGTGATCATGATTCCGCCGGTCTCCGTCTGCCACCAGGTGTCGACGATCGGGCAGCGTCCCTTGCCGATCTGCTCGTGATACCAGATCCACGCTTCGGGATTGATCGGTTCGCCGACCGATCCGAGGAGGCGGAGGGTGGAGAGGTTGTGCCGCGCGGGGTGTTCGGTGCCCCACTTCATGAAGGCACGGATCGCGGTCGGCGCGGTGTAAAAGACCGTCACGCCATAGCGCTCGACCAGGGTCCAGAACCGGTCGCGCTCCGGCCAATCGGGCGCCCCCTCGTACATGAGCACCGTGGCCCCGTTGGCCAACGGCCCATACACCACGTAGGAGTGTCCGGTGACCCAGCCGATGTCGGCGGTGCACCAGAAAACATCCTCGTCTCGGAGGTCGAAGACGTACTTCGTGGTGGCGGCGGCCTGGGTGAGATACCCGCCGGTGGTGTGGACGATCCCCTTCGGCTTTCCGGTGGTGCCCGAAGTGTAGAGGATGAAAAGGAGATCCTCCGAATCCATCGCCTCCGGAAGAGCCTCTGGCCCCGCGGCGGCCAGAAGCCGGTGCCACCAGTGGTCCCGCCCCTCCTTCATCTCCGCAAATGCTTCGTCCCCATCGGCGCCTGGCCGTCGGCGCACCACCATCACATGCCGGACGGAAGGGCACTCGACCAGCGCCTCATCGGCAAAGCGCTTGAGCGGGACGACCTGCCCCCGGCGGTAACCTCCATCGGCGGTGATCAGTGCGACCGCTTGCGCATCGTTGATCCGGTCGCGTAGCGACTCGGCCGAGAAGCCGCCAAAGACCACCGAGTGCACGGCGCCGATTCTGGCGCAGGCGAGCATGGCGATGGCGGCTTCGGGAATCATCGGAAGGTAGATGGCGACGCGGTCGCCCCGTTTGACCCCGAGGGTTCGGAGCGCGTTGGCGGCGCGATTCACCTCGCGGGCAAGATCCCAGTAGGTCAGGGTCCGGCGGTCCCCCGGCTCCCCTTCCCAGATCAGCGCCGCCTTGTTCCGTCTTGGCCCGGAGAGATGCCGGTCGAGGCAATTGACCGACACGTTGAGCTTGCCACCGACAAACCACTTGGCGTGAGGCGAGGTCCATTCCAAAACCCTGCTCCACGGGGCCATCCAGTCGAGGGTCTTGGCTTCGTCCTCCCAGAAGCCAAGCCGGTCGGCCTGGGCCTTCCGGTAGAGCTTCTCGGTGGCGAGCGCCCGGGCGGCAAACCCGACCGGAGGAGGGAAGCGGCGTTGCTCGGAAAGGAGGGTCGCGAGTTGGTCGGTCATCGCTTGAATGAACACCGGCGTCCCGATCCGGCAAGGGTAGCGGGCCGGCTGCAGGCAGGTGCGTTGGCGTACGTCGCGCTGCAGTCGCGCCTATGGGACCGCGGCCGAGACTCTCCCCACCGATTGAATTCCGCGCTTGCAGATCCCCACGCCTATCGCGGAGTGCGGTGTGGCGCCGGCCTGAATCCACGCGAAGATGGTTCGGTAAGTGGCTCCTGCGATGCGAGTTGGTGAGAGTGGCATCGTCCTCGCCGAATGGAATTCGGCGGGAGCCATGCGGCTCCCCATGAGGGGGCGAAGAGGATGTCAGCCGAGCAGGTCACAGCCCA
Organism: Gemmatimonadales bacterium; assembly: GCA_013140635.1. GTDB lineage: Bacteria > Gemmatimonadota > Gemmatimonadetes > Gemmatimonadales > GWC2-71-9 > JABFSM01. The sequence continues at coordinate 19,864 of JABFSM010000312.1, forward strand.
GAGCGTCGCGGCGCCCGAAGACCTCGGGCTCGATACGCGCCTTGCCTTTCGCGAGGCGGCGACGCGGGAACTCGAGCGGCTCCCGGATGGGGGGACGCTGACGGTTGATCTGGCCCGGACCGCCAAGGTGGACTCCGCGGGGCTCTCCGCCCTGATGCTGGTGCAGCGGCAGGCCGCCGATCGGGGCCAGCGGGTGATCCTCCGCGACCCGAGCGATGAGCTCCGCTTTCTCCTGGCCCTCACCCTCATGACCGACCTCTTCGAGGTAGAGCCTAGGCGCGGATAGGTATATTCCCGCGGTGACGGGCGCCCCTCATCCGATCGCGTCGCCGCTGCTCGAGGCCCGGGCGCTCGAACGCCGCTTCGGCTCACGCTGGGCCCTCCGAGGCGTCTCGCTTTCCGTCTCCCCCCTGCAATGCCATCTGGTGGTCGGCCCCAATGGGGCGGGGAAGACCACACTCCTCCGGCTCCTTGCCGGGTTGGCACGCCCTTCTGCGGGGAGTGTCCAGCTCCTTGGCGCCCCACTCTCCGCTGATGCCGCGTCCCGGCGCTCCGTCGGGCTGCTCTCCCACCAAAGCCACCTCTACGACGACCTCACCGCCTTCGAGAATGTGGAGTTTGCCGCCCGGCTCTACGGGCTTCCCGAACCGGCGAAAGCGGCCCGGGTTCGCTTGGAGACGCTCGGCTTGGCGGAGGTCGCCGACCAGCCCCTTCGGCGGCTTTCGCGCGGGATGGTCCAACGTGTTGCGGTCGCCCGGGCCTTTCTGCACGATCCCAAGGTGCTGCTTGTCGACGAGCCGTTCACCGGTCTCGACCCCGAGTCGGCGCGGCGGGTGTCGATACTGCTCGATGCGGAGATGATGGGCGGTTGCGGCGTCGTCCTGGTGAGCCACGACGTTCACGAGGCCTGGTCGGTCGTCACCCACGTGCATGTGCTGGTGGGCGGGGCGCTGGTGTCGAGCCGCAAACGGGGGCCGGTGGAAACGGCCGAGGCATTCTTGCAGGAATACCGGAGCCTGCTTCGTGGCTGACCTCTTCCGGGCGGCCCTCGCCATTGCCATCAAGGACATTCGGGTCGAGGGCCGGAGCCGCACGGCGCTGATTTCGGCGGTGACGTTCGCGGCGCTCGTGCTCGTGATCTTCAATTTCGCTCGCGATCCCGGCGCCCTGCCGAAGAGCGCACTGGCGCCGAGCGTGCTCTGGATCACCTTTACCTTCGCGGCGGTCATCGCCCTCAACCGGTCGTTCGCGCTGGAGAAGGAAAACGCGGCGCTCGACGGGCTCCTACTGGCTCCGGTGTCTCGGAGCGCGGTCTTTCTCGGCAAGTATCTCGCGAACCTGGCCTTCGTCTTCGTGGTCCTGGCGGTCACCCTTCCCCTTTTCGTCCTGTTCTTCGACGTCGGGTTCGAGGGGGGGCTGCCGGGGATTCTCGCGGCGGCGGTGCTGGCGACGCTCGGTTTCGTGGCGGTGGGGACGGTTTTCGCGGCGATCACGGTGCGGACCCGGTTCGCGGACTTGATGCTTCCGCTGCTTCTCTTTCCGTTCCTCATGCCGCCGGTTACCTGGGCGGTGCAAATCACCACCCGTTTGCTCTCGGGGCGGCCGGTGGGTGAGATTCTGGGGTGGCTCCGTCTCTTGGCGCTCTATGACGTCGTGTTCGTGACGCTCTCGCTCCTTCTCTTTCCCCTGCTGATGGACGAATGACGACATTGGCCAAACGCGGTCTCGCGATCACGGCGGTCGGGCTCCTGGCGCTGGCGGCGGTGTACGTGCTGGCCCTCGCCTATACGCCGATCGAGCGGGCCCAGGGGCTTCCGCAGAAGATCTTCTACATCCACGTGCCCGCCGCCTGGTGCGCCCTGTTGTCGTTTTCCTTGGTGGGGATTGCGAGCATCCTCTACCTCTGGCTGCGGGATCCCCGCCTCGATCTCTTTGCCGAGTCGGCGGCGAATGTCGGCCTCGCGTTCAGCCTGGTGATGCTCACCACCGGGCCGCTCTGGGGGAAACCGGTCTGGGGAACGTGGTGGACCTGGGATGCGCGGCTCACTTTCACGCTCTTTCTCTTTTTCCTCTTCGTGGGATACCGGGCACTTCGAAGCGCCGTTCAAGACCCGGGCGAACGGGCCCGGTTCAGCGCGGTCCTCGGCATCTTCGGGCTCCTCCTGGTGCCCTTCGTGCACCTCACGGTCTATCTCTTCCGCACGCTGCATCCGCAGCCGATCGTGCTCAAGCCGAGCGCGCCGTCGCTGCCGGGAGAGATGCTGCGAGCGCTGCTGGCCTCCCTTGGAGCGTACACGATCCTCATGGCGGGGCTCTTGATGACTCGATACGCGCTCGCGCGCGACGAACGGGAGGAACGCGATGCCGGTTGATGCCAACGGTGGCGGAGGTTACATGGTGGCGGCGTACGTCGTCACCGCGGTGATTCTGGGAGGATATGCCCTGATGCTGTGGCGGAAAGCGAAGCGAATAGCGAGTAGCGAGTAGCGAGCAGCTATTCGCTATTCGCTATTCGCCCCTAGCTGTTGGGCGACCTAAACAGCAACGCCGCGTTGATCCCGCCGAAACCGAACGAATTGCTCAGCAAGTACTCGGGTTCGAGCTCTTTCCCCTGGCCCCGGATGTAGTCCAAATCGCAGGCCGGGTCGGCCTCGTTCAGATTGACGCTCGGCGGGAGCCACCCTCGTTTGGCCGCCAGCGCGCAGATCGCCGCCTCGATTGCGCCGCTCGCGCCCAAGGCGTGGCCGTAGTACCCCTTCGTGCCGCTTACCAGCACCCGCTCCGCATGGCCGTTCAAGACCTGTCTGATCGCCAGCGTCTCGGTCGAGTCGTTGAGCGGCGTGGACGAGCCATGTGCGTTGATGTATCCGACCGCTTCGCCCGGAACCTCCGCCCCGCTGAGGGCGGAGCGCATCGCTCTGGCCGCTTGTTTGCCGTCGGGGCGGGGCGCGGTCATATGGTGCGCATCGTTGGTGAGCGCGTAGCCCACGACCTCGGCGTAGATCGTGGCCCCGCGCGCGCGGGCCCGCTCCCGCTCTTCGAGGACGAGCACCGCCGCCCCTTCGGCCATCACGAAGCCGTCCCGGTGGCGGTCGAAGGGGCGGCTGGCGGTGGCGGGGTCGTCGTTGCGGGTGGACATGGCCCGGATAATGGCGAACGCCCCGAAACTCAGCGGGGAGAGCGGCGCCTCGGCGCCGCCGCCGAGCATAACGTCCGCTTCACCGCGCTGGACGGCGCGAAAGGCCTCGCCGATGGCGATCGCCCCCGAGGCGCAGCTCATCCCGTTGGTGATGTTGGGGCCGGTGATGCCCAGCTCGATGGCGAGATTGCAGCTGGCCGCGCCCACGAACACCGTGAGGGCCAGCCCCGGCTCGACCGCCCGGAGGCCTCCGGCGAGATACTTCTCGTGCTCCGATTCGGCGAAGGCCACGCCGCCGAGCGCGGTGCCCATCATCGCCCCGACGCGGTCGGGGTCTTCTTTCTCGAGTTCGAGTCCCGCGTCCCGAAGCGCGAGCGTGGCGGCGGCCAGGGTAAACTGAGAACAGCGGTCGAGGCGCTTGGCCCGCCTCGGCTCGATCCACTGTGTGGCGTCGAAGCCGTCGACTTCCGCGGCCATCTGGCTGCGAAAGGGGGCCGGGTCGAACCGGGTGATGCGGCGGACGCGGGAACGGGCGGCCCGGAGCCCCTCCCAAAAGGCCTCAGCGCCGGTGCCGATCGGGGTGACGGGGCCGATGCCGGTGATCACCACGCGACGGTTAGGCATCGGAGGCCTCCGCCGCGCGGCCGATTCCGGCCAAGGTCCGTGACGCGATGCCCGTCACGAATACCGGGCCGATGACCAGGTTCGCCGCCGCGCGGCCGATGAGGGGCCAGGGCGGTCCGTCCCATTCATGGACGATCGTCGCGCGGGTCCCGCTCCCCTCGGCTCGAACACTCCAGACGACGTCCATGCCCTGGGTGACGCCCTGAATGTGCCGGTAACGCACCTCGCGCTTCTCCGGGTGCACCCACATCTCCGATTTCCACCAGGTGGGCCAGTTGAGGGGGCCGAAGGGGCGGTTGGCCGCCATCTCGACGATCCCGCCGCCGTCGCTTCGGCGCTCGAGCATCCGCACCCAGCGGTAGTGGGGGAGGATCTCGGGCCACCCCTCGACCCGCGCCGCGCGTTCGAAGACCGGCCCAGGGGGCGCCGCGATCCAAAGGGTGTCGACGGTGCGCATCGTTATGCGGTCCGCCAAACCGCCACCAGCCGGGCTCCGGTGCGCCGCGCCACCGCCGCCCGAGCCCCCGCCGATTCGAGGAGCGCGCGGAGCGAGGCCGCCGAAAAGCCGCGCCGGAGCGAGAGCGCGCCGTCGCGGACCGTATCGTCGTCGAAGCCGAGCAGCCGGCTGCCCAGCGCAAAGCCGAGGGCGGCAAGAGGAGACCGCCGCAGATCGGCCACGATCACCGCGCGCCGGGCCACCCGCCCGCACTCCCGAAAGAGGCGGACAATCGCGTTCGGCGCGAAGTGATGAGCGACCTGACTCAGCAGGACGAGATCGACACTCCGGTCGCGGAGGGGGAGGACGCCGCCGTCGCCAAGGACCGTCGGCAGGCCTCCATCTCTGGCCAAACGGGCCGCGGCGGGATGGCGCTCGAGGCCGAACGGAACCAGACGCACGCCCCGCCCGGCAGCCCAGACGGTGGCCATGTGGGTCAGGTCACCCGCGCCGGCGCCGACATCGAGTAGCGTAAGGGCGGCGCCGGGCGGCAGATCCTCGAAGGCCTGCCTGAGGCCGTAGCGCACCGCCGCCGCACCGCCGAACCAGCGGTTGGCCCGCGCGATGTTCCGGAGTGACCGGCAAACCTTGGCGGGGTCCGCGCCGGGGTCGTCGAGTAGTTCGGAGCCGAGCGTGGCCGGCTCGAGTCGACTCACGGCAGCCCGACCGTCACGTACCCGCCGCGGTAGTACATGAGAGGCCGCCCCTGCGCGGCGTTGCCACCGACCACCCGCCCGACGAAGATGGTGTGGTCGCCGGCTTCGAAAGAGCCCTGGGACAGGCAGGCCATCGTGGCCAGGCAACCGTCGAGGAAGACGAGGCCCGGCTCCTCGATCCGGTAGCCCACGCCGTCGAAGCGCCTCGGCATGTTGAGCGCGAACCGTCGAGAGATCGCCTCTTGGCTGATGGTGAGCACGTTGATGGCAAAACTCTTGGATTGCCGGAGGATAGCGTTCATGTCGTTGGCATGGTCCACGTTCACCGAAATAAGGGGTGGCGTGAGCGACACCGACGCAAAGCTGTTCGCGGTCATCCCCGCGGGCGTGCCATCCGCGGCGAGCGCGGTGATCACCACCACTCCGGTGGCGAAGTGGCCGCACAACTGACGAAACTCGGCTGGATCCACGTCTTTGAGGGGCATCAGAACACAACCTGTGAAAGGAAGACTGGGTTGAGGACGGCGCGAGGCGGGACGAAGTCGCCGGTCACGCCGATGAGAGTGTGCGCAAGGCCACGCCGCTCGAGCCGCGCCACGGAGCGGTCGAAGAACCCGGGGGCGAGCATGGCATAGCCGATCGCCCGCTCGATGACCCATTTGCCGAGGAAGGCGGCCCGGCGCCGGCGCGCGTACTCGGCAAGGGCGCCGGTGCCTGGCCGCTCGAGCGCGGCGCGAATCAGCGGCTCCGCGAGTTCGGCACCTCGGAACGCGGCGCAAATTCCTTCGCCGGTAAAGGGATCGAAGAAATCGGCGGCGTCGCCGAGGAGGAGCGCGCCGGGAGCGGTAACTCGGCGCGACCAGGCGTCAAAGGGGCCGGTCACCATCACCTCGCGCTCGATAATCGCGGAACGGAGCCGTTCCCCGATGCCGGAAAACCGGCCGAGCCGTTCGAAGAAGAATGGCTCGGCCCGTCCCTTCGACGGCTCGACCTCGGTGTGCGGAACCACCAGGGCCACGTTCGCGAGACCGCCGCCCAGAGGGTTGATGCCGATGTACCCCCGAGCCGAGACGTGGAGCTCCGCGGTCTGTCCAAGGCCGGCCACGCCCGACAGATGGGCCACGAAGGCGTAGCGCCGGAGCCGCGCGGGACGGCGGGAGCCGATCTCCCTGGCCACTACGGAGCGGAGTCCGTCGGCGCCGACCGTTATTGGAGCGCGCAGTTCCCGCACCGCGCCGTCTCGGTCTCGAACGACGAGCCCTCCGACTGCCGCGCCGTCCCGCACCACGCCGATCGCCGTGACGCCCTCGAGTATCGTGGCGCCGGCCCGCTGCGCCGCCTCCACCAGCGCCCCGTCGAGGAGGCGGCGTGAAACCGAGAGTCCGCTGGCCCGAAAGGCGGCATGTCCGGCCCGCGCGAAGAGTCCGGTCAGGCTCGACCCGCGCGGGGCGTGGACGGTCGTTCCGAGAATCTGTCTTCCGCCTTGCTCCTCGACCGCCTCCAACACGCCAAGGGCGGAGAGGTGGCGCGCTCCCTCGGGGCTCATGTACTCCGAGCAAGCCTTGTCTCGCGGGAAGGTCGCCCGATCGACCATGAGCACGCGCACGCCGGCTCGGGCCAGGCGGAGCGCCGCCGCTGCCCCACCTGGGCCGGCGCCGGCGATCAGGACGTCAGCAGAACGAACGCCAAGGCTCCCACGAGTGCCGCGACTGCCGTCGAGATGGCGTTCACTCCGTCGTTGTCCAACCATCGCCATCCCCATGAATGTCTCGTCAAGGCGCCGCAGCGGTGAATCCGCCGTTCGGTTGCCGTGCCGCAGGCTGGGCACTCGAAGCGTCCCTGCCACCGCGCGCCGAGCCAGGAGTCTAGAAGCATACCCCCAAAGCCAAGCCCCACGCCCGAGAGGAAGAACCGGAGGTCTTGGGCCCCTGCGAGCGTGGCCGCGCCGCCGACGAGTGTGGAGCCGGCGAGGGCACCCACGGTTCCGAACGCGGAAATGGCGCCGCTGGTGCCCCGAGGCACTCGGCGGCCTGTTGCCAAGTGGATTGGGTTGCTCCGGCTAAGCGCGCCGATCGACGTGGCCCACGTGTCCGCGGCAGCGGCGGCAAGGGCGCCGGTCACGATCCACAGCGCCAAATCGGGGTTGGTCCCCCCGGCCAACCCACCCAAGGCGGCGGCGCCCCCGTTGGCCGCTACCTGAACGGCATCGCGCTGTTCGCCCCGCGCCTCGGAAATAGTCGTTCGCCGCGCACCGATGCGGCCGACGATGGTGCTCGACAGGAAGAAGGCGCCGAGTCCAGCTCCTCCCGCCCATCCGGTGAAGGAGAGGATGCTTGTGCCGACCGCCGTGGCCAGCAAAGCTCCGCCTCCGGTGAGTGCCCGCGCCCGCCATGCAAGGAGGGAAACGAGCGCCGAGATTCCGACCGCAAGCACTACGGGCATGAGGGGCAATGTCCCCACCGTGTTGCCCAGGTGCAAGCACCCGTTCCCCTGGAGGCGCCGCCGCGCTATGTTGCCGCGCCGTGACCCCCTCCGTGGCGACCGTCCATTCCCTGATTCCGTTGAGCCTTCTCGAGGCGATTCGGAATCTCGACACCCCTCTCGACGACGGATTGAACGAACTGGCCAACGAGACCGTCTCCAAGCGGCTCGGCTTGAGCGCCACCGTCGGGCAGCAGATCGAGCGCTATCGGGACGATGCGCTTCGAAAGCTGCCGGTTAGCTTGGACGAAGCGGTGTCGGTGTTCCGGCTGGTCGGGCGCCGCCCCGATGCGACCCTGGTCTATTCCGACGCCGGCCGGCGGGCCGCCCGCCACGCCGCGCAGGCCGCCGGCATCGGGACGAAGGTTCTCCTCGGCGTCACTCCGCGCCCGTTTCGGCGGCGGTTCGGCGCCCGCACCGCATCCCAGGTGGCGCGGCGGCTCCTTGCGCTGGATCTCGATGTCAGCCGGGGCGCGCCGCGGGTTCGTTTGGGCGAGTCGTTGGCTACTCTGGCCGGCTTTCCCGGCACCGGGTGCTATTTCTACAGCGCCGTCTTCGCGGAACTGCTGCGTGTCGCGAGCGGCTTCGAGGGGGCGATGGTTCACGAGCGCTGCCATGCCAAGGGCGACGATCATTGTTTCTGGCGGGCCGCCGAAGCGGGAGGGTACGAATGAGGGCGCTGCAGTCGATCGACCAGGAAGCACTCAAGAGCGGGCTCGCCGCCGTCGGGGCCGACGGCTGGCTCCTCTACGATTTTCAGGGGCACAATCCGGTGGCCCAGCGCTTCCTTGCGCTTGGGGGGCTCGGCTCGCGCCGGCTCTTCGTCTTCCTGCGGCCGGGGGCGGAGCCGATCGCGGTGGCGCACAAGATCGAGCTGCAGCCCTTCCAGGGGTTTCCGGGAAGGATCATTCCCTACGCCCGATGGGAAGAGCTTCATGCCGCACTCCGCGAGGTCGTGGCCGGGAAGACGGTGGCGATGGAGGTGTCGCCCCAGGACGCGGTGCCCTATCTCGACCGGGTGCCTTACGGTGTTGTCGAGCTCATTCGCGCGCTCGGCGGGAAGGTGGTCTCGAGCGCCCCGCTGGTAACCCAGTTCGCGGCCAAGTGGAGCGCCGAGGAGGCCGAGAAGCATGTGCGCGCCGCGGAGGTCACGGCGCGCGTGGCCAAGGCGGCGATCGCCTTTGCGGTGACCCAGGGGGGGAAGGGACTCACCGAATCGGCGCTGCAGCAGCGGGTGACGGCCGCCATGGAGAATGAAGGCTTGGTCCCCGATCATGCGCCGATCGTCGGGTTCGGGGTCAATTCCGGCAATCCGCACTATGAGCCGATGCCGGGGAAGGACCTCACCCTCGAGCGCGATCAAGTCGTGCTGATCGATCTCTTTGGCAAGTATCCCGGCGGAATCTCCGCCGACCAGACCTGGATGGGATGGAGCGGGGCCACGCCCACGGAGCGGGTCCAGAGGGTCTGGACAGCGGTGCGCGATGGGCGCGACGCGGCGCTCGACCTGGTGCGCGCGGCCGGCAAGAGCGGCAAGCCGCTCGCCGGTTTCGAGGTGGATGGCGCCGCGCGGGCGGTCATCGAGAAGGCCGGCTTCGGCGAGTTCTTCGTGCACCGCACCGGCCATTCGATCGACCAGAGCCTCCACGGCTCCGGGCCCCACATGGATGGTTATGAAACGCGGGACGACCGGATCATCCTGCCGGGGTGCGGTTTTTCAGTGGAGCCCGGAGTGTACCTACCGGGGGAATTCGGGGTGCGGAGCGAGGTGAATGTCTTCTGGGGGCCTGAGGGGCCGTTGGTGACGCCGGTCGAGCCGCAAACGGAACTCATCACGGCGTAGCAGTCATTGCGAGGGGCCGAAGGCCCCGAAGCAATCTCGGGAGATTGCTTCGGTCGCTACGCTCCCTCGCAATGACTATTTCGGCGCGTCCGGCTTGTCGAGCACGACGATGTTCGGGGCGGGCGCGCGATGGCCGAAAGGCAAGTACTTGTCGACGCCCATCGCGGTAAAGAGCAGCGCGAGGTAGAGCAGGGAGTACTTGTACATCCGCCAGGCCAGGGGGGTGACCGACTTCTCCTTGAGGAGCTGGAGGCAGTACCAGAGGAGCCGCCCGCCAAGGAGCACCGCCACCACCGCGTAGGCCAGTCCCTGGGTTCCCGCCAGCGTGGGAAGGAGGGTGAGCGGAATCAGCATCAACGTGTAGACGAGCATCTGGATCTTGGTTTCGTGGGCTCCCTTCACCACCGGCATCATCGGAACGCCGGCCTTCTTGTACTCCCCCTCCTTGATCAATGCCAGCGCCCAGAAATGCGGCGGCGTCCAATAGAAAACGATCGCGAAGAGGTAGACCGCCGCCAGGTCGAGCGAGCCGGTCATCGCCGTCCAGCCGACGACCGGAGGAAAGGCCCCCGCGGCGCCGCCGATGACGATATTCTGGGGACTCGAGCGCTTGAGCCACATCGTGTAGACCAGTACGTAAAACAGCAGCCCCGCCAGCGCCGTGTAGGCGGCGAGTGGATTCACGAAGCGCCAGAAGAGGGAAAACGATACCGCACCGAGGGTAATGCCGAAGAGGAGCGCCGCCCCCGCCGGCAGGCGCCCGGCCGGCACCGGCCGGAGCTTGGTTCGGGACATTTCGGTGTCGATGTCCCGGTCGAACCACATGTTGATGGCGTTGGCTCCCCCGGCCATCAGGAAGCCGGCCAGCGCCACCCACGCCACCAGAGCGGCCGACGGAATGCCGCGGTCGGTGATAAACATCGGGGCGATGGTCGTCAGGATGAGCAACGACACGACCCGGGGTTTGGTGAGGGCGAGAAGATCTTTGAGCAGCGCCATCGGTCGCGGGTTCGGGGGCTAGGGGCCGGGAGAATAGAGCGCTAGAATATACCATGGCTGAACGCGATTCCTGGGGCGAACGCCTTCCCCGAACGGTTGGACTCCTTCCGGCGGTGCTGGTGCTGGTCGGCATTACGATCGGAAGCGGGATCTTCCGGGTTCCGCTCACCGTGGCCGGCCGCCTTGGAGAGCCTGGATCGGTGCTGCTGGTCTGGGTGTTCGGCGGGGTCCTGGCGTTGCTGGGCGCCCTCACCCTGGCCGAACTCGCGGCGCTCTTTCCTCGGAGCGGAGGGGTCTTCGCGTACATCGAGGAGGGGTTTGGGCCGATGCCGGCCTTTCTCTTCGGGTGGTCGCAGCTGGCGGTCCTCCGCGCCTCCGCGTTGGGGGGGATTTCCACCATCTTCGCGGAGTATCTGCGGCAATTCGTTCCGCTCACCGCGGCGCAGGTTCACTACGTGGCCGCGGCGCTCATCGCAACGGTGGGGACGCTCAATTACCTCGGCGTCCAGCGGGCCGCGGTGGTCACGAATTTCGCGACCATTCTCAAGTATGGCGCCCTGGTTCTCCTCGTGGCGCTCGCGTTTACGTCTTCGTCGGGGTCGGTCAACAACTTCTCCCCCGCCTTTTCCGGCGCCCTCTCCCTCTCCGCGCTGGCCACCGCCATCGTGCCGGTGATGTGGGCCTACGATGGGTGGGCCGATCTCTCCTTCATGAGCGGTGAAATCAAGGATCCCGCCCGCACTCTGCCGCGGGCGCTCATCATGGGCACCTTGGCCATCATCGCGATCTACCTGCTCGTGAATGTCGCCTACATCTACCTGATCCCGGTTCCGGAGATGGTGTCGATGGCGGGGACGACTCCGCCGCCGCTCATTGCCGCCACCGCCGCCTCGCGTATCCCGATTCTGGGATCGGCGGGGGCGGGGATCATCGCGGCGGTGGTAATGATTTCGACCTTCAGCAGCGTCAACGGCACCATGATGACCAGCCCCCGGATTTTTTTCGGGATGGCCGACCGGGGGCTCTTCTTCCCCGCCATTGCCCGGATTTCGCCCCGGTTCAAGAGCCCCTCCACCGCGATTTTCCTCGCGACCGGGCTGGGCGTCGTCTACGTCCTTTTCAACGACTTCCAGCAGCTTGCCGACAAGTTCGTTCTGGGAATCTGGCCCTTCTACATCTTGGCGGTGGGGGCGGTGTTCATGGTGCGGCGGAAGCAGCCGGACCTGCCGAGGCCGTACCGGGTGGTGGGGTATCCCTTCGTGCCGATCATCTTCCTGCTTGCGTCGACGGGGATGATCGTGAACGCCCTGATGACCGATCCTAAGAACACCGGGATCACCTTTGGGATCATCTTGGCGGGTATTCCGGTGTTTTACGTGGCGCGAGCGATGGGAAAAATCAACCCCGTCGGGGGCGTCAAGAAGGGGTAACAGTCGCGCGATCTGCTTGATTTGGGTCGCGCGGCAGGTAAGTTAGGGCGTCGCAAAGGCCCCTCCCCGGGGCACTCACCGGTCCCTTCCCAGGCTGGGCCGGTCTGATCGCAGCACCCCACATCCGGGAGTTCGTTCCATGCAGCCAATCGGGCGCGCAGTTCGGTTCGGGGCGGCCGTGGTGGCCACCCTTCTCGTTGGCGTCGAGACCCTTGCCGCACAGGGTCTGACCAGTGCCGCCGTGCAGGGGAGGGTGACCACGGAGACGCGCGGAACCGTCGAAAACGGGATCGTGATTCTCACCAACACCAGGAATGGTGCCAGACAGCAGACCACCACCAACTCGGCGGGGCGGTACAACTTCGAGAATGCGACTCCGGGCGGTCCGTACACCATCGAGGTCCGGGCGATCGGGTTCCAGCCCGCTACCAAAACCGGGATCATGCTCTCGCTTGGCCAGCGCTATCAGCAGGACTTCGAGATGAAGCAGCAGGTAGTCACACTGGAGGAGCTGACGGTCATCGCAGCGACCAACCCTCTCATCAACAGTGGACGGACTGGCGCCGCGCAAATCGTTGGGGATACGGCCATTCAGCGACTACCCCTTCTCGGGCGCAATTTCACCGACCTACTGCGCACCAGTCCTCAGGTCTTGAGCGGTTCGTCGATCGCGGGGCAGAACGTCCGGTTCAACAACATCCAAATCGACGGTGGCGCCAACAACGACGTCTTCGCCATCTCTACTTCGGCGGCCGTGACGCCGGGAAATGCCACTGGGGCCAAGCCCATTTCCCTTGAGGCGATTCAGGAGTTCCAGATTCTCGTTGCGCCCTTCGACATTCGGCAGGGGAGCTTCTCTGGCGGGTTGATCAATGGGATCACCAAGTCGGGGGGCAACGATTTCCACGGTTCGGTGTTCGGATACATGCAGCGTCCGGATCTGGTCGGCAAGGACACTTCCGGCACGCGAATCACCAACTTCTCGATCAAACAATACGGCGGTACCATCAGCGGCCCGATCATCCGGAACAAACTGCACTTCTTCGGCAGCGCCGACCTGCAGTCTTCGGGGACGCAGTTCTTCGGACTCTCTGCCGCGGAGCCGGCCACCGGCGTCAGCGTAGCGACAGCGCGACGGGTGCAGAGCATCATCAAGGACAACTACGGATTCGATCCGGGCGATGAGACGGCTCCAGAAAATCTCCAGCGGCCCGATAAGAACCTCTTTGGGAAGCTGACCTACCAGGTCGGCAATAGCTCGCAGCTGGAAGTGTCCTACAATTACGTCAAGGCAAGCACTGAGTCGTTCAACCGCACCTTCCGGACCAGTGCGACCCAGGATGGCTGGCAGCTGTCGCTCAGTGGCAACCAGCAGAAAAGCACCACCAACTCGGCGCGGGCCAAGTTCACCTCCCTAGTCGGCGGGGCTAATCTCGAGGTGCTCCTGGGCTACCTTCGGGTTCGGGACCGCCGGCCACCGAATATCGAACGGCCGCTGCTCATGGTCCTGTCCGACCGGTCGATCCCCGCCTATATCGGCGCCGGCGGCGAACGATTCTCCCACGGCAATGAGCTAGATCAAGACATCTACGAAGCGACCGCCAACCTAACCTTCGGTCTGGGCCGCAACCATCAGATTACCGTCGGCACGCACAACGAGTTCTTCTCGTTTCGCAACCTGTTCGCCCAAAACCGTTTCGGTACCTGGACCTTCGGTAGCCCCGACTCACTCGAGGCCGGCTTAGCACGGCAATACCAGATTTTGCTGGAATTGCGGCCGGGTGGTTTCACTGCGGACTTCGGGGTCAAGCAGTTGGGAGGGTATATCCAGGATGCTTGGCGGCCGAATGACCGCCTGACCCTCACGGCGGGGCTGCGCTTTGACGTGCCGGTGTTCAACGACACGCCGGTGGAAAACACCACCACCCCAGAGGTCGTCGATACATTCGGCGTCCACACCGGCGACTTCCCGAGCGGAAACATGTTGTTGTCGCCTCGGCTTGGATTCAACTGGGATCCGTTCGGCAACGGCAATACCGTCGTGCGCGGCGGCGTCGGGATCTTCTCGGGCCGCCCGCCGTACGTCTGGATGTCCAATGCGTTCACCGGCACCGGCCGCGAGCAGCAGACGCTCTCCTGTACCGTGGCGGGAACCATCCCGGCATTCACCCCGGAAGTGGCCGACCAGCCGAAGAGTTGCGTGGGCCTGGATGTGCCGGCGCCGCCGACGTCGGAGATCAGGTACTTCGAGAAAGACTTCAAGTTCCAACAGACGCTCAAGTATGCGTTGGGTGTTGACCATCGGTTGCCCGGGGGGCTGGTGGCGACGGCGGACTTCCTGCTGTCCAAGTCGCGCAACCAAATGTACTTCACGGATGACAACGTCCGCCTCGGGGAAATTAACGGCGAAGGGCGGCAGCTGTACTCGAATCCGACGGCCGCCGTTTCACCGGCGAACACGACGTCGCGGCTGATCAAGTCGAACAAGGTGCGGCAAGTTATTCACCACCTCAATAAGAACGCAGACAAGTCGACCCTGCTCACATTCCAGCTGCAGAAGTCGTTCGAGAGCGGACTGTCGTTCAGCGGATCCTACACCTGGTCCAAGACCGAGGATCTCCTCTCGCTGACGTCGAGCCAGGCATCGTCGAACCTCCAGAACACTCCACTGGTGGGGACCCTGGATAACCGTGAGCTCGGCCTGTCGGGATTCGACGTTCCTCACAAGTTCGCGCTCTCCGGTTCGGCCAACCTGCCGTTCGGGCTCCAGGCGTCGATGATCTTTACGGCCCGCGCCGGAACGCCCTACGCCTATGTGTACACCAACGACGCCAACGGCGACGGCATCAGCACCAACGATCTAGTCTACGTGCCGCGCGACGCCAACGACATTACGCTCCAGGTTCCGGCCGACTGGGCCAAGCTCGACACGTTCATCGAGAGCGAGCCATGCCTCAGCGAGCAGCGCGGTCGCATCATGACCCGCGGCTCCTGCCGCAACCCGTGGCAGAAAATTGTGGACCTTCGGCTCGCCAAGGGAATCAAACTCGTGGGTGGGCAGTCGTTCCTGGTGACGGCCGACATCTTCAACCTGGCCAATCTGCTCGATCCGGATTGGGGGTTGGTCCGGGAAACGTCGTTTTTCCAGCAGGTAAGCTTCCTGACGATGGTGAACACCGGCGCCACCCAGTACGATACGCGGGGTACGGCGACCCAGAGCGATGACCGCGGCATCTACACCGTACCGAGCGTGATGCCGCCGCGCAACCGGGTGATCACCACGGGTATTTCCCGGTGGAAAATTCAGCTGGGCGGGAAGTACATCTTCTAGCTCCGCACAGTATTGCGGGCGACGAGGGGGCGCGGCCAGGGGCCGCGCCCCCTTTGTCGTTGGGGGACATCAACGGCAAGCCGCATGTCTCGATCGGAAATCAGTTGCCTGCGCTTTCAGATAGACCCAGTCTGTGGTGGAGGTATCAATTCGGGTGCCCAAAACATTACCGTTGTTTATGTATTTCGCGGAATGCGAGAAAGCGGTGTTCTTCTGAGAGGCCTTCTGGGCCAGAGGGTTGTCCGACTGTCAATTCGTTACCCAGGGGAAGGTTGCGCAGCGGTGATCGGCGTTATAGAGTATCCCAATGCGCAGCGCACGTTATTGGCGCACCCGGTGAGGCATAGCGTTGCGACTGGACAAATGCCTCTTAGTACCTACACGTGAGGTTGTCATGACTAGAACGCATTGGATTCTTGTTGGCGCCGTCATGATGGTTGGCGCGTGCCGCCCTGACATGTCGTCACCGGAGGCGGGCAGTGGTCCGGTCAAACCAGAACCGGCAACCACCGCTCTTCAAACGGGCACTGGCTTCATTATGCATAAAGGTGCGCCCGTTGAGGTGACGTTCGAGATCGTCAATGGTCGGGCCATCTTTCAAGGTGATATTGACCTTGGACCGGTCGAGAGGATCGCCAAGTCTTCGACGGAGTTGAGGCGACCGCAGACGGGTGCAGTGACCTCACATCAAGATGAGCGATGGTATCGTGGGCTGATAGCGTACGCTATCTCACCGTCCATACAGACTCAGCAGCGCATTCTCGATGCCATAGCGTCCATCCAGGCCTCGGTGGGGGGAGTGCTCTTCATTCCCGCAGAGCAGGCGCCGGGCATTGACCGGATGTTCTTCGTGCCTGAGTCCGATCCCGAGAGATGCGGGCATACAAATGGTATCGGCAGAACAGCAGGAGGGTTCGTGCCGACATATGTCCACGTTAGCGACAGATCAGATTGCAATGCTGGAACAGTTATGCATGAAATCGGGCATGCTCTCGGCTTCTGGCACGAGCAGAGCCGATGCGATCGCGATAACTACGTTCAGATACTGACGGACAGTATTGAAAGTGGAAAAGAGCATAACTTCGCCAAAGTGTGCAGTGGTGCGGACGACGTTGCACCCTACGATGAAGGTTCAATAATGCACTATCATCGACGCGCATTCGGGAAACCCAGAGCGCAAGACCCTGACGTAAAGACGCAGACCATCAGATCATTGAGGGGTAGAGATCTCGAGATGGGCCAGAGTAGCGCATTCGGAGCATCTGACATCATTACGACGAATATGATGTATCAGCCCTATCCAGTTACGACCAACTTCGATCCGATCAACTATACGAGCGGTACGCCCCGCATATCCTGGATGCCCGTCGCCGGTGCGATTAGTTATACCGTCAAGCTCATCACTATCTACAACTACTACGACTACTACGAGAATTGGTCCAACGTATTTGTGATCAACGACGAAGTTCTCATCACCACGCCAAGTGCCGTCTTCGAAGATGTGGCACACCCGTATACGGGTCTCCAGATGTGTTCGCAGTTCAATACCAACTACTCGGAACTGTACTACACCTATCGATATGACATTCGGGTCAATTACCCGGGCGGTGTAGTGGGCGCACCATATTCCTTTCAGCATCCATTCATTGCGCCGACAAGCTGCTGAACGCGCATGGCTGGCTGCTTGAGAAAAGGCGGGAGAGGAGCAGTCAATTGTCACATAGTCGCATTGCCGGTCTATCGTCCCGAAACTGCGTATCGCTGTGCGGACATCGACTGGGATACTGAACCTCATAGTCGTGGCCGCATTGGCCGGCGTGTGCTCCCCTGGGCCGGCCCGCGCCCAGGACGGCTGGTCAGGCGGCTTCGGCATGGCGGCCGGCGCCTCGGTACAGCACAGAGCGGATGGTCCAGATGTGCTTGGCATCGCGTTTGGAATGCAGGCGTCGCGCCGAGTGGCGCCACGCCTGCACCTGCAGGCCATCGCCGATGCGTCCGTGAATCACTTCGGCAAGAATCGCGACATCATCGTGGACTGCGCCCCAGGCTATTCCTCATGCGGTGACCTGCACTACGATCCGCATCTCGTCGTCGCTGGATCGCTCGAGGCGCGTCTATTCGCGCGGAGCTCAGAACAGGGGCTCTACACGCTTGTCGGCGCGGGGGTCGCCTACCTCCACCACCAGCCCGGCACGATGAGCCCACGTTTCCACCTCGGATTGGGCGCGGAGTACCCGGGGCCAACCATGGCGGCGTTCCTGGAAGCACGCGGGACTGTCTACACGAGCCGCCGCGATGCCCCGGCGACGCAGTTGCACGTCCTCCTCGGCCTCCGGCTGCGGCTCGGCGCCCCTACGTCCTCACCCTAACCAACAACCACCCCCCCAGCGTTAAAAAGATCATGTTCGGCAACCACGCCGCCAACACCGGGTCCATCACTCCCGAACTCCCGATCGCTTGGGACAGATTAATCATCAGCAGGTAAATGATCGTCGTCCCCAGACTGATCGCAATGCCGACCGCCGGCCCGGCGCGCGGGGCCGATACCGCGAGCGGCGCCCCGAAGAGCGCGATGATCAGGCAGGCCGCCGGCAGGGCGAGCTTGATCGCCTGCTGCACCTGGAGCTTCTTGGTGTCGTTCCCCGAGTTCTTGAGCGAGGCGATGTAGCGCCCCAGCTCGCCGTAGGTCATCTCCTCCGGGTTCTTCGGTTCGATCAGCAAGTCGCGCGGCGCCTGGGTAAAAACCGGGAGCTTGATCGTGGCAAAGGTCATGCTGTGCACCGAACCGGCGTCACCCCTCCGCATCACGTGGCTGGCGCCGTTCATGAACGTCCATTCGCGCCGCGCGGGGTCCCAGCGCGCGCTGTCGGCCGTAATGGCGTAGGTCGGCGTCGCACTGTCGCGCACGGCACGTTCCAAGACCACATGCTGCATTTCGTTGGTGCCGGTGTTGAGAGAGCGAATCGTGTACACCCAGCCGTTGCTGGCGCGGTAGACGAAGTTGTACCGTGTAGTGACGTTCCGCGCCTGACGCTCCTTTTGCAGCTCGAGCTGCCGGGTGGTGGCCTCGGTGGCCCACTCCCCGATCAGGAAGCAGAGGACCGCCGAGAGCGCCGAAACGAGAAAGAGCGGCCGCGCCAGCCGGTGAAAGCTGATCCCGCCCGCCTTTGCCGCGGTGAGTTCGGAGTTCCGGGCCAAGGGCCCCACGGTAAAGACTGCGGCGAAGAGCGCCGCCGCCGGCATCATCGTGGCCACGTTATACGGCAGGGCGTACAGGTAGCTCAGGGCGATGGTGCCAGCCCCCAGCTGGCGGTCGAGGAGCCGCCGCAGATTGTCGGTGAGCTGGGTCAGCACCGACACGAACGGGAGCCCGATGGCGGTGAGCAGGAAGATCCGGAGCCACTGGCCCAGCACGTACCTGGCGAGGATCTTCATCCCTCACCCCGCCGCTTGCGCCGGAGCCAGCCGAGGAAGAGCTCGGCCAAGTCGCCAAGATCGCCGCCCCTAGTGGAACCGAATTCCCGGTTGACGCGAATCAGCCCGACGACCCCCGCCAGCAGCACGACAACGTTAGGCAACCACATCGCGAACCAAGCCGACACGATCCCCCGGTCGGCCAGGCTCTCGCCCGCGGTCAGGCTCACGTAGAAGAGCGCAAAGAGGACCAGCGAGCCGCCGATCACCAGGCCGATTCCCCCGCGCGGAAAGCGGAGCGCCAGTGCGATCCCGATCACCACGAAGCTCAAGCATGCCACCGACAGCGTGTATTTCTTGTGGATCTCGACCGAATACTGATTGACATCCCGGACGGCGAGATACTCCTCCTCCCGCGCGCTAGTGACGTCCGAAATCGTGGAGAGCACCGCGCGAAGGGCGGCGCCCTGGGGTGCCGCGGGAGGCACCGCGGCCGGCGCCGCGGCCGAGTCGGCCACTTGGGCCCCCGCGGGCTTGGGAAGGAGCAGTTTGGCGATCCACCCCTCGAACCGCCGCCACGCCCCGCAGGTTGGGGGGGGGGCTCGGTGACGACCGGCTGCTCCGGAACGGCCAGGAGGTTGAGGATGGCGCGGACATCGTTTTCCGCCAGCCACCGCCGGTGCGCCCGGGCCTTGCGCGCCGAAATCCGGGAGAGGT
>JABFSM010000173.1 GCA_013140635.1 Gemmatimonadales bacterium
GGGCGGCCGCGCGGAGTGTGCGGCTCTTCGTTCTCGACGGCCGCGACATCGGCACGGCGGTCTTTCCCAACGCGCCGGTCAAGATCTTTCTCACCGCCACTCCCGAAGCCCGGGCTCGGCGACGGCTCATTCAGCGGGGAGAGGGCGCCGATCCGGCGCGCGTCGCGGCCGAGGCCGCGATTCTCGCCGAGCGCGACCGCCGCGACAGCACGCGCGAGGTGGCGCCCCTCCGCCAGGCCGACGATGCGGTACGGCTCGACACCACCGCCCTGAGCTTCGAAGAACAGGTGGGTGAGATCGTCCGGTTGGTGCGCACCCGCCTCCCGCGCGGGGTCTGATATGTGAGCGTTTGTCCTTGCGGCTATGCACGATCGTCATGACCCGGCGCGTTGACCGCGGCGATGCCGGCCCGGTATCCCTTGATCATGACAGCACGCAACGAATTTCTCGCCTGGTTTGCCGGCATCCCATCCGATCTGCGCGTTTCGTTCCGCCGGCTGGTGCGCCGCCCCGCGTTCACCGTCAGCGCCATTCTCATCTTCGGTCTCGGCACCGGCTTCAGCACCGCCCTCGCCGGCGTCTATCAGGCGCTCTTTCTCCGGCCTCTCCCTTACGCCGACGAAACTCACCTCCTCGGGGTGATTTCGACGTTCGGCGAGAAGAACGGAATACCGCAGGAGTTTGCCACGTCCGGCTTCGACTACACCCGGTGGCTCGAATCCCGCTCTCTCGTGAGCGCCGGTGCCCTTACCCCGCAGGATGTGTCGGTGCTGCTTGGCGACCGCCTCGAGCGGGTGAAGGCGGAGGCGGTCACCGCCTCGCTCTTCGCGACACTCGGGACCCGGCCCATCCTTGGGCGCTTGCCGACGGAGGACGACGAACGGCAGGGCGCGGACGTCGTGACCCTCGGATGGGACTTCTGGGCCCGGCGAATGGGTGCCGATTCCTCGCTCGTGGGCGGAACCCTCCGCATCGACGGGCGCCCGCATGTCGTGATCGGCGTTATGCCGCGGGGGTTCACGACGCTGTTCCAGTCGTCCGATTTCTATCTCCCCCTCGTGCTGACCGCCGGCAATCAGACGCCGTCCGGGCGGCGCATCTTCGCGGTGACCGCGCGCGCCGCCCCCGGGGTGACGCGGGAGCAGGCCCAGTCGGAATTACGGGACATCTCCCGCCGCCTCGCGGTGGAGTTCCCGGATACCGACAAGGGTTGGGACGTGCTGGTGAAGCCGCTGCGCGAGCGGTACTTCGGCAACCGCCGGCCGGTCTTTCGCCTCCTCATCGCGGGCGTCGGGCTGGTGTTGCTGATCGGGTGCGCCAACCTGGCCCATCTCTCGCTTGCGACCGCGGTGGCGCGTCGGCCCGAATTCGCCCTTCGCACCGTGCTCGGGGCGGGCCGCGCGCAATTGCTGCGGCAGCAGGGCGTCGAGAGCCTCTTGTTGGCGCTCGGCGGCGGTGGAGTCGGGCTTGCCGTCGCCGCGGCGGCGATCCGCCTGTTGTTAGGCATCGATCCGGAGATCGCGCGGCTCGCCGGCCAGGTGAGCCTGAGCCTGCCCCTGGCCGGCTTTGCCCTTCTGGTGGCCATCGTCGCCTCGTTTCTGGGCAGCGCGCTCCCGAGCGCGCTGATGACCGCCACCGCGGCGGCGCTCCGCGCCGGCACCAGAAGCTCGGGGAGCGTGCGCGACCGGGTGCTTCGCCAGGGCATGCTCGCGGGGGAAGTCGCGCTCGGGATGATCCTGCTGTTGGGCGGCGGCGTAGTGGTGGGCGGACTCCTCGCCGCCATGCGCGAAGATCCCGGCTTCGAACCGGCCGGGCTGGTCGCCGCCGAAGTCGTCCTCCCGGCGTCACGCTATGGGGAACCCGTCACCCGTGCGGCGTTCGTCGACCAGTTGCTCGGCCGGCTGCGCGGGGCGCCCGGAATCACCGCCGCAACCGTCACCATGACCCGGTTCCGGCCCGGTATGAGCATGAGCTCGCTCGTCTCGGGCGAAGGCGCCGCGGGGGACCCGGCCGTTCCGCTCGCCGTGAACTTCCGGCGAATCGCTCCCGGCTATCTGGCCACCACGCGGGCGCGGCTCGTGGCGGGCCGCGAGTTCACCGAGGCGGACAACGCCGACGCGCCCAGAGTTTCCCTGATTTCCGAGTCGATGGCCAGGCGGTATTGGCCGGGCCAGGATCCGATCGGGCGCCGCTTCAAGCGGCCGCCAACGTCCGCCGACTGGACGACGGTCGTCGGGGTGGTGGGCGATGTGCGCGATTCAGGACCCGGTTTCGATCTGGGCCCCACGGTCTACGTTCCATACGCGCAGAACAGCGCTGCCGGCGTGGCGTTCGCGCCGGTCACCGTGGTGCTCAGGACGGCACGCCCCACCGGCGATGCGGCGACCCTTCTCCGTCAGACGATCGCCGCCCTCGATCCCGATCTCGCCGGCGAGGCCCCGATGAGCGTGGAGCAGCATCTGGCCGGCGCCCTGGCCCCGCAGCGGTTTCAGGCGATGCTCGTCGGCGCGTTCGCGCTCACGGCGCTCCTGCTCGTTGCCGCGGGGCTGTATGGCGTCACCGCGTACGGGGTCTCGCAGCGCCGGAAGGAGATCGGGATT
>JABFSM010000270.1 GCA_013140635.1 Gemmatimonadales bacterium
AGCCACGCCCCCCCCCGCCGCCACCGCCGCGGAATACCTGCTGGAGAAGCTGGCGCTCCTCCGCGGTCGGCTGCTGGCCGCTCCGAAACTTGGCGGTAATATCCTGGATCTGCTTGGCGGTGACACCCGGGGGCAGCGTGACCTCGCGGCCATCGGGCATCGTCATCGTGTTGCCCGCGCTCTTCTTCTCCTCCGCCTTCGCGGCACTGTCGGCCTTTGCGGCACTGTCGGTCCGCGGGGCCTGCGCGGCGAGCGCGTCCCGGAGCGAGTCGCGCTGCTTCTCCGCGTCGGCCAGGAGGGTCTGCAACCGGTCGCTCGCGATGCCGAGCACCTGGGCCGCGCTAGCGACGTCACGCTGGGTCCGAAGGGCGGCGTTGGGCACCGCCAGCACACTGTCCCGCCGTCCAATGTGGATTTCGACGTCGCTGTTCATCCCCGGCTTGAGCAACCCGTTCCGGTTCTCGATTCGGATGAGCACCGCGAACATGGTGACGTTCTGCAGCGTCTCCGCCAGCGGCTCGATCTTGAGGACCTCCCCCTCGAACGGCTGGTTCGGATAGGCGCCTACCGTCACGGTGGCGCGGAGGCCGGCCCGGATCTTTCCGATGTCGGTTTCGTCAACCAGGGTCTTGACCTGGACCAAGTTGAGGTCCGCCATCTTGAGCAGGACCGTCCCGCCGCCCACGTCGCTGGTGGGTGACGAGATCACCTGCCCACGCTCGACCGTTTTCGAAATGACGGTGCCGGAGATCGGAGCGAGGACATCGGTGTCCTCCATGGCGATCCGCGCGTTGTCGACCGACACCTGCGCGCCGATCACCGCCGCCTTGGCGTTGGCCACGGCCAGCACGGCGGTCTCGTGCTCTTCCTGGGAAATCGACTGGGACTTGAAGAGCTCGTCGGAGCGCTTGCGCTGCGATTCGGCGTTCTCCAGCCGAGCCTTCGCGACGTCGAGGTCGGCCTCGGTCTGGTTGAGCCGGTTGCGCGGTGTCCGCTGGTCGACGCGCACGAGGAGCGTGCCGCGCGCCACGTTCTGCCCGGTCTCGACCCGCATGTCGAGAATCTCGCCCGAGGCCTTCGACTTGACCTCGACGACGGTGTCGGGCTGCACGGTGCCGGATGCGCGGGCGGAGACGACGATGGAACGCTTCTCCACCGGAACCGCCTCATAGACCACGGGCTTCGCCTTTTCGCTGCAGGCGGCGGCAAGGAGCAGAGCAAAAGGAGCAATCGTACGGAAACGCATCATGACCTTCCGGGGGTGGCTTCGTCGCGTTCGATCTTCCCGTCCTTCAAGTGCACTTGGCGGCGGGCGTGCGCGGCGATGTCGTGTTCGTGGGTGACGAGGATGATCGTCTGTCCGTCGGCGTAGAGTTGCTCGAACAGAGCGAGGATTTCTTCGCTGGTCTTGGAGTCGAGGTTACCGGTCGGCTCGTCGGCCAGAATGATGCTCGGGTGGTTCACCAGCGCCCGCGCGATCGCGACGCGCTGCCGCTGGCCGCCGGAGAGCTCGTTCGGGCGATGGTGCATCCGGTCGCCCAGTCCGACGCGCTGGAGCGCCACCTCCGCGGCCTTCTTCCGCTCCTTCGCGCCCACGCCGCCGTAGATCATCGGCAGTTCGACATTCTGGAGCGCCGAGGCGCGGGGTAGCAGGTTGAAGGTCTGGAAGACGAAACCGATCTCCCGGTTCCGGATGCGCGCCAGCTCGTCATCGGCCAGTTCGGACACCCGATGGCCGTTGAGCCAGTACTCCCCTTCGCTCGGGCTGTCGAGGCAGCCGATCAGGTTCATGAGCGTCGACTTGCCGGAGCCCGACGGCCCCATGATCGCCACGAATTCGTTGCGCCGGATGGTAAAATCCACCCCGCGCAGCGCGCGCACCGTCTCGCTCCCCATCACATACTCGCGCTTCATGTTGCGAACGACGATGACCGCGTCCCGCGGAACGTCCGCGGGGAGCTGGGCCATCCGTTCGGCGGTATCCGCGACTGCGCTCACAATGTCCTCCCGATGAGGGCCGAGATCTGGGCCTTCGCCCGTACGTAATCGAACCGCGCGGTGACGGCGTCTACCTCGGCTTGATTGAGCGCCTCCTGCGAGGTCAGCAGGTCGACGATCGTCGATGCGCCAAGCCGGTACCGGTCCTGCTGCACCCGAAGATCTTCCTGGGCGGCGGCAACGCTGGTCTGGGTGATGCCGATGCGGAGCCGCGCCGTCTCGAGAGCCGCCAGGGCGGCGGTGAGGCTGGCGTACACCTGGCGCCGCGCTTCTGCCGCGGTGGCCTCGGCGTTATCGGCATTGACGTTTGCATTCGCGACGCTCTGCTCGCGCTGGAAGCGGTTGAAAATCGGCCAGCTCATCTGCAGCTGGAAGGAACGGCGCTTGAGCAGCGTATAGTCTTGCGACCGGCTGCCGTCAAGGTTCGCCGAACCGCTCAACGTAAGGGTCGGGAAGTACGCCGCTTTGGCCACGGTGATCGCCGCCCGTGAGGCACCCGCTTGCGCCTCGGCGGCCTTGACCGTCGGCGAATTGGCCACCGCCTCCGTTCGAAGCGCCGCCGTTTCCACCGAGGGTAGAGTCCGATAGAGCGTCGAATCGTCCACCGCGCCGACGGGGCCGTTCTCGCCGACGAGCCGCCCGAGATTGGCCTCCGCCGTGGCGAGCGCGGCGATGGCATTGAGTTGCTGCAACTGCGTGTTGCCGAGCGTCACGAGCGAGCGGAGCGAATCGGGACGAATGCCCCGCCCCGCCTGCAACTTGGCCACCGCCACCTTGAGCTGCTCTTCGGCGCGCCGGACACTCGCCTCACGCACCCGCAGAAGCTCCTGGGCCGCCAGCACGTCGAAAAACGCATTGGTCGTGGTGAGCTGGTTCTGGAAGAGGGCGTCGGAAAGCCCCGCCTCCGCCGCATCCTGGTTGGCATTGGCGGCCCGCTTCTCTCCGGTGCGCCGGAACCCCGCGAAGAGGTCCACCGAGGAGCTGATGCTGGTGCCGATGCTCTGATTGGTGGTGCCGCTGGTGAGGAGCTCCCCCGTGGCGTTGTCGACCCGCGCGCCTTCGCTGAACGTGTTGCTGCCGGACGCGTTCAAGTTGAGGTTGGGCAGGAACGCCCCGCTGGCGGCACGAAGCCGCGCGGCGGCGTTTAGGATCGTGCCGTTGGCCTGGATGACGCGCGGCTGCACTCGGTTCGAACGGCTGATCGCTTCTCCCAGCGTGATCTTTGGCGTCTCCGGCCCCGCGGGCAGCTGGCGCGCAAGCACCGGCCCGGCGGTGCAGAGCACCGCCACACCCATGAAGACGGCATACCGCTTACTTCCGCCCATTCCGGCTCCGATCTCCCTCCGCCCGGCGGAGGCTGTCTTGCCGCTGAATCTCGGCATACTTGGACTGCTGCTCCGAAGTGAGCAGCGAATTGATTTCATTGCGGATGTTCTGCCGCTCCGACTGGAACTGCGGCCGGATGAGTTGCCAGAGCGAATCCATGGCCGGCTGGTGCCGGTCGAGGATGGTCTGGACACTGTCCTTCTGAGCGTCGTTCAGGCCGAGATCCGCGGCCAACCGCTCGACGTACGACGGCCGCGGCCCACGATTGGCCCGGTGACGCAACTTCTCCGCCGCGCCGCCGATGAGTATGCCGGCGACCAGCATGGCAATGAGGAGCAGCGTGGCACTCGAGCGGGAGCGTGTCATCGGCGCGGGCTCCGGCGGTCGCCGCGCATCGCGGCCATGATCTCAGCCGCGGCCGGCGGCTGCGCCGACATCACGGTATGCGCCGGCAGTGATGAAGCGACGGAGACCCCGGCATCGACGTCGATCGGGCTGGTGCTGTCGGCAAACCAGGCGCCGAGCCACAGCAGAAACCCAGCGGCGACCGCCAATGCCATCGTCCGCGGCCGCGCCCAACCCGAGAGCACGTCCCATTGGTCGGCACGGGGAGCACCCGCCACCGCGACGCGAACCTCTCGGAGAAACGCCTCCGGGGCCGGCCCCGTCAGGTGCTCGCGGAGCAGACGCCCCAACGTCTCATCGGGTTGATGTTCGAATGGTGACATCGTCATTTCATTCCCTCCGCCAGGGTCCCCAGCGCCTTGCGCATGGCGCGGCGCGCGTGAAATACATAGGACCGCACGGTCCCCTCCGGCACACCGAGGGTCGCCGCGATATCCGCGTGCCCCCACCCTTCCGCATCGAACAACACCAGCGCGATCCGCTGCCGCTCCGGCAGCTCCGCGAGCCCGGCATCGATCTTCTCGCGTAACAGCGCGGCCTCGGCCCATCGATCCGGGCCGAGGCCGCCGGACTCCAAGGTCTCAGCGATCGGCTCCGCCTGCCGGACCCGACTGCGGCGACGGGCATCGAGTGCCGCGTTGACCACGATTCGCATGAGCCACGGCCGGAACGGGCGCGCCGCGTCGTAGCGATCGATCGCGCGCCACGCGGCCAGCATTCCCTCCTGTACGGCGTCATCCGCGTCATCGTCGTCGCGGAGAATCGCGCGCGCCGCCCGCCGGGCTGCAATACCGTGCTGGTCGATCAGGCGGCCGAACGCGTCGGGATCCCCGCGCGCGGCCGCGTGCGCCAGCTCGGCGTCATCCACGTCCGAAGTACGCAGCGAGGGCTCCAGGCGTTGAGGTCGTTGATCCACATAAAGATACGCCCCATGCGCGGTGTGGTCGAACGGGGCCTTACCGGGGAACTTTCCGTTGGATGCGCGGTCCCGATGGAGGGTTGCCGGAGGATCAGGGGCGGGGAGGATTTCGCGATCCGAGCCAGGCCGCGGTGGCCAGATACAAGCTCAAGCCGGCGAAGACTCCGGCCATCGTTCGCGGAAAGAAGAGGAAGAGCACACCGAGGACCGTCAACGCGAGACTGTACTGCAAATACAGAGTGCGCCGCGCCCCGGTGAAGAGTCCCCAGAGTGCCACGACGGCGCCCCGGCGGCGCTCGCGAAGCCCCGGGTGATGTCTACGATGGGCCGAACTTGTCGAGGGCTCCGCCACCGGGTGGTGAGCCGAGAATCCCCGCCGCGGTTTCGCCCCGCGCACTTTGAACTTGATTTCGACGCTCTGATCGATATCGCGCCGGTATTGGACTTCCATCGCGTGCGCGAGCGTCGGATCTTCGGCCAGCACGTCGATTTCGTAGTTGGCGATCAGGCTCGAGAGATTGAGATTGCTCGACCCGATCCGCACCCAGCGGGCGTCGGAGACGATCGTCTTGGCGTGCAACATCGCCCCCCGCCACTCGAAAATCCGGACACCGGCCGCAAGGAGATCGCGGTAGCTGAGGCGCGTGAGATTGCGCACGTGAGGAAGATCGCTGCTGCCGGGCACGAGCACCCGCACGTCCACGCCGTCGCGCGCCGCGTCGAGGAGTCCCTGGTAGATCCCCCGCGGAGCGACAAGATAGGCGTCGGTGATCCAAATCCGCTCCGCCGCACCGGCCAGAAGCAGCTCCGTTGCCCGCGCGGCGCGCACCCCTCCCGGCTCGCCGGAGATGACTCGGAGCGCGGTCCCTCCCTGCGAAGCGACGTCACCGGCCAATTCGTCGTCGCCAAGGGGTGCGCCGAGCCTTCCCCAGAGGGAGGCGAAGGCGTGGTCCATGGCGGCCGCCGCCGGTCCGTCGATCGCGCAGCCGGTGTCGCGCCACGGCAGGCGGTTCTCCTCCGGCCTCCCCGACCATTCATCCCCGATGCAAAGGCCGCCGGTGACGGCGGTCGCGCCATCCACCACGAGGAGTTTGCGATGGTCGCGCACCAGATTCTGGCGCAGCTCGAAGAACCTGGGCGGGTTGAAGAAGCGGATCTCCACCCCTGCCTCGCGCATGGCGCGCCAGTACCGGCGCCGCGTGGAGAAGGAGCCGATCCAATCGGTGAGCACCCGCACTTTGACCCCGGCCGCGGCGCGTTCGATCAGCGCGTCCGCAAAGCGCCGTCCGGTGGTATCGCCTCGGATGATGTAGTTGTCGAAGTGAATCCAGCGTGTGGCGGCGGCGATGCGGTCGAGCATCGCCGGGTAGACCTCGGGGCCGTCGAAGAGGATGCCGACGCGGTTGCCTGGAATCGGCCGGCTCCCGGCGGCGCGATCCATCGCGCGCTCGACGACCTCGACCGGCAGGTCGTGCCGGGGATTGGCCGGAACGCTCACTTCGGGCCAAGGCCCAGGATCCGCTCGTGGGGGCGGAGCGCCACCAGGACGAAGTCGATCAATTCCTCGAGGGGAACACCCAGTTCCGCGGCGCCGGTCTGGACGTCGTCCCGGCTCACCCCGCGCGCGAAGGCCTTGTCTTTGAACTTCTTCTTGACGCTCGCCACTTCAAGATCGGCCAGACTCCTCGAGGGCCGTACCAGCGCGCACGCCACGAGAAATCCCGCCAGCTCGTCGACGGCAAAGAGCGCCTTGGCCATCGGAGTGGTGCGAGGCACGCCGGAATAGGTCGCGTGGCCGAGGATCGCCTGCTGCCCTTCCACCGGCAGGCCCCGCGCAGCAAGAATCCGGACGCCTTCGGCGGGATGTTCTTTGTCGGGCGCATGCTCCGCGTTCGGAAAGCGCTCGTAGTCGAAGTCATGCACCAGGCCGACGATCCCCCACGCCTCGGGATCGGCACCGGCCCGCTCCGCCATCGCGCGCATTGCAATCTCGACTGCGTACATATGCTTGCGCAGTGCATCCGACGCGGTGTACTCGTGCATCAGGGCCAGGGCTTCGTCGCGAGTAAGCATCAGTGCTGAGTCTGTCCTTCGGGAGGGAGTTGGGACGCGGAGAGCGGTACCCGTCCGGCGATCTGCCCATCCACCTCGATCTCGAAAGCGTAGGTGCCGGCCCGGGGAAGGGGGACGTCGAAGACCAACACCGCGCCGGCTTCGATCTCCGTGACCCCCGCGGGCGGCTCGCCGAACTGGACTGTCCCCTCGCCGCCCACCAGCTCCGCGCCGCTCTCGTCGAGAAAGCGAATGCTGAGCGGATGCAGGCCAATCTCGGTACGCCGGCCGCGCACGCGAATCACCAGATGGGTGCGGGGATGGACCGCCGGAAATGCGGCCACCCAGACATGCTGGAACACGCCGAGAACGGAAAGCTTGCCATGCTGGTCGATCAGGGCGTAGTCGGCGAGAACCGCAAAGTCGACCTGCATGTCACACGACGCGGATCGAGGTGATCTGATCGTCCTTCTTGATCGTATTCACGACGTCCATGCCCTCGGTCACCTGGCCGAAGACCGTGTGCTTCCGGTCGAGGTGCGGCTGCGGTGAGTGGCAGATGAAGAACTGGCTCCCGCCGGTGTCCTTCCCCGCGTGGGCCATCGAGAGCGTGCCGGCCTCGTGCCGGTGGGTATTGAGATGGGTCTCGCACTTGATCTTGTATCCGGGCCCGCCGGTGCCGGCCCGGGGATCTCCCGGATTCCGGCTCAAGGGATCGCCCCCTTGGAT
This sequence comes from Gemmatimonadales bacterium, assembly GCA_013140635.1. Taxonomy (GTDB): domain Bacteria; phylum Gemmatimonadota; class Gemmatimonadetes; order Gemmatimonadales; family GWC2-71-9; genus JABFSM01. The sequence goes on from JABFSM010000270.1 coordinate 7,430, forward strand.
CATGAAATCCGCGATGACGCGGTGGAACCGGGTGCCGTCGTAGAATTCCGCGTTTGCCAGCTTCTCGAAATTGGCGACGGTGTTAGGCACTTCGGTGTCGAAAAGGTCCGCGGTGATGGTGCCGCGGCTGGTTTCGATGACGGCTTTCTTCATCTGGCGATTGGGGGTTGGGGTGACGGTTGCGGGAACTTAGCCGGTCGAGGCTCCGGCCGGAACGTCCGCCCGGGCCCCGGTTGGACCGGCGCGAGAATCATGATACGTTAGCCCCATGGACGACATGGAATTCCACCGCCAAGACGCGATCCGATTCCTCTCCGAAGCCCTGACGGCGGACCGGGTGACCGTCGAGCAGTTCGAATCCCGGCTCGCGCTCGTGCGGCAAGCCCCGAACCGGGCCAGCATCGACGCGATCGTGGCGGACCTGGTCCCGACCGGCCCCGTCACACCGACCGCCGTTCAGGCCCACCAGCTGGAAGACCTCCGGGGCCTGGCCCCGATCGAACCCGCTTCGGTGCTTCGCATTGCGACGGTGTTCGGCTCGACCAAACGCGCCGGCACCTGGACGGTGCCGCTTCGGCTGGAGCTCAGGGCGGTGTTGGGGGAACTGGTCATCGACCTTCGCGACGCCGAGTTCTGGTCCGACGTGCTCGACATCGACCTCCACGCGACCATGGGCAGCGTCACCCTGATCGTACCCGCGGGCGCTCAGGTCGAAAACGAGTGCGAGGAGCGCTTCAGCAGCTCGACCCACTCGATCCGCTCGGTGAAGGGACGGAAGCGCATCGGCCTGCTCATCCGCATCACCGGACTGGTGCGTTTCAGCAGCCTCGACATCAAAGAGAAGCGGCCCAGCAGCGAAGAGGGCGAGATGCCGGCCTGGAAGCGCCTCCTCGGCGGCGGGGACTAGCGCGCCAAGGCGTTAGGTACCGAGCGGCCGGCCGAAATGGGCCGGGAAATACGCCACCAGCGCCTCCGCCAACGCAACCGCGAAGGCCTCTCGGTTGGCCGCCGTATCGCGCAGGCCCTCGAAGTGCACTTCGATTTGCACCCCGCTCACCGCCCCGCCGTCCCGCGATCCGTAACGCGCCGAGTTGTACCCGCCGCTGAAATACGGGTCGTCCCCGGGCGCGGGCACCGCGCCGCTCGGCACGGCGGGAAAACCGCGCCCCGCGAGGAGGGAGCCGAGCGCCGCCGGCCCGCGTAGCAGGCCGGAGA
>JABFSM010000055.1 GCA_013140635.1 Gemmatimonadales bacterium
GCGACCTTCGACGTGGCCGTCCTCGGCCGGACCGGCGCCACGGCGGCCTACCGTGTCGCCCCCTCCGCCGCCGACACCCTCGTGCGCTATCGGCTCACTCGGCGCGGTGGCGATGCTCCCGTCACCCTCGACTTCACGAGCAGCGTTCCATGGCTGCGGGCGCCGGCCTCCATAACCGTTGCGGGGGAATCGGTGGAGATCGTGCTCGTGCAGCGCCCGCCTCTCGGCCGTCCCGGCACCCACGTCGGAGTCGTCAAGGCGATGGCGGTGGGGGTGAGCGGTCCGGTCGCCATGCTCGTGAGCACCGTCGTTGTGCCGCATGCCGATCGCGCCGGATCGGTGGACGCCGCGGCGACGCTTCGCCGAGGCGCATCTGAGCGGATCTTCTTCGCGGCCGATTCGGCCCGGCCGTTCCAAGTCACGATCGCCGCGACGAGCCGCGCGCGCCAGTTGACCGCGGCGCTCCATCAGCCGGGAGGCCAGCCGATCTTCGGGGAGAACGGCGTACCGGCGGGGGCGGACACCGCCGCGGCCGTTTTCGACGTCGACGGGCGAGATGCGCGGCGCGGCTTCTACGAGGCGGTGGCGGTCGCGCCGTCCGACGGTCCGATCGGCAGCCAAATTCGTGTGGCGCATGCACCGGCGCTTCTCGATCTCGCGATCGGCCCGTTCGATTCGCTCCGGGCGACGCTGATCGGTCAGGTGGACACCACCATCACCGGACGGCTCCGGATCGGCCTGATCGGGGCGGAGAGCCGCTTCGCGCTTTCGGGTGCTGGAGGGGTCGACGTGGTGGCCCGGATTCCGGTGCCTCGCTGGGCGCGAAGGCTGGTGGTGGATCTGGCCCTCGATCCCGATCAGTGGGCCCGGTTCACCGACTTCGGATTCACCGCGCTCGATTCGGAGGGGCGCATTCTCGGGAAGAACCCGGCCAACTACGCCCGCTCCCGTCTGAGCCTCGATCTCGTCGCCGCGCCGCATGACCGTGAAGTCACCCTGGTTCTCTCGCCCGCCTTCGCGGAGCCGGAGAGCCGGGAGCACTGGAAGGCTGGGATTGGCGTGCGGATCGAGGCGGAGCGCCCGACTTTGCTCGAGAGCCGGGAGGGAGAGGAGTTCCGTCTCGCTCCGAGGTCCACCTCTGTCTTTCGCGCCCGGCTCGGTGAGCCGCCCTGGCCGCTGCCCGCCGGGTATGGGTTCCTCGCCCTCTTCGTGCTCGAAGAGGGCGGGCATGAATGGACCTGGGAACGGGCGCTCACCGGACCGGCAGCGGTTCCCTAGCGGCACCGGCCGGCAAACTCCCGCACCGACTCGCGTTACTCCGATGACAAAGGAACGGGAGGCGCTCCCGATGTTGAGCGATGCCTCCTCTTGATGCCGCCGCCGCGGCGCGCGAATACCTCCGCCGGCATTTCGGCTACACCGATTTCCGCCCTCTCCAGACCCGGGTGGTATCCGCGCTCGAATCGGGCGCCGATGTCTTGGCCGTGCTTCCCACCGGGGCGGGGAAGTCGATCTGCTTCCAGGTTCCGGCGCTGCTGCGGCGCGGCCCCACCCTCGTCATTTCGCCGCTCATCTCGCTCATGCAAGATCAGGTGGCGGCGGCAACGGCAAGGGGCATTCCCGCGGCGGCGGTCAATAGCGCACTCACCGAACCGGAGCAGCGTCTGGTTCTCCAGCGCGTCGCGCAGGGAGCGCTTCGGCTGGTCTACACCTCTCCGGAGCGGCTGCCCCGTCTTGCGGCCGATCTCATCCGGTGCGGCTGCCGGCCCTCCCTCCTTGCGGTCGACGAGGCTCACTGCATCAGTGAATGGGGCCACGATTTCCGCCCCGCCTATCGGGGGCTCTGGCGCGTTCGGAAGGAACTGGGTTCGCCGCAGGTCATCGCCCTGACCGGCAGCGCCACGCCGGCGGTGCGGCGCGACATCGTGGCGGCGCTTCACCTGGGAGCGGCACGTCCCCTTCAGGAAGTGCTTGGCTCTTTCGATCGCCGAAATCTCTGGTTCGGAGTCGCCCCGGTTCGGAATGAAAAGGAGCGCCTGAGCCGGCTACTCGAGGCGCTCAAGCGGCAAGACGCCCTTGCCATCGTCTACGCCCCGACTCGCAACCTGGTGGAAGAGCTCTCCCGGGTGCTCGGCCACGCCGGGTTTCGTGCCGCCCCTTACCACGCCGGGCTCGATGCAGGGGCACGGCGAGAGGTGCTTCGGCGGTTCTTGGAAGATGAGTTGGGCGTCGTGGTGGCGACGTGCGCATTTGGCATGGGGATCGACAAGCCTAACGTCCGCCTGGTCGTCCATTGGACGCTGCCGCCAACCCCGGAGTCCTACTATCAGGAGGCGGGGCGTGCCGGGCGGGATGGGGCGTTTTCCCGCTGCATTCTGCTCTACCGCTCCGGAGATGCCACCCTCCCGCGGCGGCAGCTCGAAGTCACTTTCCCGGAAGAAGAGGTCGCCGAGGCGGTGTGGAAAGGAACGGCCTCCGCCGAACGCCTTCCCGCCAACGTGCGCCAGTCCCTCGACCGCTTGCGGCACGAACTGTGTCCCGACCGCGGCCGCGTCGATTGGTCTCACGTGCGCCGCCGCCGCCGCCAAGCGGAAGAGCGGATTGCGGTCATGGAGCGCTATGCGCGGGAGCGGCGGTGCCGGCGGAAGGTGCTGGTCGGATACTTTGGTGAGCGGATACCCCGATGCTCGGGGTGCGATGTGTGCGCGGGGCGGTCACCCCGCGAGCTGGGCTCTCCCGCCGCTGATCGGCGTCTGGCGCGCCTCCTTCGCGCCCTCGCCGGCAAAGAGGCGCCTTGGGGAGGCGGCCTCCTGGAGCCGGAAATCTTGCGTCAGCTCGCCATCGACCCGCCCGGCACGGAGGATCAGCTCGCCCGGGTCGAAGGGGTCGGCACGCTGCTCGCCCGCCGGATGAGCGGAACGATCTTGACCGCGCTCAGGGAGTAGCGGCCGGTCTGAGGCGGCGGACCAGCCATTCCACCAAGGCGCTCGTCACCTCGGGGCGAATGGCGCCGCTCGGAAGCCTCGAATATCCCGCCGGGTCTCCGCTTGGATCGGCAAGGAAGAGGTGGTTCGTTTCGGGAAACAACATAGCCGTCACGTCACGATTCCCCCCTTTTTCCATCGCTTCCTTCAGGAGCGCCGCCTGTTCCGCGGTCACTTGCCGATCGGTGGCGCCCTGAAGGATGAGGGTCGGTACCTTGACTTGGTTGGCCGTAACCAGAGGATCGTAGTCGAGGAAGAACTTCATCCAGGGCGCCGTGCGTCCCAGCGAATCCACCGCGATCATCGCCACCCGAAGGGCCGAGTCTCGCGATGCCGCCGGAATACTCGGCGAACGGTCGATGGCGTACTTGTTCTGAAACTCGAGGATCCGCCTTCCGGTATAGGCCGGGCCCGCCATCAAGACGATCCCCTTGAGCGTCGAATCGCCGCCGGCCACGAGGGGCCCGATCAACCCCCCTTCGCTGTGCCCGACCAGGCCGAGGCGGCGCCCATCGATTTCGGGACGGGTGCGCAAATACGCCAAACCGGCGCGGATATCGTCGGCGTAGTCGCGGCTTGTGGCGGTTCGGGCGTCCCCGCCCGACTCTCCATAACCGCGATCGTCCATCCGGAGCACCGCGATTCCCCGGCGACTCAGTGCATCGGCGATCTCCCGGAAGAGCCGATACCCTTTGACCACGCGGAGGTCTTCGTCCCGATCCTGCGATCCCGACCCCGTGATGGTGACGATGGCAGGTACCGGCCCCCTCGCGCCCGAAGGGAGCGTCAGAGTGCCCGCCAGCGTGTGTCCCATCGGCGTTGGGACCTTCACCGGCTCGGCGCGGTAGGGTGCGCCGCTTGGCGCGGAGTAATCGGGCCGTTCGGCGAGGAGCGCGCCGCCACGCACCCCGGCGCTCACTTCGATCGTAAGGCCCTGGGCGGCAACCGCTCCCCCGAGGATCGCACCCTCTTTGTCCACCGCCAGGCGGGCGACTACCCCGCCGAGTGTCAGAACCATCGAATCCCCGGGGATCCGTTTCACGATGATCGGAAAGGTTACCCCACCCGCAATCGCCAGCCCGGGAATGGAGACGCTGTCCGATCCGAGCCGCGCCACCCGGCGGGTGACCAGTTCGACCAGCCCAAAGGAGGGATTGACGAATGGGACGGCACCGGCCTGCGTGCCGATTCGCTGGCTTGGGGCGGCCGCTCCGTTGACGGTCACGAAGACGCTGTCCCCCACAAAGTCCAGGCGGGCTCGTTGGCGCGGTTCTCTCTCCGGCGGATCAGCGGCCAGCCGGAGCTCGCTATCGAACGAGATGACCCACCCGTTCGGGTCGAGCGCTACATCGAAGTGCCAGCGCTGGTTGGCGGTGCGGTAGAGCATTTCTCCGCGGACCCGCCTCGGCTCGAGCTGGATCTGTTCGACGGCGATGGTATCCGAGCCGGAGCGGAGCATGAAGGTTCGGGTCTCCGGGGGCCCCTGTGCATTGGTGCCTCGCGCTGTTCCGATTGCGAGCAGGACGAGCGACATGTGATTCACTGGGAGATCCTGGCCGGGGTTTCTGAAAGGAAGTTAGCCGAACCGTGGCTATATTTGCGCATGGACGATTCCCTGTATTTCACCGGGCAACACCACCAGGTCCGCGAAATGGTGCGGGAGTTTGCCCGCACCGAGGTCGCTCCCGTCGCGCGCGAGCTCGACCGGACCTCGACCTTTCCGTGGGACAACATCAAGAAGATGGGCGAACTCGGCCTCCTTGGCGTGCCATGGAGCGAAGAGCTGGGCGGAGCGGGGATGGATCAAATCTCGTATTACATCACCATCCACGAAATGGCCAAGGTCGATGCCTCCCATGGCCTCACCATTTCGGCCCACACGAATCTTGGCACCTCGCCGATCGTCGAGTTCGGCACCGAGGAGCAGCGCCGGAAGTATGTGCCGCTCCTGGCGTCGGGCCGAGTCATGGGCGGCTTTGGGCTCACCGAACCGGGCGCCGGCAGCGACGCCGGCGGCACCGCCACCACCGCCACCGATAAGGGCGATCATTTCGTCCTGAATGGGCAGAAGAGCCTCATCACCCACGCCGGAGTGGGTGAGATTTTCTCGGTGACGGCGCGAACCGATGCAGGGCCGGGCCATCGCGGCATCACCAGCTTTATCGTGACGAAGGACTCGGTCGATCTCGAGCAGTGCCGAACGCTCGGTGTCGGACATGTGGAGGAGCTGCCGAAGATCGCGGGGATCAAGGCGGGCCGGAAAGAGGACAAGATGGGTTGGCGCGCCTCCGACACCAGGAGCCTCAGCTTCGAGGACGCCATCGTTCCAAAGGAAAATATGCTCGGCCAGCGCGGCGAGGGGTTCGTCAATTTTCTCAAGACCCTCGATGCCGGGCGCATCGGGATTGCCGCCCTTTCCCTGGGAATAGCGGAGGGCGCCTACGAGGCGGCCAGAGACTACGCCGGCACTCGAAAGCAGTTCGGCCGGTTCATCGGGAGTTTCCAGGGGGTCTCCTTCCAGTTGGCCGACATGGCCACCGAAATCGAGGCCGGAACCCACCTTCTCTACTCCGCCGCGAGCCTCAAGCAGGCCGGGAAGCCGTTCAAGAAGGAAGCCGCCTTCGCCAAGCTCTACTGCTCGGAATTGGCTATGCGGGTCACCACGAAAGCGGTTCAGATCTTCGGGGGATACGGTTATACCAGCGAGTATCCGGTCGAACGGATGATGCGGGACGCCAAGGTGTGCGAAATCGGGGAAGGGACGAGCGAAATTCAGCGCCTCGTGATTGCCCGGCAGATCCTCGGTTCGGTGGTCGACGGCTGAAGTCTGCCCACCCCCTTTCGTATAACCGCAATACTTACTTACTTTTAACCCATGCGGCCTCTCGGTTTGCTGGAAGCCGGAATGCTGCCTGGTCTCGGGTTCGAGACTCGGTGGTTGGCTGCTTGTCTGTCGGTGGTTAGTTCTCGCCGGTCGTGGTTACTCGCGCCCCAGTGGATTCGTGGTTTCCTCATCCCCCAGAGCTTGCGTGGGCACGCGCAGGCGCAGCTGGCAGGATTCGCCCCGATGTGGCCGACTCCTGCGAGTGCGTCGTTGCGGTCCCGAACTGGGCAGGGAATCTCGATCCGGTCCGATGGTGGGCGAATAGCCAGACCCTGGATGAACCTCTGGATGTTCGGTGTGGGCGGCCCCGGTCACGCAAGTGGCGGAGGCGCACCCCCACCGGCGAAGGATTGCTGGCGTGAAACGCGAAATTCTCATCAACGGTGGCCAGCGCGAAACGCGGGTGGCCATTCTCGAAGACGATCGGCTCGTCGAGCTCCTGGTTGATCGCGCCGACCATCGCAGGATGGTCGGCGACATCTATTTGGGGCGCGTCGATGCCGTTCTCCCCGGCATTCAGGCGGCGTTCGTCGACATCGGAGAGGAAAAGAGCGCCTTCCTCCACGCCTCCGACCTCCTGGAACCCGATGAAGATGAGGAGCCTGGGGAAGGTGAGGACGAGGCCGACGATCAGCCCGATGAAGGTCCCGCGGAGCCCGCGGATTCCAATAGCGCCGCAGGTGGAATGGGGGAAAACGGTGGCAACGGCCGGGACGAGCCCCGGAAGCCGCGTCCGAGCGGCCGCCAGCGCGAAGTCTCCTCTCGGCGTCAGATCCCCGACATCGGCGAAATCCTGAAGAAGGGCCAGACCCTCCCGGTTCAGGTCACCAAGGAGCCGATCAGCACGAAGGGATGCCGCGTCACCGCTCAGATTTCTCTCCCGGGTCGGTTCCTCGTTTACATGCCCTACGCCTCGCGCGTGGGGGTGAGCCGAAAAATCGAGAGCCGGGAGCAGCGCGCTCGCTTGCGCGAGATGGTCACCCGCCTTCTCCCCCCCGATTCCGGAGGGGTCATTGTGCGTACGGTGGCGGAGGAAGTCACCGAAGAGCATTTCAAGCGCGAAATCGAAGCGCTCCTCAACCAATGGCGGAAAGTCCAGCGGAAGCAGTTCTACGTAAAGAAGGCCCCCGCCTTGCTCCAGCGAGAGGCGTCGCTCACACGAGGTCTCATCCGCGACGTGTTCAGCGACAAGGTCGATGGGCTTCAGGTGGACTCGAAAGAGGTGTACAACGAAGTCGCGCAGTACCTGGAAACCGTGGATCCGGAGCTCATGAGCCGGGTGCATCTCTACGACGAGCCGCTCCCCCTGTTCGACAAGTACGACATCGAATCGGAGATCAAGGGGCTCTTCAGGGCCCGGGTCGATCTGCCTACCGGTGGATCGCTGGTCATTCAGCCGACCGAAGCCCTCGTCTCGATTGATGTGAACTCCGGCCGCTACACCGGCAAGAAGGACCCCGAAAAAACGATTCTCCGGACCAACCTGGAGGCGGCGCGAGAGGTGGCTCGCCAGCTTCGGCTGCGGGATCTGGGCGGGATCATCGTTTGCGACTTCATCGACATGGAGTCGCGGGGGAATCGCGACCGCGTGCTCCAAGAGCTTCGGGGTCACCTCGGCCGCGACCGGGCCCGGACCAAAGCGCTCGCCGTCTCCGATCTCGGTCTGGTGGAGATGACGAGGCAGCGGGTTCGGGCTTCGCTCTACGCCTCCATGACCACCGATTGCCCGACCTGCAGTGGCTCAGGACGGGTCTTCCGGCCCGAAGTGGTCACCAGACGGCTCGAACGGTCGCTCCAGCGGGTGGGGCACGACCGGAGGGAGAAGTCCCTCTCGGTGCGCCTGCACCCCGAGGTGGCCCTGTACCTCCTGGAGGAGGAGCCCAAGCTCCTGAATACGCTGGCGCGGAGCACCGGAATCGAGCTCGAGATTCGGGACGACCCGATGATGCACCTCGACGAGTTTCGCCTGATGAGCCGGCCGGCGGGGCGGGACGTTACCGAGCAGTACTTGGTGGCCTAACGGCAAGGCTCACGACCGCGCGGAACCCCCGGCCCGGCGCGGTGTGGATCTCGACGCACCCGGCGAGGTCCCGGTCCAGCTCGAGCCTCTGCCGGAGGGTGCGGAGCCCGGTCCCGGCCGACGCCGACACCAGAGCGAGGTCTGCGCCGGCGCCGTCATCCTCCACCGAAAGCTCGAGCGTCTCCCCCCTCAGTACCGCCTCGATCCGCACCGTTCCTCCAGCGCGCTTGGGGCCGATACCGTGGCGCACCGCGTTCTCCACGAGCGGTTGCAGCGTGAACGGCGGCACCGGGTACTCCGCCGCTTCGGGGTCGAGGGAGGCTTTCACCGTGAGGCGGTTCCCCAGCCGGATCTGCTCGATCGCCAGGTAGTCTCGCACGAACTCCCACTCGGCGGCGAGCGGCACCGCCGGCCGCTCCGATTGCTCCAGCGAATAGCGGAAGAGGCCGCCCAATTGGTCGAGGGCGTCTTCCGCCCCCTCCGGATCGGTCCCGATCAGCGCCGACACTGAGTGAAGGGCGTTGGAGAGGAAGTGGGGATTGAGCCGGGCCTGAAGCGCGGCGAGCTCCGCCCGCGCCGCCAGCGCCTCCGCCCGGACCGCGCGGAGCTCCGACGCCGCCAGCGAACTCCCCGCCTCGCGGAGCCGCCGGTTGCGCCTGGTCCGGCCGAGGAGGAGCACCCCCACCGCCAGGGGGAGGGCGGCTAAGGCGGAGGCGAGGTG
>JABFSM010000089.1 GCA_013140635.1 Gemmatimonadales bacterium
CGTTGGAGGCCGAACGGGACCGGCAACAGGCGCTGCTCGAGTCGGGGGGCAAAGTGGAGCAGGTCTCCCTCACCTTCAACGCGCAGACCGGGCAGGTCAAGCCGATGCGCTCCAAGGAAGAGAGCCACGACTACCGTTATTTCCCCGATCCCGATCTCCCGCCCCTCGTGCTGGACGCCTCATGGGTTGCGGTGGTCTGCTCCGAGCTTCCAGAGCTTCCCGCCGCTAAGCGGGCTCGTTTCGAGGCGGCGTTCGGTCTCTCGCCGAAGGACGCGGCGGTGCTGGTGAGCGAGCAGGTCATCGCCGACTACTTCGAATCGGTGGTGGCGGCGGGTGCCGATCCGAAGACGGCCGCCAATTGGATCATGACCGACGCGATGACCGGATTCAACGCCGCCGGCGCCTTCACGGTTCCGCCGGCATCCCTTACCGAACTCATCGCCCTGATCAAGGACGGCACGGTGAGCCACCAGGCGGCGAAGAGGGTCTTTGCCGAAATGACGACATCCGGCGGAGCCCCCGCCGACGTCGCCGCCCGGCTCGGCCTGCTGCAGGTGCGCGATTCCGGCGCCCTCGAAGCCTGGGTGGATGAAGTCCTCGTGGAAAACCCGAAGGAGGTCGAGCGTTATAAAGGCGGAGAGGTCAAACTGCTCGCCTTCCTGACCGGCCAGGTGATGAAGAAGAGCCGCGGCAAGGCCGACCCGAAGGGCGTTCAGCCGGTGCTGGTGCGAAAGCTGGAGGCGCCATGACGTCGGTCACCCGCGCGGCCGGCGTGGCCTCGGTGGAGACGATCCGCGCCCAGTTTCCCGCTCTCAAACGGAGTCATCGCGGCCAGTTGGTCGCCTATTTCGACGGCCCCGGCGGCACCCAGACGCCCCGGGCGGTGGGCGACGCGATGGCCGACTATCTCTACCAGCATAACGCCAATACGCATTGGGCCTACCCGTCGAGCATCGAAACCGACGCGATGCTCGACGCGGCCCGTCACGCGCTTGCCGATCTTCTGAACGCCGAAGCCGGAGAAATCGCCTTCGGCCTCAACATGACCACGCTCACCTTCCACCTGGCCCGGGCCCTTGGGCGGGAATGGTCGGAAGGGGACGAAGTGGTGGTTACCGAGCTCGACCACCACGGCAATGTCGGGCCATGGCAGGCGCTTGCCCGTGAGCGGGGCGTCGTCCTCCGGGTCCTTCCCCTTCGGGTCGAGGATGGCACGCTCGACCTCGCCGCGCTTTCAAACCTCTTCGGCCCGCGTACTCGGCTCCTGGCTATCGGCGCCGCCTCCAACGCGCTCGGCACGGTTATCGATGTGTCCGCCGCCTGCAGCATGGCCCGCCAAGCGGGGGTCCTGTCATTCGTCGACGCGGTCCACGCCGCCCCCCACATCCTGATGGATGTCCGAGCCATCGGGTGCGATTTCCTCTCCTGCTCGGCGTACAAGTTCTATGGGCCGCATGTCGGCATTCTGTATGGCCGAAAAGAGCGGATCGAGGCGCTCGACCTGCCGCGGGTGGCACCCGCGCCCGATACGGCGCCGGAACGGCTCGAAACGGGGACGCAGAATCATGAGGGAATCATCGGCGCGGCCGCGGCGGTGGACTTTCTCGCCGGCCTCGGCATCGGAAACACCCGGCGCGGCCGCCTTGCCTCGGCGTTTTCCGAGTTGCACACCAGGGGTGCGGCGCTCCTGAATCGGCTCTGGGAGGGGCTCGCCGGCGAGCGGCGGGTCAAACTCTACGGACCACCGCCTTCCGCACCTCGGACGCCGACGGTCGGCTTTACCGTGAGCGGCGTCGATCCCACCACCGCCGCGCGGCGGCTGGCGGAGCGAGGGCTCTTCTTAAGCCACGGCGACTTCTACGCCGCCACCGTCATCGAGCGGCTCGGGCTCAAAGAGGGCGGGCTCATCCGGGCCGGGTGCGCCTGTTACACCACCGCGGAAGAAGTGGATCGGCTGATCGGAGGGGTGCGCTCGCTAGTCGCCGGCAGGTAGGATCAGCCTCCGAGTGTCCTTCTCCGCCGGCGCGGCATCCGACGATTCGCGCCACGGCCTCGGCACCTTCGATTCCGTCCAGTATCCGAGCTCCAGCGGCAATATGCCGAAATTCTCCTCGGCCAGATCGAGAAGCCGGCTCGGCGAGCCGAGCTGCCCGACACTGAGCACCTGCCGCCGCAGCCGCTTTGCCGCCCGCAGCGCCTGGGCGCCGTTCGGATCGAGCGCCAGCGCGATCACCTTGTCCATCTGGCCTTCGGCCGCGGCCAGCATTTCCATGGTCAGGTTGTACGCGGTCCCAAAATGGAGTTCGAGATCTCCCTCCGTCAGCAGCCACCGGCTCCGCTCGCGCACCGCCTGCATGGCCCGCTGCCACCCCTTGGTATGGGCGAGGTGGACCATGCCGCGGAAGATCCGGCGGTTCGTGCGAACGCTGAAGATGGTCGGTGAGATGATCCGCTCGAGATGTTGGTTGGCCCCCGTCTGATCGCGAAGGATGATCTCCCTCGCCATGCGGGCATACCGGTCGCCGAGATGGGTTTCGATCCGGCTTTCCCAGTAGGTGTGGCCCATGGTCTTGGTGCTGCTGGTAAGCAGGAGTTGCCGAGGCACGAAGTAGTTGTGGGCCACCGTATCCGCGGCGAGGTGCGAGAGGTAGCCAAGCCCGAACGCCCGCAGCGCATCCGATTCCGCCACGTCGAACGTTTCCCGGCCGACCGTCCAGAAATGCGAGTGGCGCCCCGGCGGGACGTACTTCTTGGCGATCGACGTGTCGGGGGCGATGATCCCGTAGAGATAGTCGTACGGAAAGGCGTGGAGCAGGGAGGCGATCGCCGGCGGCAGGAGGTGGAGATTGGCGAGCGCCATCTCGCCGAGATAGATGTGGGTGCCGGGAGTCCAGGCGAAGAGGTCGGCCGGGCAAGCGAGCAACCAGAGCCCGACGAGGACGAGCGCCGCGGCCACGCGGCCGAGCGTCACCTCCGGCTCCGCACCAGCCAGCGGCGAATTCTGCCAACTATGCCGGCGCCCTGCCGGACCGCGCGAACCTTGGCGGCGACGTCCAAAGCGGTGTCCTCCACCTCTTCGTGGACCACCTCGTAGAGGGCGTCGAGGTCGGCGAGCCGCATCTTGACCCGCCGCACCCCCCGTTCGAGATCTTTCCGCACCGCCTGGCTGGTGCGCAGGTAGTGCTGGATCTCGTCGCGGATGTCGGTCGACAACTCGGCGCCGGCGTCGGCCACACGCTGGAGGGCTTGCAGGGCGGGGGCGATTTCGCCGCGCAACTCGGCCAGTTCTTCGGCCAACTGGCTGATTTCCGTTGATGCCTTCTTGGCCAGCATCATGACCGCAAAGGCAATGATGCCGAAGGAGAGGGCGATCACCATGAGGGAGATCGCCATCGTCGGTCCGACCCACCCAGGCACGGCGCTCATGGTCCTAACATAATGCGGTCCGCTTGACGGGTGCACGCGCGCCCGGCGAGGTTTGCGCTATGCCTCCGAGATTCAAGGTCGAGGGCGGCCGCCCCGCCAATGGCGCCGTCCGTCCCGCTGGGAACAAAAATGCGGCGTTGCCGATTCTGGCGGCGACCCTCCTTGCCGATGGGCCGGTGACCCTGTCGAACGTTCCGCGTATCAGGGACGTGGAATCGATGGCCGCGCTCCTGGCCGACCTCGGGGCCAGCGTTACCTGGACCGAGGCAAACACGGTCCTGGTCGACGCCCGGAGCGCCACGAGCAAACCACTCGACCCGGTTCTCTGCGCCCGAATTCGCGCCTCCATCCTCTTCGCGGCCCCCTTGCTCGCCCGCTTCGGAAAGGTCGTTCTCCCCCCCCCTGGAGGCGACGTCATCGGCCGGCGGCGCGTGGATACCCACTTTCTGGCGCTCGAAGCGCTCGGCGCAAGTGTGCTCGTCGGCGATCGCTATGAAATAGAAGCGAAGCAGCTGACTGGGGCCGACATCTTCCTCGACGAACCGAGCGTCACCGGCACGGAAAACGCCTTGATGGCGGCGGTCGCGGCCAAAGGGCGCACCGTGCTTCGCAACGCGGCCGCCGAACCGCACGTGCAGGATCTGGCCCGCTGCCTCATTGCCATGGGCGCTCACATCGAAGGGATCGGTACCAACCAGTACATCATCGAGGGGGGCCGGCCTCTTGGCGGGTGTGCCTTCGAGATCGGGCCCGACCACATCGAGATAGCCAGTTTCATCGGGCTTGCCGCGGTGACCAATGGGCAAATGACCATCGATCCGGTGCGGCCCGACGAACTTCGTAGCGTGCTCGGTGGCTTCGATCGTCTGGGAATCCGGCCCCGGATTGCGGGGACCTCGCTCATCGTCGATAGCAACCAGGAACGGCGGGTCCGCCCCGACCTCGGGGGCCATGTGCCGAAGCTCGAGGATGGGCCGTGGCCTGCTTTTCCGGCGGACGCGATGTCCATTGCCATCGTGGCCGCCACCCAATGCGCCGGGATGGTGCTGGTCTTCGAGAAGCTCTTCGAGTCGCGGCTCTTCTTTGTCGACAAGCTGATCGGCATGGGCGCGAGAATCGTGCTCTGCGATCCGCATCGCGCCGTCATCTCCGGCCCCTCCTCGCTCAGGGGGGGAACGGTCGAGTCCCCGGACATCCGCGCAGGCATGGCAATGTTGATCGCCGCCATGGCGGCCGAGGGAACCAGCGTCATTCACAATATCGGCCAGATCGAAAGGGGCTACGAGCGCATCGACACCAGGCTCCGAGCCCTCGGCGCCTCGATCGAGCGGCTCGATGACTGAGCAGGCGTTGGCGGTTGGAGTGGCGCCGGCCACTGTCCGGCGAGAGACAGCGGTGGCCGGCTCGGTCCCGAAATTCGAAATCTCCGAATGGCGGGAGCGCTTCGGCGTAGTGGCTGGCATCACCGGCCGGGGCGGAGAATCGGCGCCGTTCGATCTTGGTTTGGCTGGCGCGAACACCTCAGTCGGCCAGGTGATGGGCCGGTGGCGCCGCTTTCGGGAGAGTGTACCCGAGTTCCCCGGGGTGGTCGTCTCCCAGCAGGTTCATGGAACCGCGGTTCTTTGGCATGACGTGGCCGCAGGGCTCACCATTCTGGACGCGGCAGATGGGCATGCCACCTCCACTCCCGGCCTGCTCCTTGGGGTCACCGCGGCCGACTGTGTTCCGGTCTACCTGATCGATCCAATTCGCCGAGCTGTGGCACTCCTTCATGCAGGATGGCGGGGAACGGCAGGGGGCATTCTGGCAAGAGGGGTCGAGTTGCTTCTGGCTCGTGGATCGGTTGTTGATAACTTGTTAATTCACTGTGGAATAGGGATTTGCGGGTCGTGTTATGAAGTTGGTTCAGAAGTCTTTATCGGTTGTGGGGTTGCGGTGCCGCCGGCCGGAAGAGGATGGCTCGATGTTCGGTCTGTGCTGGTGCGCCAGGCTCGTGAGCTAGGTGTGGAGAACGTTTCCACATCTCCCTTCTGCTCGATGCACGACCAGCCGCTCTTCTTTAGCCATCGTGCCTCCGGCGGCGCCGATGGCCGGATGGTAGCCTATCTTGGACTTTCGAAGTGAGCAGGTCCTGGAGGACCCGACCGATGTCACCATTCAACTTCGCTCGTTGGCTCGTTGCCGTTCCCCTCTTTGCCGCCTGCGGCGTTGGAACGGGGACTTCCGACGGCAGCCCCCCCTTCGTGGCCATCGTCTCTCCGACGGCGGGGGCCACCGTCGGTAAGCAGGTCGCCATCGACGTCGATGCCAGTGACGATTTCGGAGTGCAAAGAGTGCGGATTCTGATCGATGGAACCCCGCTGATCGAAGTCTTCCGGCCGCCGTATCACGCGGTGTGGAACGCCAACGCGCTTGCGAGCGGGACCACCCACGTCATTCGGGCCGAAGCGTACGACGCCTCCAACAACATCAGCACCGCCCAGATCACCGTGATGGTGGTGAACGGCCCCCAGTAGGTCCGAAGCCGGTCGTTTGACGCCCTGGGTCGATCGGGGTATCTTTGCGCGGCTGGAGCAGGTAGGGCCTGGGAGCGGTCCGCCGGAGTTTTTGATGTGGGGTGCTCCCCCACATTTTTATTTTCGGCCCCCCGAAGTCATCTATCCCCGATTCGCCCGTCCTCTCCTCGACCGGTTCCGTCCGGCCTTTCCGGAGCGATCCCGGCATTCAACGGGTAGGGAGTGTGCATGGCAGGGTCTGCCGAAATGTTGGCCGCCTTTCGCGAGCTGACGACAACCAAACAACTCGACCGGGGTGACCTCCTCGAGCTGCTGCGCGACGGCATTCATGCCGCGCTGGCGCGAAAGTTCGGGCCGAACGTTCGTTTCGAGCTCGATGTCGACGAGCTGCAGGGGAGCGTCAAGGTCATGCGACTTCGCACCGTGGCCGATCCGGTCGAAGACCCGAGCGCGCAAGTCGCGCTCGAGGATGCCCGCTACGAAGATCCCGAATTCCAGGTCGGCGATGTCCTCGAAGAGGAAATCCCGTTCACGGAATTCGGCCGGCTGGCGGTGCAGGCCGCTAAGCAGCGGATCATCCAGCGGGTGCGCGAAGGCGAGCGGACCAAGATCCGGGAGGAATTCGGCGACAAAGTCGGCGAGCTCCTGTCCGGCGAGGTGCAGCAGATCGAGCGCGGCAAGCTCGTGCTCATGCTCAACAAGTTCCGCGAGGCCGAAGCGATCATCCCGTACCGCGAGCAGAACCACCGCGAGCACTTTCATCAGGGCGATACCATCCGCGCGGTGCTCAAGCGCCTCGAGGAAACGCCCAAGGGGCCGCGGCTCGTCCTTTCCCGCGGCGACCCGATGTTCGTCTCGGCGCTGTTCAAGCTCGAAGTGCCCGAAATCGCCCAGGACGTCGTGGAGATTCGCGCCATCGCGCGCGAGGTCGGCAGCCGCACCAAGGTGGCGGTCATCTCCAAGGACGACGCCATCGATCCGGTCGGCGCCTGCGTCGGCCTCAAGGGGTCGCGCGTCCAAGCGGTGGTGAACGAGTTAGGCGGCGAGCGGATCGATATCGTGCCGTGGTCCCCCGATCCGGAGCGCTTTGCGCGGCTGGCGCTCGCGCCGGCCAGGGTGGCGAAGGTATTCAGCGATCCCGAGAGCAAGACGATTCAGGCGGTGGTCGACGAAGACCAGCTGTCGCTGGCCATCGGGCGCAACGGACAGAACGTACGGCTGGCCTCCGAACTCACCGGCTGGAAGATCGACCTCTACTCGAGCCGCGAGTGGCTGGAGCGCGGCGGCGAAGGCCCCCTCTTCGCGCTGGCCCCGCTCGAGGAAGAGGAGTCGCAGGTGGCGCAGGTGGCCCTGTCGGAACTCAAGGGACTCACCCCGGGCGTCCTCACCCTGCTCGATACGGCCGGGTACCGTACCCTCAACGACATTCTCGATCTCGAGCGTGAGGATATCGAGAAGGTGCCGGGGATGACCCCGGAAGCAGCCGACGAATTGATGGCATTCCTGGCCGATCTGACTGCGGAGGAATCGGGGGAATCGGAGGCAGAAAAGCCGGCCCCATGAGCGGCGTGCTGGGGTACCTCGGCCTCGGGATCAAGGCCGGGAGCGTGGTGGTGGGCGTGGATGCCGTGCGGCGGAGTCTGCAGGCCAAGGAGATTCGCTGCCTGGTGGTCGCCAAGGACGCAAGTCAGCGCGCGCGGGAAAAAGTGGTTCGCTTGGCCACCGCGCTCGGGGTACCGCAAGTCGAAGGGCCGGAGGCCGCCGAGCTTGGCGCGCGCCTCGGGAAGCCCCCGGTGATGGTGGCCGGGGTTCGTGATGCCGCCCTGGCAGATGGCATTATCCGCGCAGGTGCGGATCGTGGAGGGCGGGGGCAGGGCTGACGGAGGAATTGAGTGGTCAAGACGAAAGTATCGGATCTCGCAAGTGAGCTCGGAGTGCCTCCCGAGCAGCTGATGACGCTGCTCAAGGAGCTCCACGTCCAGGCGCGCGGCCCTCAGTCCTCTCTCGAGGCTGAGCAGGTCGCCGCCGTCCGCGTCCGCTGGGAACGGGAAAAGCGAAAAAAGGTCGAGGAGCCGGCCAAGAAGCCGAAACGGCGGGTCACCAAGGCCGCCGTTGCCAAGGAGGAGCCGCCCGCCCCGGTCGAGAGCGCCGCGCGTCCGTCCAAGCGCCGCCGCACCGCCGCGGAGGTCGCCGAGGTCGAGGCGATCCAGGAGGCGGAACGTCAGGCCAGGCCGAGGCCGCCGCTACCGCTGCCTTCGAGCTGGAGCGTCCGATTCTCGAAAGGCCGGAACCGCCGGAGGCCACCGGGCAGCCGATGCCGACCATCGACGAGCGCGCCCGAGCCCTCTTCAAGGACCTGCCGCCCCTCCCGGCCGAGCCGGAGCCGGTGGAAGAGGCGCCGCCTGAACCGGCGCAGGCGCGTCCCGAACGGCCGCTACCGCCGCCCCGGCCGACTCTCCCCGATCGCCCATCGGTTACGCATCGCGCCCCGTTCATTCCACCTCGGGTGCCTCGGCCGGCGCCCGGCTCCGAACAGGGCCGTTCCGGCCCGCCGTCCCGCGGTCCGCGGCCGGTCTTTAGCAGCAGCGCTCCCGGAGCTCCGGGCGCGCCCTCTCGCTCCGGCGAACGCCCCGGTGGCCCGCGCCGCGATGGCCC
>JABFSM010000248.1 GCA_013140635.1 Gemmatimonadales bacterium
GCGTGGCGCGGCCGCCGCGCGGACTCATCGCCGCGGAGATCGCGCTGGCGTGCGTGTTGCTCGTGGGGACCGGCCTGGTGCTGCGCACGCTGACGACGTTGCTGGCCTGGTCGCCGGGGTTCGAGCGCGAACGCTTGTCGGTCGCGTGGACGTCGCTCTCGCAAGACACCCACCCCAACAGAGAGAGAGTCATCGCCGCATATCGAGGGCTCCTGGAGTCGGCGAGGGAGGCCCCCGGGGTGGCGTCGGCGGGCCTTGTTTCCGGAGGACCGCTCTTCGGTGGGCGTGAAGTCGGAGAGTTCGTGTCGGCCGCTTCGGCCGCCGGCGCGGACACGATCACGGCACAGTGGTATGACGCGAGCCCCGGATATTTCGGGACGATGGGGCTCCGCTTGGTGGCCGGCCGAGATCTGTCCGAGACCGACACGCCGACCTCGCCTCGGGTGGCGATCGTGAATGAGACCTTCGCCCACCGGCTGCTGCGCCCGGGAGGCGAGATCGGCAGTCCGGTCGTCCGACGAAGCGATGGAACCACCTTCACCGTCGTTGGGGTCGTGGCGGACGTTCCCCCGCTCAACCCGGATGCGCTCACGGAGCCGGAGATCTACTGGTCGCAGGGGCAGGAGCCGCGCTGGGGAGCGTACCTCGTGGTGCGGGCGCGAATCGACGACCCGACGCTCGGGACGGTCCTGCAGGCCAGGCTCGGCGCCCTGGAGCCGGGATTCACGATGAATCGCCTGACGAGTTACCGGGACCGGTTCGGCCGCCAACTGATCAGCCCGCGGTTCAACGTCATCCTGCTCGGGACGTTCGGCCTCTCGGCGCTCGCCCTCGCGCTTGCCGGGGTGTACGGGCTGCTGAGTTACTCGGTGGCAGCCGGGGCACGCGATGCGGCCATCCGCGTGGCCCTCGGCGGAACCGAAGCGCAGGTCGTTCGGCGCTCGCTCCTGCGCGGCTTGACGCCGGTCGGCCTCGGGCTTGTCGTGGGCCTGGCGGGCGCGACCGCCGTAACGCGACTGATGCGCGGCGTCGTTCAAGGGGTCCCGTCGCTGGATCCGGCCACCTACGGCGGGGTTGCCGCGGTGGTGGGGGTCACGGCGCTCCTCGCCGCCTGGTTCCCGACCCGGCGGATCGGGCGCATGAACACCATGGAGGTGCTGCGCTCGGAATAGCCCGGGAGTTGGGAGACGCGCTATTCTTCGCGGGTGAATCAGCGCCCTCCGCAAAGCGCGCCTCCCGGCCGGGGCATGAGCGTTAGGCCGCTCGGCCTCGCGGCGGTCGCGGTCGGCGCGGGGCTCGGGCTGTTGGCCTTCGGACTCTGGGTGCTGGGCTACGATCCGGCGCTGGCGCTTGGCGCGCTCTGGCGCGGCGCGTTCGGTTCCTGGTACGCGCTCACTTCCGCCACCCTGGTGCGCGCCGTCCCCCTCATCGTGCTTGGCTTGGGGCTCGCCCTTGCGTTCCGGGGGGGCGCGCTCAATATCGGCGCCGAAGGGCAGTTCTACGCCGGCGCGATCGCCGCCGCCTGGATCGGCGTCCATGTGGCGGAGTGGCCCGCGCCCCTCGCCATCGGATCGGTCTGGCTGGGGGCCGTGGTGGCCGGAGCATGCTGGATCGCCGTGCCGGTGCTTCTCAAACTCCGCTTCGGGGTGCTCGAGGTGATCTCGACGCTCCTGCTCAACTTCGTCGCGGAAGCGGCGGTGAGTTTTGCGGTGACCGGCCCGCTGCAAGAGGCCAAGCGGGTCTATCCGCAGAGCGATCCTATCGCCGCGGCGGCCCGGCTTCCGATTCTGCCGGGAACCCGCCTGCATCTCGGCTTGGTCGTGGCGCTCCTGCTGGCGGCGCTTCTCTGGGCGCTCTTCACCCGAACGGTCTTTGGGTTCCGGCTGCGCGCGGTGGGGCTCGGGCCGCGCGCCGCCCTGGTCAGTGGGCGCATCCCGACGAAACGGATGATCGGCGTGGCGCTCCTCTGGTCGGGCGCGTTGGCCGGCTTGGGCGGGGGGCTCGAGGTCGGCGGGGTAACCTACGCGCTCTTCCAAAACCTCTCGCCGGGATACGGCTTTACCGCCATCGCCGTGGCGCTGCTCGCGCGGCTCAACCCCCTCGGGGTGATCGCCACGGGCGTGCTCTTCGGCGCGATGGAAGCGGGAGCGCAGGGCATGCAGCGTGAGGCGGGGGTTCCGGCCATCGTCGTCTCGGTGGCGGAAGCGGCGATCATCTTGGTGGTGCTCCTCGCCGACGTGCTGGCCAGGCGCCGGGTGGCGGCCGAGGAGCGGGCATGACCGAGGAACTTGCGATTCTCACGGGCTTTCTGGCCGCCGCGGTTCGGATCTCTACGCCGCTGCTCCTTGCCGCCACCGGGGAACTGCTCAACGAGCGCGCCGGCGTGATCAACCTCGGTCTCGAAGGGGCGATGCTGGCCGGCGCCCTCGCCTCGGCGGTGGGTGCCACGGCGGGAGGTCCCTGGGCGGGGGCGGCGCTCGCCGTGCTCGCCGGGGTCTTGGTGGCGGCGGTGTTCGCGGCCTTCGCGATCGGCGCCCGCGCCGATCAGATCATTACCGGGACAGCCATCACGCTCGCCTCG
>JABFSM010000266.1 GCA_013140635.1 Gemmatimonadales bacterium
CTATTCCGGCATCGGGATGGTGCTCACGCTGCTGATTCCGCTTCGCAAGGTGCTCAAGCTCGAGCACATGCTGACCGACTACCATTTCGACAACCTCGCCAAGCTCACGCTGCTCACCGGCTCGATCCTCTTCTACGCCTACGCGATGGAGTACTTCGTCGCCTGGTACAGCGGGAACACCTTCGAGCAAGCCACCTTCTGGCGCCGCGCCTTCGGGCCGATGTGGTGGGCCGGCTGGTCGATGATCATTTGCAACGCCTTCGTGAGCCAGCTCCTCTGGTTCAAGAAGATCCGGACCAACCTGACGTCGCTCTTCATCATTTCGATCTTCATCAATCTCGGCATGTGGTTCGAGCGGTACGTCATCATCGCCTCGTCGCTCGCCAACGATTACCTCCCCGCCGCGTGGCAGACTCCGGCGGTCACCTGGGCCGACTGGGGGATCCTGCTCGGCTCCTTCGGGTGGTTCGGCATGTACTTCCTGCTCTTCGCGCGGACCTTCCCGGTCGTGGCGATTCAGGAGATCAAGGAAATGATCCCATACCCGCGGAAGCACAAAGGAGGGGGGCACTGATGAGCAAGAAGACCGTGCCCGGCGTCCTCGGATCCTTCGTGCACGTCGACTCCGCCGTCGAGGCGATCTCCGGCCTCAAGGCCAAGGGGTTCCGCGACCTGACGGTCTATTCGGCGGCGCCGAACCACGAAATCGAGGATGCGCTCGATCAGCCGATCAGCGGCGTCCGGCTCTTTACCCTGCTCGGCGGTCTTACCGGATGCGCCGCCGGTTTTGCGATGACGATCTGGATGTCGCGCGACTGGCCGCTGCTGGTCGGCGGCAAGCCGATCGCCGCGATTCCGCCGTACGTGGTGCTCGCCTTCGAACTCACCATTCTCTACGGGTCGCTCTGCACCGTGGCGGGGGTGATCATTCTCTCGATGATGAAGTCGCTCAAGGGGAGGCCGTATCACCCGAGTTTCAGCGACGACAAGATCGGCATCTTCGTGCCCTGCCCGGCGGAGCAGACGGCCTCGGTGCACGACCTGCTTACCCGGGCCGGTTCCGAGGAGGTCACCGTTCATGGCGCGTAAGCTCCTGGCCGCCGTGGCGCTCCTGACGCTCGGCGGGTGCAATTTCTATTACAACGACGTGCCGTCGCCCGACGATCTGATGAAGGCGGTGCCGTGGTTCGACCACATGATCACGTCGCGGGCCGCCTCGCCTTATCAGCGCGCCGACATTCCGCGCCTGACGGTGCCCGGCACCGTGCCGGTGACCGGGTCGGAAGGGCATTGGGCGACGGGGGACGCGAGCAAGCTCCAGTATGCCTTCGACATCGCCGTGGCCGACCGGGTGACCAACCCGACCCGGCCGGAAGAGACCCTCGCCAAGGGGGACACCCTCTACCACACCTTCTGCTCGGTCTGCCATGGAACCGCCGGCGCCGGAGACGGCGCCGTCGGAGTGAAGATGGCGGCGCCGCCGATCGTCAGCGACCGCGCGCGGGCCTACACCGACGGCTACCTCTACAGCATCATCCGCTACGGTCGAGGCGTTATGCCGATGTACGGCGACAAGGTGTACCACCCCGCCGACCGCTGGGCCATCGTGAACTACGTGCGCAAGCTCCAGCGCGATGCCGCGCCCGTCGCGGCGCCGGGAGGGGCCCGGTAAGATGACCGAACGGCTTATGGCCCTACAGCAGCGGCTCGCGGCGGGCGCCGTACGGGGGCGCTACACCCTCTTCGTCAACCTCGGCTGGGTGCTCGCGATCGGCGGGGCCGCCCTCTTCGTGGTTGCGCTGACGGGTGGCGAGGGATCTCGCGCCTGGCAGGCGTTCCACGTCAACTGGATATTCTTCACCGGGATCACCGGTGGGAGCCTCGCGCTCGCCGCGGTGCACAAGGTGGTCAACGCCAAGTGGTCCGGGGTGATCATCCGGTTTTCCGAGGCCACGGTGTTCTTTGCCGTGGTATCGGTGATTGCCTGCATCCTGATCTTCACGCTCGGCTACGAGGCCATCTACGGCCACATGCACGAGCAGCTCCATTCCCTTCCGCACGGCAAGGCGCTCTGGCTCTCCCATGAATTCATGGCGGGCCGGCTCATTCTTGGGCTGATCGTCCTCTTCGGGGTCGGCTGGAAACTCGTTCGGGCCGATCTCACGCCCGATATGGCCGCGGTGAAGGGCGCCGTGGACGAGGCGCGCCGCCCGCTCTACGAGCAGTGGACCGCCGGATACGACGGATCGCCGGCCGGCGCGCTGGCCAACGAGGCCAAGATCCGCCGGCTCGCGCCGCTATATGTGGTGCTCTACGCCCTGGTATTTACCCTGATCGCTTTCGACGGAATCATGGCGCTGCAGCCGCACTGGTTCTCGAACCTGCTTGGCGGCTGGTACTTCATGGGTTCGTTCCTGGGCGCCCATACCCTCCTGGCCTTGCTCGCGCTCTATGGCCGGAAGCAGCTCGGCATCGCCGATCTGGTGAGTCCGAAGCAGCGCCACGACCTCGGCAAGCTCTGCTTCGGCTTTACGGTGTTCTGGGCATACCTCATGTGGTCCCAGTTCTTGGTGATTTGGTACGGCAACCTCCCCGAAGAGACCGGCTTCGTCTTTGCCCGCCTTTGGGGTCCCTGGCAGCCGGTGGGCCGCTGGGTCTTCCTCGGAATGTTCCTGATTCCGTTCTGGGGTCTCATTTTCGTTGCCGCCAAGAAATCGCCGCTCTTTCTCGGCATCTTTGCAACGATCAGCTTGGTGAGTCTCTGGGTGGAGCGGTACCTGCTGGTGACGCCGTCAGTCACGCACGAGGCGGGGCCGGTCTTCGGGTTGCCGGAGGCGGGGCCGCTGCTCCTCTTCCTCGGCTGTTTTCTTTTGGCGTACGGGATCTTTGCGCGAACCTTCCCGATGCTCTCACCCCGCCTGGCCACTATCACGCTCCTCGATGAGCGGAAGCATGGCCATGGCGAGGAGTTCTTCCACGACGAGAAGCCGGCCGACTTTGCCATGCCGGCGGAGCTTGATCGGCGGGATCACTCCCGGTAGCGTCTTACGTTTGGGGGTGTCGCGTTAGCGGATTGTCGCAACCCGGGCGAGCGCGTTCAGCGAATCGACCGACAGGCGTCCCGTCACCAGCATCATCCGGTTGGCCCGGCGAATTCCAGCGGGGCCGTCGACGTAGTCGGGAGCGGTTCGGGCGGGTTCGCTCATATGAATGTCCGACGCCGCCTGGCGCTGGAGCACCTCGAGAACCTTGCCCACCGGGCCCTCGATGCTCTGGATGATGTCGCCGCCCGGGTCCTGCTGGGCCACGATGACCATCGGCCGCTCGCCATAGGTACCGGCGTGCACGAGCACCCCAATCACCGGAAGTCCCTCAATGAAGGGAAGCCCGCTTCCGGCAATCTGCAGCGCCTCTTCCCATTGTACCGACCGCCAGATTCGATCGAAGGGGGAACCAGCTTCCAGCCGTGTTGCCGGCACCGCGGTATTCGCCACCGTCGTCCCGCCCGAAAGCGACATCGACGCGAGCTGCATGTTGACCGGCGCGGGGAGGATGTTCTCGACCCGGCGCGGCTCGGCCGCCGGCACCGTCACGCGGAGGCGCGGAGTCTTTTCCTGAATGGGAATCGGGCTCGATTCCGGATGGAAATCGGCGACCGGATCGGCGGGCGCCGGCGCCGCCAGACTCAGAGAGGCGAGATTCGACAGCGGAGCGGGCCCGAGCTCGCGGGAATCGAGGAGGCTCCGGCCGCCCCATCCGGCGGCAACCGCTGTCAGAAGCCCCGCGGCCAGAAGCCCAGCGCGCCGGCCACGGCGAGCCCAGATCTGAGCCCGGGTCACCATTGGGTGACGATCGGCCAGAGAATCGAACGGCGGCGGAATGATGAGAGCGCGGGGCGTCATCCGGTTGAGCAGAGCGGTCGTGCGATCGCGGATGGCCGCCGTATCGTCCCGACGGTCTCGGCAGCGGGCGCAGCCGGCCAGGTGCGTCTCAATTTCGACGCACTGCGACCGGCTCAGCGCCTGATCGAGATAGGCGTGAAGTTCGTCTTCAGGAACGTGCCGCATCCGCCACATACTCCGTCTTGTCGTGAGCTTCGATCAAACGCTTCCGTGCACGGGCAAGGGTCGTGCCCACCGCGCCGACCGCGAGGCCCGATTGGGCGGCGATTTCCGGATAGCTGAGGCCGGCATCCCACAGGAGGAGAACTTCCCGGTCCCGCTCGCTCAATGCCGCCAGCGCGCCGCTGACCTGCGCCCACCGCTCGTCGCGCTCCACCGTCTCTTCCACCGAAGGATCGGGGGTCGAGAGGGGGACCGGGTCGTCCTTGAGGAGCGTGAGATGCTTTCTCCGCCGGATGGCGGCGCGGGCTTCGTCACGGGCGAGGTTGGCGGCAACCGCGAAGATCCAGGCACGCGGCTTCTCCGGGCGGTGAGCCATGGCCCGGATAAAGACTTCCTGCGCAAGATCCTCGGCGCGGTCGGCGTCCCAGATCTTCCGGTATAGAAACCGCACGACGGCGGCATAATGAGTTGTGTACAGTTTCTCCAGGTCGTCCATGCGGTCCCCTAGGGTGTCCGATGAATACTGTCCCTGGTTCAGGCGCTACCTTCCCGATTCTATGGACGCCGCTCCGGCGGAAGGTTGCACAGTCGGCCACTACTGCTCCACTAAGATACTACATTACAACAACTTACGCCTTGGCAAAGACGCACCCCGGATGGGTCACCTCCGCGCCATCCGGCCACTCGCTGCAGAGATCCGGCTTGGCCGGCCTGCCATCCTTTCGGCGCCGGCCATGCAGCGCACAGTGAACCCCGTCCTCCAGCAGGTACCCGCACGCGGAAATGATCTCGGCGCTCAGCGAAAAAGGGCTCTCCCGGTCCACCTTGCAGAGGTAGGGGGACTTCCGGGCTCGCACCAGCGACTCGAGGCGCCGCTCCCGCTTAGTGCACATGATCTCGATTTGGAGATCGCGGCAGCACGCCGCTCCCTGGCGATTGTCGGCGGTGCGGCAGGGGGCCCCAACGCATGGATTGCTCCCCGCATGCAGCGGGAGCTCCCTTGGCGGGCGGGCCGGCGGTGGGAGGTGCCGAGTAACCTCGCGGCCGTTCTGAACGATGCGAAAGCGATCCTCAGCTAGGCGTCGCTTCGATCGTCGATGTTCCGGTTCGAGCGGCGCGATGTCCTCAAATCGATGCGCGCGGCATGACGCCCGCCCACCATCCTTCGAATCGAAGTAGCGGCAAGGGACGTGGAGGAAGGCCTCGACGTAGACATCGCCTTCCTCCGCCCAAAGCGAGCCGTCGAAACTGATCCGGTCGGTGTGGCCGAGGAGCCAGGTCGATTCGTGATCGGCGGAGGCGGGGCCGTCGTCGAGGGTGGCCACCCGCAACAAAACAGCGAGCCCCCGACATTGAGGGCCCATCGATCGGCAGGGAGGTGGCGTGACGCCACCGCGCGGTGACATGCCTCAAAGATAGGGCGGACGCCACCGGCGGCACAGAGATGCGCAACCAGGCGGTCACGCTACGGCCGGCAGCCCGGTTGACCCGCCAGCCACTGGATTGCCGTCATACTGACGTTGTCGGTGGGAAACGGCCATCCAGGCGGAGCTCCCGCAATGGCGGTATCGGGTTCGAGACGTTCGGGATAGAACGTGCCTTGCCGATCGGCATTGTACCCGATAGTCACGACCATGTTCGCTCCGTCGGAGAGGCGGGCGCCGCGGTTGACGGTGGCGAACCCTGCCGTCGATGAGCCGAAGCTGCGCGAGTTCGGCCGGCCGCGAAATGCGATCGTCATGGCCTCTCCGGAACTACCGGTTCCGCCATCGATGAGAACGGCCACCGGAGCATCCCGCCGGCGCAGCTCGACGGCCGGAGTCGTAATGCGAGTCACGGTATCGAGTGCGCCGGTTGGACGGACGATGCCGGAGATTCCCTGGCGGTAGTACCACCGTTCGGTCCCCGCTCCGGAGCCGAACTGCCCGACCAGCGTGTCGCCTAACAGCGGACCGATGCCCGCCAGCATGGGCCACATGTTGCCGCCACCATTCCCCCGGAGGTCTACGATCCAGCCGCAGGCGCCGGCATCCTGCAATGTACCGACCGCAATGTGCAGCGAGTCCGCCAGGCTCACCCCCGGACCGCCGCGTTGGGGCACGCGAATGTATCCGTAGCGGCCGTCGACGAGCGTCGACACGGCACCGGGAGGCGCCGCTTGAAGGAAACTGTGTTTGTTGACCCGCCGTAGGGCCCACTGGATCGCCCCGTAAGTGTCCCGTGCGGTGCGGGCGCCGGCGGCAAGCAGGAAGGCGCTGTCCCGGACGCTCTGCCAGGGAATGGCGGTTCGGTCGAGCGTGACGGCCTGCAGAGTATCGAGCGCCGCTCTGAGGTAGGCGTCCGCGACGGCACTCAGCGGGGCGCTACCGCTCTGGGCTCGAGCGGGCAGGGTGACGCCGATCAGCAGAGGGGCGACGACGGATATCCAGCGCGCAGAGGACATAGCACGACTCGTGGTGTCGGAGCGAGGCCCAGGCGGACTCGCGCATGGGGCGACGACGATCTATGTTCCAACTATATCCTACTTTGTAGATGATATCAATGACCAAAGGAACCTATCTCGGAGAATTCGAGATCTACGTGCTCGCCGCGCTCGAACGGCTTGGTGAAGAAGCCTACGGGGTGACCGTGCGGGGCGAAATCGAGGAGCGCTCCGGCCGAATGGCCTCGCTCGGTGCCGTGTACACCACCCTGGAGCGGCTGGCGGAGAAAGGGTTCGTCACCTTCTGGGTCTCCGAGCCGCTGCCGGTGCCGGGAGGCCGCTCAAAGAAGCACGCCCGGCTGACGCCGGCCGGCCGGCGGGCGCTCAGGGAGTCGGCGCGGGCGCTCGAACGGATGCTCGGCGGCGTTCGCCTGGGGCTCCGGGGAGAAGGGGGACGAGCATGACGCCGCCCCTCCTGGCCCGGTGGGTGCTGGCCCGGCTCCTCCCAGCGGCCGACCGTGATTTCTTCCTTGGCGATCTCGCCGAAGAGTATGCCGAGCATGCCGAGACGGAGGGAATCGCCGCCGCGCGGCGCTGGTACCGGCGGCAGGCGATCCACTCCCTTCCTCCCCTCGCTCGGCGGCGCCTGACGCCCTCCGCGCTCTCTCCTCGTCAGATTGGGGGCGGTTCGATGTGGCGCGATCTTGTCGACGATCTGCAGTATGCCTTGCGCCTGACGCGGCGCGGCCCTCTGGTGGCGCTGGTCGTTATTACCACCATGGTGCTGGGCATCGGCGTGACCGCCGCAATGTTCAGCGTCGTCAACGGCGTACTGCTCAAACCACTTCCCTTCGCCGACTCGGAGCGGGTGGTACGGATCGGGAGCACGTTCCGCGATCGGAAGATCAGCTCGGCCTATCCCGATCTGGTGGACATTCGCCGCATCGTCCGCGGATTCGAGGCGGTGTCGGCCACCTCGTTCGACGAAATGACGCTGCAGCATGGCCCCGACCCGCGGCTCATACAGCTGGCGCGGGTCGACCAGGACTACGCCCGGGTCTTTTCGATTCGCCCGCTAGCTGGGCGACTCTTCGACAGCCGAGACGTGCAGCCCGGCGCGCCGAAGGTCGTGGTGCTGAGCTACGACTTCTGGCGCCAGGAATTCGGGTCCGACCACGCCATCGTCGGTCAGGCTATCACGCTCAACAACGAATCGCACCAGGTCGTCGGCATTCTTCCGAGGCAGGCGTTCGCTTTTCCGACGAACGGATTTCTTGCGCTGGTACCGTTGATTGCCGTACCGGGCACCTCGATGGAACGGCGCGGCTCGATGTGGATCACCGCGGCGGCCAAGCTCAGGCCCGGAGTTTCTTCGGATCGGGCGAGGGAGGAGCTTGGTCAGGCGGCCGCGCAAATCGCCCGAGACAATCCCGCAACGAACGAAGTCATCGGTGCTTGGCTCACGCCGCTTCGTGAATTCGTGGTGGGGGACGTCGGCTCGATGCTCCTGCTGCTCGCGGCTTCGGTGGCTGCGGTTCTGCTGATTGCCTGCGCGAATATCGCGAATCTCCTCCTTGGGCAATCGACCGCGCGTGCGCGGGAGTTTGCCGTGCGGTCCGCTATCGGTGGGGGTACCGGCCGTATCGTTCGCCAGGTCCTCACCGAGAGCATGCTCCTCGCCGCTATCGGCGGCGGGTTGGGGATGCTGCTCGCGCCGGTGCTCACCCGCGCAATCCTCGCCGGTTATCCGGGCGAGTTGCCGAGAGTGGGAGAGGTCGGTGTCGATGCGCGAGTCCTTGGCGTGGCGGTCGTGGTGACCCTGTTCGCCGGCCTGCTGGCCGGGATTCCCACCGCTCAGCGGGCGGTTGTTCGGGACCTGAGCCGGGCCATCCGAGACGGCGGGCGGACCGGCGCCAGGCGTTCCCGATCGGGATACGTGCTGATCGCGGCGCAGGTCGCCGCTTCGCTCACGCTGGTCTTTGCCGCGGCGCTCCTTCTCAAGACCCTCTCGCGGTTGTTTCGGACCGATCCCGGCTTCGATCCGCGCGGTGTGGTGACCTTCCAGGTCGCCCTTTCGGCTGCTCGCCATCGGGACGGTGAGGCGATC
>JABFSM010000094.1 GCA_013140635.1 Gemmatimonadales bacterium
GATTTGTAGCGGTGGCTCGGCCGGCAAGTCGAGCACCACACCGATCACCTTCCCGCCCGCCGCGAGGGCCGCATCGACGACCATTCCGATCGATCCCGCCGAGCCACCGCTACAAATCAGAGTGATCGAGTTGTCCGCCAGAAGCCGGCCGATGGCGGTGGCGGCCGGCGCGTACCCCGGATTTCCGCCGGGGCTGGACCCTCCGAGCACGCAGACGCGGCGCAGTGGCATGGCGCGGGTGGGGCTCGCTAGCGGGCCGGCGAGGAGGACGAACTATGTCCGGTGAGGATTCGCCAACCGCCATCCCGATGCACCATGACGAGTGTCATCGCGCCGCCGAAGCTGAACTTCGTGCCCGACGAGTCGGCAACGCGGGTTTGGAATCGGGTCGCCACCGACGCCACGCCGGGAACCGCCGGCGAGACCTCGGTGTCCTCCAGCGTGGTCTCGACCCGCATTCCCTGGAGGCCCGCGAGGCCGCGGCGTATGTCTTCCACCGACCGCGCCTTCACCGCGCCATCTTCCACCCACCGAAACCCCGGGTCGTCGGCGTAGAATGCCAGCATCTGGTCCAGCTGCCCCGCCGCGCCGGCACGAAGAAACTCCGCGAGAGCGGTTCGGACACTGTCGGCCATCGCCGAGGCGTGAGCGGTGGAGAGCGCCATATCGCGCGGGGCGCAGGCACCGCCGATCGCTGAAATCAGAAGCAGGAAGATTCGCCGCATCGCTCGTGAAGATACACCTTCGGCCCCGCGCGATATAATTGGGGATGCCCACTCGCCGCGAATTTCTCGAAAGCACCTCCGCCGTCCTGGCCGCCGGGATGGCCGCGCCGCCTACGCCCATCCAGGCCCAGGGAGAGAGTCTTCCCCCGGCCATCCGCGCCCTGACCTCCATGCGGAGCCAGGCCCAGCCGATCACCGTTCTTGAACGACAGAAACGGCTCGAACAGGCGCGCGCCCTCATGGCTCAGGAACGGCTCGACGCCCTCTTCCTGACCGGCGGCACCTCCCTCCGGTACTTCACGAACATCAGTTGGGGCCTGAGCGAACGCCTGCTCGCCCTCGTCCTACCGAAGACCGGGAGGGCCTTCGTCGTTTGCCCCGCCTTCGAGCGCGACCGCGCCATGGAGCAGATCGCGGCGGGGCCGTTGGCGGGCACCGCCGACATCCTGACCTGGGAAGAGAACGAGAGTCCGTATCAGCGGGTGGCGGAAGGGCTCCGCGCGCGCGCGATCACGACCGGTAGGCTCGGCATCGAAGAGACCGTGCGGTTTGTCTTCAGCGACGGCGTGGCAAAGGCGGCCCCTGCCCTTACGCTCACCAGCGCCACGCCAGTCACCGCGGGGTGCCGCGTCGTGAAAGACGCTCACGAGCAGGCGCTCATGCGGCTTGCGTCGACCGTTACGCTCAAAGCGTACGAGGCGGCCTACCGGTCCCTCAAAGACGGAATGACCCAGGACGAGTTTGCCGACTTGGTCACTCTTGCCCATCAGCGGCTCGGCTTCCAAGGCGGTGCAGGCGTGCAGGTCGGCAAGTACTCCGCGTTGCCGCACGGCTCCGCCACGCCGCAGGTCATTCGCGAAGGCACCATTCTGTTGATCGACGGCGGCTGCACCGTCGAGGGGTATACCAGCGACATCAGCCGCACCTTCGTCCTCGGCCGAGCCACCGACCGCATGAAGCAGGTCTTCGATATCGAGCAGCGTGCCCAGAAGGCGGCGCTGGCCGCCGCCCGGCCCGGAGTCCACTGCCAGGCGGTGGATGCGGCGGCGCGCAAGGTCATCGTCGACGCCGGATTCGGCCCCGACTACAAGTACTTCACCCACCGGGTGGGGCATGGCATGGGAATGGATGGCCACGAGTGGCCTTACCTCGTGCGCGGAAATACCCTGCCCCTCAAGCCGGGTATGACCTTCAGCGACGAGCCGGGGATCTACATTCCAGGGGAATTCGGGGTCCGGCTCGAAGACGACATGGTGATCACGGAGAATGGGGCTGAACTCTTCACGCCGACTTCTCCCTCGCTGGAACAGCCTTTCGGATGAGAGGTTCTATGTTGCTCGGTCGATTGTCGCTCGGCGTCCTACTGCTCGCATCGGTCGCCCCTCCGGTGCGGGCGCAATCGGAGGAGCAACTTCGCGCCTATTTCGAAGGGAAGAGCGTCCGGGTGAGAATGGAGATGCCCGGCACTTCCCAAGGCGTCGATGTCTACCCGGGAACCCGCCAGCCGATCGATTACCCCCAGCTTGCCGAGCGGCTCAAACAGTACGGGACCGCCTTCCGGCGCGGCGACGAGGCGATGATCACCAAGATCAGAGTGAAGAAGGAGCTGATCGAGTTTCAGCTTGGCGGTGGCGGATTCGGTACCTTCGGGGACGACGACAGCCCGTATGTTTCCGTGCCGTCGGCCGCCAAGACCACGCGGGAAAAGAACCTGGAGCGCGAGGTCGAGTCGACCACCGATCCGGCGCAAAAGCGAAAGCTTCGGGAAGAACTCGACGGCCTTCGCCGCGCGCGAGAACGGGAGGATGCGCGAAACCGGACTGAGGCGGCGCAGGCCTCGCAGGTGAAGGAGGCCAACATCCGGCAGAGGCGCCTCGAAGGTGGCTCCCGCTTCAATCTTCGCTACCGCCCCGCCGTGCCATTCGACGCGCTCACACCGGAGAGTATCATGCGCGCCCTGGCCGACTACCTCGATTTTTCCATTGCGCTGGACGACAGGCGCCCGGTGCCTCAATCGAATCGGGACGAGCTGCGCAAGGGCCTCACGGTCGAGGAGGTTGACGCCTTGCTTGGGCGCCCCGAGACGATCGACCGCCGGCAGGAAGGCACCCTCACGGTGAGCACCTCGATCTATCGTGCCAAGGACCGCCTGGTCACGGCGGAGTTTGTGGAGGGTGTGCTGATCCGGTTCACGATCTCATCGCCGTGAGGGCTAGCCCGCGATCAATTGCTCGAGCGACGCCTCGACCTCGTCGTCGAGGTTCCCGCCGCGCCGAGCTTCGGCCAGCGAGTGCCGGGTGAGAAAGATCTCGTGCCAGTCGGGCCGTGGAGTCCGGCGTAGGGTCTCGAGCGCCTCGCGAAGGTCGGGCGGTGCCACCGGCTTGACGAGATAACCCCGGAACCCCGCTTCGCGGAGCCGCCGAGCGTCTCCCGGATTTCCAACCGCGGGAAGCATGATGAGCGCCGGCTTGTCGAGCGCCTCTTCCTCCAAGATCCGCTTGCCGATCCTGTCGTACCCTTCGGCGTCATGGTCGCTGAACACCACGATCGACGCCGGCCGCCCCGCAGTGGCAAGCCGATGCAACTCCTCCACCGCGTCATCCCGTTCGCCGAAGCCGATAGCGCGGAAGCCTGACGCTTCCGCAATCGCCGCCCAGGTTGCGCGCTGGCCGGGGTCGGCGTCGACCACGAGGACCCCCGCCGTGAGGACCGCACCCCTCGGGTCGGAGGACGAATCGGTGGAGGCCGAAGGTGCCTCCTCGAGAACCGGCAGAGGCAATTGCAGCATGAAGCGGGTGCCGGCCTGGTGCCCGGCCATGTTCTCCACCGTCAGCTCGCCCCCCATGAGGTGCGCGAGCTGGCGGCCGATCGGAAGGCCGAGCCCGCCGTCTCGAGAAACGTAGACATCGCCGCGGGAGAAGGGCTCGAAGAGGGTGGGAATGAGATCGGCGGGAATTGCCGGGCCCGAATCCTCCACCAAGAAGCGCACCCCTCCACCCCGCATCGCGCCGCCGGCCACTTCGAGCACGATCTCCCCTTGCTGCATACGCAGCAGGCCGTCGCGCACCAGCGCGGCAAGGATCTGGCGCACCCGCCCCGGATCGCCGGTTACGCGGCGCGGCGCATCGGGGCGCCAGGCGAGGCGGAGCGTGAGCCCCTTGGCCTCCGCCTGCACACCGAGCGCGATGGCGGCGTCCTCCGCCATGAGGCGGAGATCGAAGGGGATTGGTTCGAGGGGAAGGGTGCCGTTCTCGAGCCGGGAGAAGTCGGACACATCGTTGAGAATGCCGCGCAGCGCCTCCGCGGCGCCATGCACCGCGTCGACGTAGGCCCGCTGTGTGGGAAGGAGGGCGCCGGTCCGAAGCAGGCCGGTCAGGCCGAGAATCGCGTCGGCCGGTGTCCGCATGGTGCGGCTGACGGTGGCGAGCACTTCGCCCCGCACCAGATTCGTCGACTCGGCGGCCGACCGGGCACGGCGCAGCGCATCGAGCTCGACGATGAGTTCTTGCAACTCAGTCGTCGTTCGCTCGACCACTCGGATCAACCGCTCCCGATCCTCCAGGGCCTCCTCGAGATTCACTTCAGCTCCTTGGCAAGCGCAGCGAGACTTGCTGTCCTAGTATTCAACAGGACAACCATGAGTGGTCTCGGTACGGTTCCAAATGCATTTCCTGATCCAGCTTGCACTTAGCGCACAGTCATTCATCATTATGAGAATGCAATGTATTGCAGATCGTCAAAAAACATCAATGATGTATGATATACTACTACTTAATAGAACGGAGCCATCTCCTCCGTTGTCCATGCTCCCAAAGGGATTAGCGCAGGGCCCACCCACCGGCTCCTATTCCTGACACTCCAAAGAGGGCCACTGCGGGGAGCCCGAAAACCGGCTTTGTAACAAGGCTGACAGGCGGGAAGGGAGTGATCTCGATGGGCAGACCGCGGCAAATCCTCGCTCAGCGCGAGGCTGGGGCCAATGGAATACGCACCCGGGTCCTCTCCCAGGCGAGCACCAGATCGGTGCCGTTGATGTAGAAGGTCAGGCGCTCAAGCGACTCGGGCACCGTCTCGCTCCGCACGATGGCGCGGCCGAGTTCCGTGGTCCGCACCTGTTCGGTGTACTCCGATTCGATCCCCCACTGCGACGTCGCTTGATTGAGAATGAGCTCCCACGATTCCGGTCCGGGAATCGAATAGAGGGCCACTCGTCCGCTGGGCACCGGCACTCCCGCCACGACGATGAAGCTGGTCGTGATGAGGGTCGTCGGTTCATTGGCCCCGGTCCGCCAGAGACGGCCAAAGGGCACATTCGAACCGCCCAGCATCTTCCGGCCCCGCAAGGCGGGACGGCCGTAGCAGAGCTTTGCCGGGCTGCCGTCCACCTCGAACGTCAGTGACCCCATCGGGCTCGACCGGAGCAGCCATGCCGGAAGCCAAAACCAGTTGCGGTGACAAGGGAGGCGCACCGCCAAGTGCGGCGGCAGCCGCGGCGCCGTCAGGAAGATCGGGGTGGCCGCCGCCACGAAGACCACCGCCAGCGCTCCGCCTCGTCCGATCCATTGGGCAAGCACCGTATAGGCGGCGCGGGCGAGCGCCACCAATGCCGCAAGCCAGACGATCGAGAGCGGAAGCAGCGCCCCGGGCGGGAGCGTCGGGGCCACGATCAGGCCGATCACCAGCACCAACCCGGCGACGGCGAGCACTCGTCTCACCCGTTCCCGCACCATGCTAACGCCAGCCCATCCGCTCCCGCAGCGCGGCGATGTGCGCCACATGATGCCGCCCATGCCATGCATAGAGCGCGAGCACCCGGTCCAATCGCTGCGCCTTCTTCTGCTCGGGATGGTAGAAGGTCCGCGCCCAATCGGGTTCGGTCATCGCCCGGAGAAGAATCACCCACCGGCGGTGCAGCGCCTCGAGAAGCATGAGGGAAACCCCAGCTTGGGTTGCCATGGTGTCCGGGAGCTCGGCCCAGCGCCCTTCCTCGTACGGCTTGATCGTCGGGTTCTCTTCGGTCAGGGCAAGTTTGAACCGGACGTAGGCGTTGAGATGGCTGTCCGGAACGTGATGCAGCACCTGACGCACCGTCCATCCCCCTTCACGATACGGGGTGTCGAACTGGGCCTCGGTCAGGCCGTGAATTGCCGCGCGGAGTTGCGCCGGCGCCTCGGTGATTTCGGTGATCCAGCCTTCCCGGCGCTCGGGGGTGATGTCGCCTTCGAGAGCGAACGGGCCCACCGGGTATCTCGGATCGGTCATCGTGCACTACCTCCTCACGGAGACGCCTGGTAATTCAATCGCACCGCGCCCGAAACGAGCGCCACCCGGCCATCGACCGGAATCTGCACGAAGAGGTCCCGCCCCGACTTGGTGAGTGCGGGGTAGCGGTCGCCGATGGTCATCAGCATGGAACGGAGCATGACTTCAGGAATGGGAAAACCGCCGACGTTGACGCCCCGAAGCTGAAAGTGCGCGAGCCCTTTCATCGAGGGCACCTGCACCACATCGGCGGTGAGCACGGTGTTCGAGTCGACCAGCGCGGCGATTGGACCGAGTTGCGCCCGGGCCTCCGCGGGAAGGTCGCGCAGGCGGCCGGAGAATCGCACCTGCGCGCTGTCCACCGTCACGGTCATCCCGATGCTGTCGGGAAGTGGGGAGACGCCGAGCCGGGCCATGAGGTACGCGGCCCAATCTCCCCCCTCGATGATGCCCTCGCTGATCCGCTTGTCCAGGAAGACCGAATCCACCACCGCCTGCGCACGAGCCACGCCCGCCGCCGTAATGCGCCCCTTGACGCCGTTCTGGGCGAACAGCAGGGCGGCAAGCAGGAGCAGCCCTTTCACGATGCCGTTTCCATTCGCCCCTGGTCCCTATCCTCGCGCCAGAGGGCGATGGCGAGCAGCACCGCGCCGATCGCGACGCCGATATCGGCCACATTGAAAATGTAGGAGCGGATATCGCCAATCCCCACATCGATGAAGTCCACGACACCACGGGGGGAGCGGAGTCGGTCGAGGAGATTGCCGAGCGCCCCGCCCGCAACGAGCGCGAGGGCGGCGGCCTTGAGCCGCGCCTCCTGCGGCGCCCGTCGATAGTGCTGGAACAGGACGACCAACACGACGATCGCGAACAAGCTGAATCCGATTCTCGATGCTTCGCCCAAGGAGAGATTCATCGAGGCGCCGCGATTGTAGACCAGGGTGAAACGAACCCACTCCCCGAGCACCTGATGGGACCCCGGTTCGTCGGAGAGCTCCGCCACCACCAACTCCTTGGTGGTGCAATCGGACAGCACGATGGTGGCGAAAATCGGCCAGAACCATCGCGCCTTTCGGGGCCGGATCAGTGAAGCGAACCAGTCGGGCATCGGCGGAATATGAACGGCATCCATCGCTTGCGCACCCCCTCCGGAACCACGATGATTGTCGATCAGGTCGTCGTCCTTCACCTGGAGCCGCGTCAATGAGGCATCTGATGCTGGGAGCCCTGGCGGCCCTCACGCTCACGGCCGCCGGCACGGCCCAGGACGGATACCAGCCAAGTCCCGCAAACCTCGAGGCGCGGCGCTGGTATCAGGACGCCAAGTTCGGAATGTTCATCCATTGGGGCGCGTCGAGTGTCCTCATGGATGGGGAATGGGTCATGGAAAACCGGAAGATCCGCGCGGCGGAGTACGAGCGGATCCCGCCATTCTTCAACCCCACCGCCTTCGACCCCGTCGAATGGGTGACGATCGCCAAGAACGCCGGAATGAAGTACATCGTGCTGATCGCCAAGCACCACGACGGCTTCGCGCTCTGGAACTCGGCGGTCAGCGATTGGGACGTGATCGACCGGAGTCCCGGTGGGCGGGACATCGTCCGGCTCCTCGGCGACGAGACTCGGCGACAAGGACTCCGCTTCTTCATCTACTACTCACAACTCGACTGGCGGCACCCCGACTACTACCCGCGTGGGCGGACCGGTCACTCCGCCGGCCGCCCCGATGCTGGCGACTGGCCAAGGTATCTCGACTACATGGACACCCAGCTGCGCGAGCTGTTGACGGGGTACGGCCCGATCGGCGGGATCTGGTTCGACGGGATGTGGGACAAACCCGATGCCGATTGGCGCCTCGAACGCACCTACCGGATGATTCATGAGCTCTCCCCCGCCACGCTGATCATTCCGAACCATCACAAGGCGCCGTTGCCCGGCGAAGATGTGCAGACGTTCGAGAAAGACCTCCCCGGCGCCAATACCGCGGGCTGGAACACCGCCGAAATCGGCGCCCTGCCGCTCGAAACGTCGCAGACGATGAACGATTCCTGGGGCTTCCGCCTTACGGACCGCAATTTCAAGAGCCCGGCCGCCCTGATTCGCGAGCTGGTCAACGCGGCGGGGCGAAACGCCAACTTCCTGCTTAACGTCGGTCCAATGCCAAACGGGAAGATCCAGCCGGAGTTCGTGGCCAATCTCCACGAGATCGGTGCCTGGATGGCTCGCCACGGCGAAGCGATCTACGGGACGCGGGGCGGCCCTATTCCGCCGCGTCCCTGGGGCGTGACTACCCAGAAGGGAGACCGGGTCTACGTGCATCTGCTCGACTGGCGTGACCGGACCCTCGCCCTGCCCCCCTTTCCCCGCGCCGTGAAGTCGGCTCGACTCATGGACGGCGGCGCGCCAGTCGTGGTGCGCCAGACGCTGGAGGGCGTGACCCTTCTGCTTCCGAATCGGCCGCTCAGCGCGATCGACGAGATCGTGGTGCTGGAGCTCGGCCGTTAGGAATGCCGACTCGGCGGGAGTTTCTGGCGGAGCTGGCGGGCCTCGCCGGCATCCCCTCTGTCC
>JABFSM010000195.1 GCA_013140635.1 Gemmatimonadales bacterium
CTCGAGTGCACCGTGCCGGTCGTCTATGTCGCCGGCACCTGCATGAACGCGGGCAAGACGGTCGCCGCCACCGAGCTGGTGCGCGGCCTTGCCCGCGCGGGGCTCCGCGTCGGGGCCTGCAAACTCACCGGCGTCTCGCTCATGCGCGACACCCTCTCGATGCTCGATGCCGGCGCCGTGGCGGCGCTGACGTTCAACGACGCCGGCGCCGCGAGCACCCACGCCGGGATGACGGTGCCGGTGGCCCGGGGGCTCTTCAACCGGCTGGCCAAGGAGCGCGGCGGCCGGCCCGACGTCATCGTGGCCGAACTCGGCGACGGGATCCTCGGCGAATACGGCGTGCAGGACATTCTGCGGGATCGAGGGTTGAGCGGCCTCGGCGCCGCGTTCGTGATGGCGGCGCCCGATCCGGTGGCCTGCTGGGGCGCCGACCAGCTCATGCGCGAGCACTTTCACCTGCCGATCACCTGCATTACCGGACCCGCCACCGACAATCAGGTGGGCCGCGACTATATCGTCCAACAGCTCGGCCTCGAGGCGCACAACGCTCTGCGGGATGCGCCCGGTTTGGTACAAACCGTGCGCCGGGCGATGGCCGCGGCGACGGCCGGGGAGGCCTGACGTGCGCGTCGCGGTGATCGGCGCGGCGGGCTACGTCGGCGGCGAGCTCCTCCGGATCGTGCTCCAGCATCCGCATATCCGTGAGTGTGTGGCCACCAGCCGGAGCCAGGCCGGCAAGCCGTTCGCGTCGGCGCACCCCGGGTTGGCGCTCCTCTCCGACGCCCGCTTCTCGGGGGCCGCCCCCGCCGAAGCGGCCGCCGGCGCCGACGTGGTCTTTCTCGCGCTCGAGCATGGGCAATCGTCGCAGGTCATGGGGGAATTGATCGACGCCGGGCCGGGGCTGATCATCGACCTCGCCGCGGACTTTCGCATTCAGGATGGCCGCCTCCACGAGCGGAGCTACGGGCCGCATCCGGCGCCGGCGCTGGTGCACCGGTTCCGTTATGCGCTGGCCGACGTGCTCGGCCCGGAGCTCAAGGGCGCAACGGCGCTGGCCGCGCCGGGGTGCTTTGCCACGGCGGCGCAGCTCGCCCTCTATCCCCTGGCCGGACTCGAGCTTGTGGGGCCGCCGGCGATCTTCGCGGTCACCGGCTCGAGCGGGGCCGGCGTGCACCCAAAGCCGACGACCCATCATCCGGCCCGGGCCCACAACCTCTTCGCCTATTCGGTGATGGGGCACCGCCACGAGGGGGAAATCCTGGAACAGTGGCGCCGATGGGCCGCGAACGCCGCCGCGGGCGCGCGGTTGATGGCGCATTCGGGGCCCTTCGTGCGCGGTATCTACGCCACGTTGCATGCGGCGCTGGCCCGGCCGCTGAGTGCCGCGGACGTGGCCGCCCGCTGGCGGAACAGCTACCCGAACCGGCCGTTCGTGCAGCTGCTCGATCAGCCTCCGGAGCTCACGCACGCGGTCGGCACCAATCTGGCCCTCATCCACGCGACGGCGTCGGCCGACGGCCATGAGGTCCAGGTGATGGTCGCCATCGACAACCTGGTCAAAGGGGCCGGCGGCCAAGCGGTGCAGGCGATGAATCTGGCGTTAGGCTTGGATGAGACGGCCGGGCTGCGGATGGCGGGGATGTTTCCGGTGTAGCGCGACGCAGTCATTGCGAGGGACTTGTCGGTCATTGCGAGGCGGCGGAGCCGCCGAAGCCAACGTTGCGAGACCCAACGGGTCGAAGCAAACCCGAGATCGCCGCGGGCCCTTCGGGCCCTCGCGATGACTGAATGATGCAGAGCCACTTCGCAATGACTCGACCCGAAAGGAAGCTGCAATGTTGAACGGTAACGCCTGGCTCCCCGTCTACGCCCAGATGCCGCTCACCGTGGTGTCGGGCCGGGGCTCCTGGCTCGTGGACGATCGGGGGCTGCGCTGGCTCGACGCCTACGGCGGGCATGCGGTGGCCTCGACCGGCCACTGTCATCCGCACGTGGTCGCCGCGGTCCAGCGTCAGGCGGCGGAGCTCATTTTCTATTCCACCGCGGTGCCGCTGCCGCTCCGCGAGCAACTGGCGGAGCGCATCGCCGGCCAGTGCCCCGGGGATCTGTCCAAGGTCTTCTTCTGCAACAGCGGCGCCGAGGCGAACGAAAACGCCCTGGGGCTGGCGCGGAAGGCGACCGGCCGCCAGAGGATCGTCTCGGTCGAAGGGGGATGGCACGGGCGGACCCTCGCCTGCGTGGCGGTGACCGACGGCGAGAAGTACGAGGCCGCCGCCCGCCGCGCCGGAACGCCGGTCTCGACGAAGGTGCCGTTCGACGACGCCAGGGCGATGGCCGCCTCGGTGGACGAAACGGTTGCCGCGGTCATCGTGGAGCCGGTGCAGGGAATGGCCGGGGCGCGCGACTGCTCGCCCGAGTTCCTGGCCGCGGCCCGCGCCGCCTGTGACCGGGCCGGCGCGGTCCTCATCTTCGACGAAATCCAGATCGGCGTGGGGCGGTCGGGGGCGTTCACCGCGGCGGAGACCTTCGGTGTGACGCCGGATATCCTCACGCTCGCGAAGGGCCTC
>JABFSM010000316.1 GCA_013140635.1 Gemmatimonadales bacterium
GACCAGGACAGCTCCTGCTGGATTCGGGTCGCGCAGGGGTGGGCCGGGAAGCAATGGGGAAGCCTGGTGCTGCCACGGGTCGGGCAGGAAGTCCTGGTGAGCTTCCTGGAGGGAGATCCGGACCGGCCGATCGTTACCGGCGCGGTGTATAACGGGGACCAGACCGTGCCCTACGCGCTCCCGGCGGAACAGACGAAAAGCACCTGGAAGAGCCAATCGTCGAAGGGAGGCGGCGGTTTCAACGAATTCCGTTTCGAGGACAAGAAGGACGCCGAGGAGATCTACCTGCACGCGCAGAAGGACTACGTGCGCGAGGTCGGCCACAACGACACCCGGACGATCACCGCCGACGAATTGCTGACGGTCAAGGGCAAGCGGACCGTCGACGTGACCGGTGCCGAACAACATACCAACGCCGCCAAGTTCCAGCACGACGTGAAGGGCGACTACGTGCTCAAGATCGACGGGAGCCTGACGATCGACGCGACCGGCGGTATCACGATCAAGTCCGCCGCCGCGATCGGCGTCGACGCCGGCACCACCCTCACGAGTAAGGGCGAAGCATCCCAGACCGTGGAGACGAGTGGCGTGCTGACGCTCAAGGGAAACCTGGCCAAGATCAACTAGAGGAGCGACAACCGATGGGCAAAGCCGTCTGTCTGGGCGCAAGCCTCCAATGCAGCTTCGGCGTGGCGCCATCCTCGCTGATCGTGCTTCCGGCCAATCGCGTCCTGACCGGCACGCCGATGGCAACGGTCATGGACTACGCGCCGATCGTCAATGTTCCCCCGTTCGGGATGTGCTCGTCACCGACAAACCCGGTTGTCATCGCGGCCACCGCCGCCGCCCTCGGCGTGCCGACCCCGGCCCCGTGCATTCCGTTGACTCCCGCACCCTGGACACCAGGGTCGCCGACCGTCCTGGTCGGCGGCATCCCGGCGCTCAACAACACGTCGACGCTGACGTGCGCCTGGGGAGGGGTCATTCAGATCACCGCCCCGGGCCAAGGCACCGTGGAGGTTCCCTGACATGCCCGCAAACCAGTATCTCACCACTCCTGCCGCCGTGGCGGCGCTCTATGCGGCCGGAGTCCGGACAACGATCGTCCAGCGCGGCGATTCCAGCGGAGACCAGAGCCACGTCATTCCGGTGCTCGCCGTCCATGCGAACCACGGCGTGCTGGTGATCGACGCGATGGTGGGGGGCGCCACCACCAATCCAAAGGGATTGAACATGGCGAATTCCTACGTGGATCATTTCCGAATCCCGGTGGGGCGGGTCGCCTACGTCAACTCGGCCGCCGCTATGAACGCCGCGATTGCCGGACAATTACCTCATGCGATGCAGAAGATGTCGCTGACGACGACCACCACCAGGACGGTAAACGCGATCATCGCTTCCAAGGCGAATCGCACCGCCATCAAAGCACAGTTCAGGGGGCAGAAGATGGTGGGGGCGGTGCCCGCCGTCGCCCTTCCGGTGATGAGCCCCACCGTCCTGCTCGACATCCAGCTCGATCAGTATCGCCAGGCCCGGGGCATCCCGCTCAATCAGCCTGTCGTGGTCCTGTGGGGCCGAAAATCGGGAAAGCGTGGTGGCCCCTATCCCGAGATGGACCACAGCACCACCGGCATGGCACAAATCGCGCGACGATGCAGCGCTCTGAACTATACGGTGCTGATTGCCGGAGACATTCCCGCCGCCAAGATCGGGCCTGCTCCCGCGCATAACTTCGGTAACGCCATCTGGCTCGGCGACTTCTGGAATCACTGGGGCCTGGGTGGAGACCGAAGCCACCAGATCCGGTTCTTTTACGTCCTATCGAAGATGCTGAAACTGCAGGTTCCACGGCTCAACTTGGTGCATGTCGGGATGCGGAGCGGCGGCCTCGACATGTACGGATTTTCCGGGCAGCGGATCATCTACATCGTCGCACCGGTCACGGCGGCTGGGGGAGTCAACGACAACCGGATGCTCGGCGCATTCCAAGCCTTGGATGCCGCCCGGATCGCTGGAATCGTCACCTCATACTCGTATGGGCGATACCAGGCCACGCGGATTCCCAAGCGGTACGGCCACGGCGCGCGTTACCGTGGATTTTCGCCGGCCAACTTGAATACGTTGGTGGCACAGATCACGGCGTCGCTCGCGTAGCACCCCGCCCTCATGCTTCCAGCCCCAAGCGCGTAACAGAAGCTCAGCGGCTTCCCGTATATTCCCGCCGAGTCGGGGCTGGTGGACCTCGGCGCGGTGACCGGAGCAAGGCGGCTCCTGGTGACCCGAATCGACACTTTCCGGAGGTTACATGAACAAGCCGGTACTCGGTCTCATCCTCGGCGGATCCCTCGGCATCGTCGACGGGCTCTCCGCGCTGGTTTCCGCTCCGGAGACGGCGCCCAACATCTTCCCCATCGTCCTTGGCTCGATGACCAAGGGGCTGGTGGCCGGGCTCACGATGGGGTTCGTCGCCAGGAAGGTGAACAACCTCACCGTCGGGATCGTCGTCGGCTTGGTGGTCGGCGCCCTCCTCGCCCTGCCGATCGCCATGATGAAGGACCCGAATACCGGGCAGGTCTATTTCTGGGAAATCATGCTCCCCGGATCGATCGTCGGGGTGATCGTCGGGTTTGCGACCCAGCG
Organism: Gemmatimonadales bacterium; assembly: GCA_013140635.1. Classification (GTDB taxonomy): domain Bacteria; phylum Gemmatimonadota; class Gemmatimonadetes; order Gemmatimonadales; family GWC2-71-9; genus JABFSM01. The sequence continues at coordinate 2,641 of JABFSM010000316.1, forward strand.
CTATGGGACGAGGCCGGCACCGGCGCCAACGCGTTCTTAGGCGCGGAGTCAGCGCTTGGCGCTGGGTGGCGCAAGGTCGGGATACCGCATGCCGGCCGTGCAGCTCGCGTCGACAGCAAGGGCGTCGGCCCGCTCGAAAAACTCGGCCGCGATTGACGTAAGACACGACCCTGAAGGCCCGTGGCCGCCGGGCACGACGATATGGCGGCCGCGGGCGAAGTGCCGTGCCGTCTCCTCCCCCCAAGGGGCCGGCGTCACCGGGTCTCGTGTGCCGGACACCACCAAGACGGGAACCGTGGAGGATCGGACCGGCTCCCCGAATCCTGGGGAGATCCGCGAGCGCGGCCATCCGTTACAGGCGGCCATCTGCGTACGCACCCGTGATTCACCCAGCATGGTCCGCGCGGTGGCCTCGGCAATCTCCGCTTCGGCAATCCGAGGCACATCCTCGCCGCATATCACCGATTGAAGCATACCGAGCCTGAGCGAGCCGCGAAGCCGCCGGTTGGACGCCAGCGCGTGTTGGGCGAGTTCGGCGTAGTTCCCCAGATAAGCCCCATGAATCAGGCGGGGAATGAGAGGACCGTTGCTCTCCTGGTACATCAGGGTGCGAAGCGCCTCACCGACGTTTTCGAGCGAGAGACGAACCGCCACGCTCCGCGCGCCATCGGGAGGGGTAACCTGGGTGACCGCCGCAGCCCGGCGCAGCCGCCCCACGAGCGAATCGAGTTCCGCCCGGAGGGTGGGATACGCCTCGCGGCATTTCAGCTCCCTCTCACAATCCCGGACCAGCGAGTCGAGCGCGCTCTGAGCGCTCCGGGCGTGGAAAAGGGGATTCCGGTTGGCGATCGGCAGCGGACTCACCAGATAGGCGGCGCGAACCCGATCGGGATGACGCCGAATAATCTCCAATGCCAGGCGGGTACCGTAGGAGGTGCCGCTCAGATTCATGGACGAGGCGCCGAGCGCTTGGCGGAGCGCGTCCACATCGTCCGCGGCAAGCTCGGACGAGTAGAAGCGCAGATCGGCTCGCTTGCTCAAATCGTCGCGGCAGCGGGCGAACACTTTGGGATCGAACGTCTGATCGAGGTAACCCTGCGGATCGTCGGGCGTTCCGGCCAACTCGCAGTCGAGCCGCATCTGCGCGCTGGTGCCGCGCTGATCGAGCAACACGAGGTCGTGGTGTTCGCGAAGCGGGCTCGTCGCTAATCGGGGAGCGGCGTCGGTGATCGTCTGCCCCGGCCCGCCCGCCAGTAGAAAGAGCGGCGCCGCCCGGGAAGCGGGCTGCCGCGCCAAATGCACGATGACCCGAAGCGCCAGCGTTCGGCCCTCCGGCACGGCGGGGTCCTCTGGTACCGTAAAGGTGCCGCAACGAGAGGGCGCCGTCGATTCGAATACCGGACAGCGCCCCCAGACGAGCGTGGCGCCCTGTCCCTCGACCGGCTGCGGTGGAGACAGGACGCCCAGCACGGCGCAAAGGAGCAACCCGCGTGCGCCGGCACGGCGCATCGCTAGCGCCAGCCGCCGATGATCGCGCCCATGATCGTCAGCGATACCGTCATGAAACCGCCGTTGATCAGCATGAGTTTGGCCGAACGCCGCTCGAACAGCCCGATGACGAAGACCCCCATCGCGATCCATCCGAAGCCGGTGAAGAACCCATACATCACCGCCTGCCCGACCGTCATGGTGGGCGTATTGAGGAAGAGCGCAAGGTTGTAGGCCATGATCAGCGTCCAGAGAAACGAAAGACCGAAGATCTTCCCCTGGTTAGCCCCCTGCAGCGATTCGACTGAAAAACCGTTTTCCTTCATCCAGGCCGATCCGCAGATAGGGCCATACCAGAGGCCGCCAAGAATGAAGGAGGCGACTGCCGCGGTTATCACAGCCAGGTGGTTGATCGTCGAGAAATCCATCGGGGCTCCTGAGGTTGAAAGAGTCGTCGCGTAGAAGGGACGCTACGTCCGGCCGGTCGGGCGCCGAATGCGAACATCCCATTGGAAGGTGCCCCACGAAATCCGGAGCACTCCGCTGTCCGGCCCCGTTTCAAGGACCGTAATAGTCACTTGTTCGGTGATGGCGGACGGGGTCGTGGCCACCATCGCCGCCCTGCCAAGATCCTGCGTGGCATCATACGCCGTTCCCCATTGGCCCGTTTGCTTGTTGATGATGAGCAGGGGGCCGTTCCGCCTGGGAAGCGTGAAGAGAGTGTAGCTGCCGGCCGGAACCTCGAGATCCCCGAAGAGGAGCGGCGCCGACAGCTGAAGCCGCGTCGCGGTATTGGCTCCGGTTCGCCAGACCGTATCCCAGGGGACGATGGCGCCGAGAATGGTTCGGCCGCGCGCATAGGGGCGGCCATAGTCGATAGCGATCTGCGCGCCGAGCAGCGTTGCCCGCACCGAGTCCCGGGGGCTCAGCGCGGCGCCGCGACCGGCGATACGCTCACGTTCGACGAACCGCTCGACGAGCCGGTCGAACTCGAGGAGCGGTCCGGTTCGGTCGACCTCGACCTTGACCGTCGTTTCCTTCCCGGAGAGGCGCTCCATTTCGCCGGCGGCGTTGAACGTCCCGATCACTCGCTGATCTTCCCGAAAGGGCGCCACCGCAAATCGGGTCTGATCGAGGCGCCGCGCGAGGAGGCGGCTGGGGCGCGGAACACCGAGGCTCCACGCCGTCACGATGGCCGAATCGGCAGCCGACCGCCGGGCTTCGCTCATCAACATTTCATAGCTCGCGGCGCTGGAGAGCAGCCACGGCGCGATCGGATGGGTCGCCGCCACCCGCAGGGGCCCCGCCACAACCGAGTCGCCGCGCAGGATGGTAACGGTCGCGGAATCGCCATCGACTTCTACCCGCTGGTTGAGCGGGCGCGCGGTGGCGCTCGCCGTGAGGGCCCGCGCCGAAAACCTGATCGCGCGCACCCGCCCTTGCCGGTCTCGGTGGACCTCGTAGTGGGTCAGTGCGGCGCGAGGGGAGACCTCGAACATATCGACCGTCGTCACGCTGTCGCCGACGGTCACCCGCTCGACGATGACGGTGTCGTTTCCGAGACGGGAGACGAGCCCGTAGCTGGACTCTCGCGGCCCCGCCGCGCGCCGGAAGGTCTGGTGGTTGCCGGGCAACCAGGTCTTCCCGGCATCCTCCGTGTACTCCATCCGCGACTCGAACGAATCGGGGGTCACGTTGTACCGGGTAAAGCGAAGGCGCGCTTCTCCCCCGCCCTGCGTCCGAAAGGGCTGCGATTGGCGGACCTCGCCGCCCAGCGGACCCGTCATCGTCCAGAGCATCCCGTCATTGCCGACCGTTGTCATTTCGATGACGTTGCGCCCTGGAGCGACATAGAAGAGGACACCCGAGGCCGACTTCAGCTCGGGGATCTCCGACACGCCCACGAGAATCCGATCCTCGAGGGCCCAATCGAACCGATAGGTGCCGGTTGCGCGCCGTGCGACGCTCTTGTCGACGTTGAGGAACTCGGTCTCCACGTTCCAGCGTCCCCGGTGCTCCCGGAGTTGCTCGATGGAACGGCGCAGCGAGGCGCTGTCACCGGCCGCGAGTACGCCGACCATAAACAGTTGTGACCACATCGACACTACCTCCTCTGGATGTCGGGGAGGGGGTCCCTACACTGCCTTTACGTGTCTTGCCCCCGTCCTTTAGACTACGACCCCACCCGATCAAAGGTTCTCCGGGAAAGGCGGAATAGAGGTGAAGAACGTGCCCGAGGGCCGGCACGCCGCCGGATCCGAACCCCAGACCGTGGGACGTGCAATGAGACTGGTTATTGGAGGATGGCTTGCGCTCGGACTCTGCCCGCCGCTGGCCGCTCAGCGCGACACCCTGGTGTATCGTGCGGCGATCGCCGCCGCCGACGGCGCCCTTGCCGCGGGCGATACCCGCGGCGCGCGGCGCTGGCTCAACGCGGCGCCATCCCGCGAACGGGGCTGGGAATGGGGCCTCCTGAATGTGCGGTCGTCCAATGCAAGCATCCACACCTTTCCGCTCGACGGCGCCCCCTCGTGGGCCGTCGCGATCTCGCCGGACGGAGGGACCGTCGCCGCCGGCACCTCATCGGGAGAGGTGCGATTGATCGATCGGGCCACCGGCGCCACCCGCGCTACGCTTCGGCACGCGGTGGGGGTGGTCTACGACATCGCCTTCAGCCCGGACGGGGCGGTCGTCGCCTCGGCCGGGGCGGAGACGTTCGTCAAACTCTGGAACCCCGCCACCGGGGCGGTGATCGACTCGCTCTCGACCGGCCGCCGCCGGCCCCTCGATGTGACCTTCAGCGCCGACGGCCGCCGGCTCGCGGCCTCACTGACCAACGGGGCGGTCATGGTCTGGGAGCTGCCCGAGCGCCGGCCTATCCGGACCCTCACCGGGCACGTCGGAGGCCCTCCAGTGCCCGGGGTGGCGATCTTGCCTGACGGCCGAATCGCTTCCGCGTCGTGGGATCAGCACGTGCGGCTCTGGAACCCGGATACGGGAGACACGCTCCGCACCGTGGGGCCCGGCTACGGCCATAGCGGTCCCTACGCGGCTTGGAGCGATGTCGCCGCCGACCCGCGCGGACGCTACCTCGCCGCCGTCGGCCGCGATGGCCTCCATATCTGGTCGCTGTCCGACTGGACCGAGCGAACTATTCGGGGCATCGCCGCCGACGTGCCGACGGTGGCGATCAGTCCCGACGGGCAACTGATCCTGACCGGATCGACGAATCAGCGCGTGGAACTCTGGCATGCCGACGACGGGGCCCACCTTGGCTCCTTCGTGGGCCACGAAGGGGCGATCCGGTCGGTCACGTTCAGCGGCGACGGGGCGCTCGCCGTGAGCACCGGCGACGATGGGACTGTGCGCGTCTGGGACATCGCCCGGATGACGGCCGCCGTGGCTCGGCACTCCTCGGCGCCCTACGTCGCCCTCTGGTCCCCCGACGGCCGGTACCTCGCCACCGGGGCCCATGACGGCCACCTCAACGTCTACGAACCCTCGACCGGCCGCTTCGTGCGGGACGTCAACATCGGATCGGGCCCGCTGGTCAACCTCATGTGGACCACGGACCAGGGGCGGATCATCGCGGTGTCCGAGCGCGGGCAGGTCAAGGTCTGGGATGTGCGGCGCCCGGGAGAGCCGGCGGCGTTCCTCGACTCCGCCTACGCGCCGACGGTGTCGGCGCAGAGCGCGGACCGCCGCCAGCTCTTCACGGTCGGCGCCGATCGGACGCTGCGGATCTGGGACGGGAATACCGGCGCCGAGCTCCGGCGCCTCACGCTGGAGGGTAAGGCCACGCCGCGATCGCTCGGCATGGCGAACGGCCGCAACACCATCGTGGTGGGGTGGAGCGACGGGTCGGCGGAAGCGTGGGATCTCGCCGCCGACCGGCTCGTGGGACGCCTGCAGGGAACCGCCGTGAGCATCCGCTCCTTCGTCGGCCTTCCCGGCGGCCGGAACGTCCTACTCGGCACCGAAAGCGGGGAGCTCCTTGTATGGGATATGGCGGCGTCCACGCCGGGGCGGCGCCTCCGCGCCCACGACGACCGGGTCACCGGACTCTCGCTCAGCCCGGACGGTTCTCGGGTCGTCTCGACCAGCTTCGACAATGTCGCCCGCATCTGGGACGTCGCGGATCTGACGCCGACCCTGACGCTGCGGGGGTTTGCCAACTACACCCATTGCAGCCCGTTCTCGCCGGACGGCCGAACCTTGGCGATCTGCGTCTCGTCGTCGAAGGAGGTGCGGCTCTTCCGGGCCGAACCTTGACCCAATAGTCTAGATTACTAGATTAATGGGATGACGCCCTCCGACACCCCGCTCGTGGCCCGGCTCCTCGAACGGCTCGAACGGCTCGAACAGCAGGTCGCATCGCTCCAGCC
>JABFSM010000301.1 GCA_013140635.1 Gemmatimonadales bacterium
GGGCGGAGGCCGATCTGGGTCTCGAGGCCCTTCCGCGCGCGCGGTACATCGCCGTCACCGGCACCAATGGCAAGACCACCACGACGGCGCTGATCGGCCATCTGCTTGGCATGGCGGGCCGAAGGGTCGAGGCGGTCGGCAACATCGGGACGCCGCTGTCGGAGATCGCGCTCCGTGACGAGCCGCCCGAATGGCTCGCGGTGGAGCTTTCCTCCTTTCAGCTGCACGACATGGCCGAACTCCGGCCGGCGGTCGGGGTGCTGACGAATCTGGCGCCCGATCACTTGGACCGTTATGACAGCTTGGCCGACTACTACGGCGACAAGGCCAGGCTCTTCCGGCACTCCGGCTCGTCCCCGGTGTGGGTCACCAACGCCGATGACGCCGAGTCCGAAGCGATGACCGCCGGCCTGGCGGGCCGGCGGCTCCGTTTTTCGCTCCGGACCCAGGCCGATGGATGGTTCGACCGGGCCGGGGGCCGCCTCATGCTCGGCCACGAGGCGCTCATGGCGCGGGCGGAGCTGGGCCTCCTCGGCGATCACAACGTCGCCAACGCCCTCGCGGCGGCGCTGGCGGTCCAGGCCACCGGCGTCGACCTCGCCACGATTGCCGAGGGGCTCGCGACCTTTCGCGCCCTGGAGCACCGGATGGAACCGATTCGCGAGGTGGGCGGTGTGTTGTGGATCAACGACTCCAAGGCCACCAACATCGCGTCGACCGAGGTGGCGGTGGCGGCGCTTGCTCGGCCGTTCGTTCTCCTGCTCGGCGGCCGGCACAAGGGCGAGCCGTACACCCGGCTCGGCGCCCTGCTCACCGGCCGTTGCCGGGCGGTCATCGCATATGGCGAGGCGCAGCCGATCGTGCTGGCCGATCTGGCCGGAGCGGGGGTTCCGCTCGTTCCGGCCGGCAGCTTCGACGACGTGATGGCCCGGGCCGGCGGATTGGCCCGGCCCGGCGATGCGGTGCTGCTTTCCCCCGCCTGTTCGAGTTACGATATGTTCAAGAACTACGAAGAGCGGGGCCGGCGCTTCCGGCGGATCGTGGAGGCCATGTGAGCGCACCGGCGGTCCTGCACCCCGGCGAGCTGCGCTGGGAAACGCGGGGGATGGTGGTCCTGGCCGCCGTTATGACGGTGTTCGGGATCGCCAGCCTCTACGCCGCGGCCACCCTCCAAGCCAATCCGCAGGGCTTCTTCCTGAAGCAACTGACCGGAGCGGTCATCGGTCTGACGATCCTGCTGGTGGTATCCCGGATCGACTACCATCACCTGCAGCGATTGGCCTGGCCGCTGTTGCTCGCGGCGGTCGTGCTCCTCATTATCCCGATTCTTCCGTTCACCGAGGGGATCGCCCCGCGGATCAACGGCGCGCGGCGCTGGATCTCGATCGGGCCGCTCAATCTGCAGCCGAGCGAAGTGGCCCGTTTCGCGATCGTGGTCTGGGCGGCGATGCTGGCCGCCAAGAAGGGGGAAGCGATCCGGGGGTTCAAGCGCGGACTGATGCCGTTCGTCTGGGTCATCGTCTTCGTCGCGGCGTTGATCCTGATCGAGCCGAATCTCTCGATGGCCGCGCTGGTGGCCTTTGTCGGTGGAGTGGTGCTCTTCACCGCGGGGGCCAAGATCGGGCACTTTCTCCTGCTCGGGGCCGGGACCCTCATCGGCGGCGCCATGCTGATTTGGGCCGAACCGTACCGGCTTCGGCGCCTGCAGTGCTTTCTGGAGCCATGCGAGCAAGGAGGCAACTTTCAACTGGACCAGGCGCTCATCGGTTTTGGTTCCGGCGGCCCCCTCGGCGTCGGCTTCGGCCACGGCCAGCTCAAGCTCAACTATCTCCCCTACGCTTATTCCGATTTTCTCCTGAGCACCATCGGCGAGGAGTGGGGCTTCTTGGGCGTGCTCTTCATCGGCGTGCTCTTCGCGCTCTTCTGCTGGCTCGGCTTTCGCATCGCGAGGACGGCGCCCGACCCCTTCGGGCAATATCTCGCCACCGGCCTCACGGCCACCGTGGCGATTGCCGCATTGCTGCACGCCGCGGTGAATCTCGGCCTCATGCCGACGACCGGGCTGGCCTTTCCCTTTATGTCGTATGGGCGGTCGGGGCTCGTGATCTCCCTGGCGTCGGTTGGGGTCTTGGTCAACATCGGGAGGATGCGGGGGCGGCCCTCTCGCGTCGGCCTCGGATGACGATGCTCCTGTTCGTGGCCGTCGCCGCGGTGATACTCTTCGGTGGCTTCGCGCTCTTGGCTGGACGGACCGAGGCTCCCGGAACCTCGCGTCGACCAAGCCACGATGCCGACACGGCCGGCTTCGCCGATGCCGGGAGCAAGGGCGCGGAATCGGAAGGGTATGACTCCGGTTCGGCGGATGGGGGAAATGATTCGGGTGACGCCGGTGGCGGGGACGGTGCCGACTAGTCCCGAAGCCTCCCGAAACGCACTGTGGGAAACCACAGTCATCCAGGTAAGACCCGGTTGACGATCCGGGGGAAAGTACTTGGGCCCCCACTCAACATGACCGTATGAAAACATGATGTAAGGTGTTGTTGTATAATTGTTTAGATGCATTCACTTCGGTAGTCTGTTAAGTCGGCATGCCCCTTGCTCCTGCACTCCTCCGCGGAGTCAACGGTCCACGGTAGATCTCCGTAGCGCGAACCCTGAAAACAGTCGAAGGCACGGCATTTTCCGTCGCGGCCAGAGACATCGTTCACCGTGGAGCCCGGTCTCATGCGTTACACGCGAGTGCGCTCGCCGAATTTCGTTGTGTCCGCACCCCTCTTGCGCCGGCTCTCTCTTGCCGCCCTCCTCCTGATCGGCGGATGCGGCACTGCTACGGAACCCGGCGCCGTGCCCGCCAATGAGACCGCCCCCTCGCCGGTGCTGCCTGACGCGAGGCAGCTCGCCGAACTCATAGACGATGCGATCGTTCGAAATCTCCCGGCGTTGTCGGATGACCCGGCTCGGGAACAGCTAGACGTCTCGCTCGCGCAACTGGCCGCCGCGCTCCGGATCGGGTCGGCGGGACCGATCAAACGGGCGCTCGCCGATGCCCGTGCCGCCGCGCTACGCTACCCCTCTCGATTCGCGGACGAGGCTCTGGAACCCGATCTTGACGCGCTGCAGCTCGCGCTCGACGTCGTTACCCAACACCTGGCGGAACTCGGAAAGTGAATAGACACACTCGGTCGGTCGCGGTCTTATTGCTCACGATCATGGCAGTGGTGCACGCGGTGGCGGTGGCGCAGGATGGGTCGGAAACACCCACTCCCCCGGGCCCCGCAGCGGCGTTGACCCCCACGCCGAAGACCCTCTACGCCTGCTATGTGGTGAGTTCGGGCACCATTTACCGGATCAAGGAGCCGGGCCTTCCCGATTCATGCAGAATGTCGGGAGGGCTCTTCAAGACCAAACACATCGAGTTCAGCTGGATCAATCAAGGCGTCGCCGGCCCGACCGGTCCTCAGGGCGAGAGCGGTCCCTCTGGGCCGTCCGGGTCCGACGGCGCTCCTGGACCCGCCGGCACGGCCGGGGCGCATGGTGCCGATGGTGCGGCCGGCCCCGCGGGTCCGCCAGGGGCGTTAGGACCCATTGGGCCGAGAGGCCCCACGGGGGCGGCGGGAGCCGACGGCCTCACTGGGCCCCCCGGTGCGATCGGTTCGGCCGGCCCGGTGGGACCGTCAGGCGCGGTGGGGCCCCAGGGCCCTGCGGGGTCGGCTGGTGCGGCAGGCCTGCAGGGTCAGCAGGGGGCGAACGGCCTCGACGGCGCCCCTGGCGCAGCGGGGCCCCCGGGACCCCCGGGACCCGCTGGAACCGCCGGAACCAATGGAACCGACGGGACCAATGGCGCCCCGGGGGCCGCGGGACCGGCAGGTCCAATGGGGCCCGCCGGCCCGGTGGGTCCCGTCGGCGCAGCCGGCGCAACCGGCGCCCCTGGCACAACCGGGGCAACCGGCGCTGCAGGTCCGTCCGGACTGCTGAGTTCGACGACGATCAGGTCGGCCACCTCTAGCGCGATTTTCGCTCGAAACACCACTGCCAGTGCCCTGGCATCGTGCCAGGCCGGAGAGAGACTCCTAGGTGGCGGATTCCTGATGAATCAGAATCCCGGCGCCGGCTCGACCGTCAACGAGATCAGAAACAACTGGGAGCGGGCGGTGGTCATGAACAGCTACCCCGTTGGGGCGGGCTGGTCGGCGACCCTCCGGATCGCCACTGCCGACCTGCAGAACAGCAGCACGGCAACCATAACCGCCCATGCCATCTGCGGTCAGTAAGGGGTGGATGATTAGAGTCCGGATCCCCCCATTGCCCGAATACACGCCGAAGGGTATCGTTCGGGGATCATGGACTCAAGCAGATGACCGATCCCCGACCCGACCTGGGCCGTCTCCGTATTGACCGCAATGCAGCAGACCCTTCTCCCCGGCGAGCACTGGCCTGGACCCTCGGGCTGGCCGCCACCGCCGCCGTCTTCATTGCCGTGGTCTTCTTCTACTTCCGCGGCTCGGCCGGGACCGCCGTTACGGTGGCCCGCGTCGAGGTGTCCGGCGGAGGCGGGGGCGCCGCCGGCATAACCGCCAACGGGTACGTCGTGGCCCGCACCAGGGCCTCGGTGTCCTCGCGGGTGTCGGGGCGGCTCGCGCGCCTAGCGGTGGAAGAGGGGAGCCGAGTGCGGCGGGGCGAGGTCATGGCCGAGCTCGACAACGCCGACTACACCGCCGCGGTGGCGCAAGCGGTGGCGGAGAGCCTCCGCGCCGAGGCCTCCCTCTCGGAGGCGCGGGCGCAGCGCGCGCAGTTCACCCGCGATCTGGCTCGCGCCAAGGATCTCCTCGCCAAGAATCTCGAGGCGTCGCGCACGGTCGAGGATCTCGAATCGCAGCTTGCCGGCGCCGAGGCCCGCGTTCGGGTACAGGAGGCTCAGATCGGGGCCGCCATCGCCGGCATCGCGTTCGCTCGCGCCAATCTCGACAACACCTTTATTCGCGCCCCCTTCGATGGCACCATCCTTCGTAAGGACGCCGAGGTGGGAGAGGTCGTTGCCCCGGTGGCCACCGGCGGCGGCCTGACCCGTGGCGCCGTCGTCACGATGGCGGACCTCGGCACTCTCGAAGTCGAGGTCGACGTCAACGAGGCGTACATTGCGCAGATCCGCGGCGCGCAGCCGACCCGGATCGTGCTCGACGCCTATCCGCAGGCGCAGTTCACCGGCCGGGTGCGCCAGATCGTGCCGACCGCGGACCGCCAGCGCGCCACCGTGCAGGTCAAAGTCAGCATCATGGACAAGGACCCCCGCATCCTTCCGGAAATGGGCGCGCGCGTCGAATTTCTCGACTCGGCGGCAACGAAGGGCTCGGCTGCGCCGCCTCGCCTGTTCATTCCGGCGGAGGCGGTTCAAACCGACGGCGGCGCCACGGTGGTCTGGGTGGTCCGTGAGGGCATCGTGACCAAGACCACGATCGAAGCGGGGCCGGTGTCGGGGGGCCGCCGAGAGGTGCGGACGGGGCTCTCGGGCGGCGAAACAATCGTGCTCAATCCACCCAGCGGGATGGCGAATGGAGACCGCGTCAATGTCACACCCAAGTAAGGCGTCCACCAACGGCAAGGTGCTGGTCGAGATTCGCGATCTTGCCAAAGTGTATCGCCGCGGCGGCGAGGCGATCCGGGTGTTCGAGAACGTGAATCTCGAGATTCGGCAGGGGGAGTTTCTCGCGCTGATGGGTCCCTCCGGCAGCGGCAAGTCCACCCTGCTCAACATCCTGGCGGGGCTCGACACGCCGACATCGGGGAGCGTCGTGGTGGACGGCCAGGAAATCACCCGGATGAACGGCAAGCGGCTCGCCGCGTGGCGGTCCAATCACATCGGCTTCATCTTCCAGTTCTACAACCTGCTTCCGGTGCTCACCGCGGCGCAGAACGTGGAACTTCCGCTCCTGCTCACCAGTCTCTCCAAGAAACAGCGCCGAGAGCATGTGATGACCGCGCTCGGCATCGTGGGGCTCACCGACCGGTCGGAGCACTTTCCCGGGCAACTCTCCGGCGGCCAACAGCAGCGGGTCGGCATCGCGCGCGCCGTCGTGAGCGACCCGACCATCATCCTGGGTGACGAGCCGACCGGCGATCTCGACGCCGCCTCGGGAAAGGAAATCCTCGACCTGCTGGAGCGGCTCTCGACCGAGTTCGGCAAGACCATTCTGATGGTCACCCACGACGCCCACGCGGCGGAGCGGGCGCAGGCCACCATGCACATGGATAAGGGGGTGCTGTCGCGATGACCCTCTCCGGACTGGTTTGGGCCAACCTCCGCCGCAACAAGAAGCGGACCGTCCTCACGATGCTGAGCGTCGTGGTGGCGTTCTTCCTCTTCGGCACCCTTCGCTCGGTGATCACGACCCTCGACAAGGCCTCCGAGGTCGGGAGCGAGGGGCGCCTCATCGTCTCGAGCGCCAGCGGTATCACCTTTCTCCTTCCCCAGGCGCACGCCAACCGGCTCCAGTCGGTGGACGGGGTGAAGAGCGTGGCGTGGGCCAACTGGTTCGGAGGGTATTACCAGAACCCCAACGATTTCTTCGCCCAGTTCGCCATCAAGGCCGATACCTATCTCCCGATGTATCCGGAAATCGCCATCACCGCGGGCAGCGTCGACGAGTTCATGCGGGAGCGCACCGGCGCGATCATCGGCGCCGGGCTCATCAAGAAATATGGCTGGCAGTTAGGCCAGAAGGTCACCCTCAAAGGCACCTTCATGCCGGGCGACTGGGAATTCAACATCCGGGCGGTCTACACGCCCTCCGACCCGGCGTTCGGCGATGAGATCATGCTTTTCCACTACGAGTATCTCTACGAACGGACCGGCGGCGAGATCACGCCGGGGTGGTTTGTGCTCGAGTTGAACCGCCCCGACCGCGCCGGCGACATCGCCGCCGGGATCGACGCCCAATTCAAGAACTCGGTAGGCCCCACCAAGACGCAGACCGAACGCGCCTGGAACGCCGGCTTCGTGACGATGTGGGGAAACATCGGGTTCCTGGTCGGCGCCATCGGCACCGCGGTGTTCTTTGCCATTCTCTTCGTGGCCGCCAACACGATGATGATGGCGGTGCGCGAGCGGATCGGCGAAATCGCCGTGCTCAAGACGCTGGGCTTCGGCAACGGCACCGTCTTCGGACTCGTCCTGGCGGAGTCGGTGCTCATCACGGTGCTCGGCGGCTTCCTCGGCCTCCTGCTGGCTCGAACGGCCTTCCTGGGCCGGAACGCGCTCAGCGCCTTCTTTCCCGGCTTCGGCGTCACCGGCGGGACCATCATTCTTGGGCTCGTCATGGCGCTCGCCCTCGGGTTGGTGAGCGGGGCCGTGCCCGCCATCCAGTCGGCGCGCCTATCGGTGGTCAGTGCCTTACGGCGCGTGGCCTGAGGAACGATCCATGAAAATCCCGATCATCTACAACCTGCGAAGCCTCCGCCAGCGCCCCGGCTCGACCCTTACCACGGCGCTTGGCATGGCGCTGGTCGTGGCGGTCTTCATCGCGATGAACGCGCTGGCCAACGGGTTCCGCGCCGCGCTCATCGCCACCGGATCGCCCGAGAACGTGATCGTTCTGCGGAAGGGCGCCCAGCAGGAAATGAACAGCGGAATCGACCGGCAGTCGGCGAGCATCATCGGCAGCCTCCCGTTTGTCGCCACCGGCGCCGACAACGCGCCGATGGTGAGCCCGGAGACCTTTGTCGTGGTGCCGCTCCAGCGGGCCGATTCGGGCGGGATGGCCAACGTCGTGGTGCGCGGCGTGAGCCGGCGGGCGTTCGACGTCCGCAAGGGAATCAAGATCGCCGCGGGCAGGACATTCAATGCCGGGGCGCGCGAAGTCGTGGTCGGTGTGGCGTATGCCGCCCGGTTTCCCAATTCGGCGGTCGGGAACGTGGTCCGGTTTGCCGAGGAAGATTGGACGGTGGTCGGCCAGTTTTCGGCGGAGGGCTCGTCGTTCGAATCGGAAATCTGGGGGGAGAACGAGCAGTTCATGCCGGTCTTTCGCGGCCAGATCTTCCAGAGCGTCACCTTTCGCATGAAAGACCCCGGGTCGTTCGACGGCGTCAAGCAGGCGCTCGAGGCGGACGGCCGCCTGACGGTCGATGCCTTTCGGGAGCGGGAGTTCTACACCAACCAGTCGACCATGCTGGCGACGGTCCTGAATTTCATCGCCATCTTCATCGCGTCGATCATGGGCGTCGGGGCGGTCTTCGGCGCGATCAACACGATGTATGCCGCGGTGGCCACGCGGGCGCCGGAAATCGGGGTGCTGCTCACGCTGGGCTTCCGCCCCCAGAGCGTCATGGGGTCGTTCCTGCTGGAGTCGGTGCTCATCGCGGCGCTGGGCGGCGCCTTGGGCTGTTTGGTGGCGCTCCCGATCAACGGGTTGGTGACGAGCACCACGAACTGGAGCTCGTTCAGCGAAGTGGCTTTTGCCTTTCGGGTGACGCCGGCGCTTCTCCTCAACGGGATGATCTTCGCTGTGGTGATGGG
>JABFSM010000010.1 GCA_013140635.1 Gemmatimonadales bacterium
CGCCTCCTCGGCCGCTTGGAGCCGGCCTCGCGCGGCGAGGTCGGCACTCACCGCATTGTCGAGCGCCTGCTGGCTCACGACATCCTTCGCGGCGAGTTGGCGCGCCCGTACCAGTTCCCCCGCGGCAAGCTCCGCCGCGGCTTTGGCCGAGGTCACCTCCCCCTCGGCCCGTTTGATCTCTTCCGGCCGGGCGCCGGCCTCGAGCTCCCGGAGGTCGGCCAGCGCGCTCGCGACCCGGGCCTCGGCCGCCGCGCGCGCCGACGTGAGGTCGGTCTGGGTCAAGAGGGCCAGCGTATCTCCCGCGCGCACCGAGGCTCCCTCTTCGACTCGCACCGCCACGACTCGCGCGGCCGCCATCGGCGCTATGTCGATCTCGGGGATCTCCACGGTGCCCCGGGCCTCGTAAGGCCCCTGCGGGCCGGCGCACGCCGCGGGCAGGAAGAGGAGGAGCGCTGTTAGGCGGCGTGGGATCATGACGGTTGCTCCTGCGATGAGAGTGCCCGCACGGCAAAGTCGCCGGCGTGCCGGGCAAAGGCGCGCGCAAGGTCGGGGGTGGCGCCGCCGGGTCCGAACCCGGCAAAGAGCCCGATGGCGGGCCGAGCCAGCGTGAAGTAGACGACCTGCGAGATCGTGCTGATCGCGGCAAAGCGGGGGTCGACGTCGGTTCGAAAGGTCCCGCTCCGCTGTCCCGCCTCGATGGCGCCCGCCAAGCGGGCAAAGACCGATCCCGCCACTTCGAGAAGCAGCTCTTGCGCGTGTCGCGCCTCGTGGTCGATCAGCTCGCGAATGATGAGCTTGTGGGTAGTCGGATTGGCGAGGAGGAACTCCATCTGGCCCGCCACGAAGACCCGAATGAGCTGGTCGGGACTCTGCCCGGCCGATAGTGCCCGGGTACCCATTGAGACCAGCCCCTCGATCGTACGGCGGAGGACGGCCTGGTAGAGCCCCTCTTTGCTACCGAAGTAGTAGTAGAGGAGGGCGGGGTTCTGGCTGGCCCGGTCCCCAATCTGTTTGATGGTTGTTGCGTCAAATCCTTGTCGCGCAAAGAGTTCCTCAGCGGAGTTGAGGATCTCGTCCTTGGAGACCTGAGCAGAACCGGAAGACATGCAATTAATTAAACGATCAATTCACTGTCTGGCAACCCCGTCGTTCTTAGCCTTGCGTCGCCCCGCTTCACGGAGTTGTCGGAGGTCGCCAACTTCGCTATTTTGCTGGGCTTATGTTCGACGAGCTGTCCTCAAAACTGAGTGGTGCGCTCCAGCGCCTGACCGGCCGAGGCGTCCTCAGCGAGGATGCGGTGCGGGAGGGGCTCCGGGAAATTCGCCGGATCCTCCTTGAAGCCGATGTGAGCTTCGATCTGACCCGGCAGTTTCTCGAGCGGGTTCAGGAAAAGGCCGTCGGCCAGCAGATCATCAAATCGGTGCGGCCGGGGCAGCAACTCGTCAAGATCGTCTATGACGAGCTGGTCGCGATGCTGGGCGAAACGCAATCGCCGATTGCCCACGCCAGCGTGCCGCCAACGGTCATCTTGCTCGTCGGGCTGCAGGGGTCGGGCAAGACGACCACGGCGGGCAAGCTCGCCAAGCGGCTCAAGCTGGAGCAGAAGGCGCCGTTCCTCGTGGCGGCCGACGTGTACCGGCCAGCCGCCGCCGAGCAGCTCGAAACGCTCGGCAAACAGGTCGACGTCGGCGTGCATCGCGAAGATGGCCAGCAAGACGTGGTGGCGCTGGTCAAGCGGGGCATCGAGGCGGCGGGGCGGGCACGGGCGCGCACGGTGCTGGTCGACACCGCCGGCCGCCTCCAGATCGACGAGGAAATGATGCGGGAACTCACCCGGCTCAAGGCCGCGGTGGCGCCGCACGAAATCCTCCTCGTGGCCGACGGGATGACGGGCCAGGATGCCGTGCGGATTGCGCAGGGCTTCCACGACGCCCTCGGAATCACCGGTGTGATTCTGACCAAGATGGATGGCGATGCGCGCGGCGGCGCGGCCCTCTCCATCTACGGCGTCACCAAGGCCCCGATCAAGTATGTCGGCGTGGGAGAGCGGCTCGAAGCGCTGGAGCCCTTCCACCCCGAGCGGATGGCGGGCCGGATTCTCCAGCAGGGCGATGTCCTCACCCTGGTCGAGAAGGCCCAAGCCACGGTCGATGAAAAAGAGGCGGAACGCCTCGCCAAGAAGGCGACGTCGAAGAAGGGCCTGGATCTTCAGGATTTCTTGGGCGCCATGAAGCAAATGCAGAAGCTCGGGCCGCTCAAGAACGTGTTAGGCATGTTGCCGGGCGTGAATTCGCAAATGCTCAAGAACGCGAATGTCGACGACCAGAAGCTGAAGCACGTCGAGGCGATCGTGCTCTCGATGACCAAGGCGGAGCGGGCCGATCCCGATCTGATGAACGGGTCGCGCCGGATGCGGGTGGCCAAGGGCGCCGGGCGGACCGTGCAGGAAGTGAATCAGTTGCTGTCGCAGTTCAAACAAATGCAGAAGGTCATGAAGGGCGCTGGCAAGCCGGGCGCGAAACTTCCTTTCGGTCCCCGGTTTCCCGGTCGATAACCCGGGAAGAAAGACGACAGACGCATGAGCACTCGTATCCGCCTCCGCAAGATCGGCCGCAAGAAGCTGCCGCTCTACCGCATCGTGGTCGCCGACAAGGAATCGCCCCGCGACGGGCGCTTCATTGAGATCCTGGGCACCTACAATCCGAAGCTGGAAGGCGCCAAGAAGATCGTCATCGACGTCGAGAAGGCGAAGGCGTGGGTGGCGAAGGGCGCCACCGCGACCGATACCGTCGCGGCGTTGCTCAAGACCGCCGGCGTCACCGGCTGATGGACGAGGGGGAGGCGCGCCACCTGGTGGTGGGGCGGCTCCGCAAACCGCACGGTCTCAAGGGCGACTGTGCGGTCTTCCCTCTGACCGACACACCGGCGCAAGCGTTCGCGCTCGGCCACCGGCTCTGGATCCGGAATCTGGCCGGTGAGGTGGTGGCGGGACCGCTCGAAATCGAGCGTACCCGGCCCTATCATCGCGAGTGGCTGGTCGCCTTTCGAGGCCACTTGCACGTCGACGCGGTGGGCCCGTGGCGGGGGCATTTCCTCGAAGCGGAGGCCGGCACGCTGCGGCCACCCTCGGAGGGAGAGGTCTACCTCCACGAGCTCGAAGGGTTCGCGGTGCAGGCCAAGGACGGCATCGCGCTCGGCTTGGTCACCCGGGCGGTCGAGGCGCCGTCGGGGCTGATGCTCGAAGTACAGGGTCCGAAGCGGGAATTTCTCATGCCGTTTCGGAAGGAATTCGTGGTGACGGTCGATCGGGCCGGACGCCGGCTGGTGGTCGATCTGCCGGAGGGGCTGGCGGAACTGTGAGGACGTCATCGCGAGGACGCGGAGCGTCCGTGGCGATCCGATGCTGACGATCAACGTCGTCACCCTCTTCCCGGAGGCGATGCGCCCGATGCTCGAGGCGAGCATTCCGGGCCGAGCGGCGGCGGGGGGACTCGTGAAATACCGGTTGGTGCAGCTCCGGGATTTCACGCACGACAAGCATCACACCGTCGACGACTACGCCTTCGGCGGCGGCGCGGGGATGGTGCTCAAACCGGAGCCGTTCTTCGAGGCGGTGGAGTCGCTGGGGCCTGCCCGCCGCGGGCCGGTCGTGCTGCTCTCGGCGCGGGGCGAACGGTTCGACCACCGCCGGGCGGTTCGGTACTCGCTGGAGCCGGAGCTTACGCTGCTGGCCGGCCACTACAAAGACGTGGACCAGCGGGTGGTGGAGGGGTTGGGCGCCGAAGAAGTATCGTTAGGCGACTTTGTTCTGAGCGGGGGCGAACCCGCCGCGCTCTGCCTGATCGACGCGGTGGTGCGGCTCTTGCCCGGGGTGCTGGGCGATCACGAATCGGCCAGTTCCGATTCGCATTACGACGGGCTCTTGAGCCCGCCGAGTTACACCAGGCCGCCGGAGTACCGGGGGCTCGCCGTGCCGGAGGTGCTCCGGTCCGGCAATCACGCGGAGATTGCCGCGTGGCGGCAACGCGAGGCCGAGCGCCTCACCCAGCTCCGCCGCCCCGATCTCTGGGCGGCCTGGCAACGAAGCTTCGAAGGAGGGGACGACGATGGAACGCGTGGGAGCGATCGCCCGTGAGGGCTTGAGGACGGACATTCCGCTGTTCGCCGCCGGCGACACCGTGCGGGTCATGGTGCGCGTGCGCGAAGGAGACAAAGAGCGCCTCCAGGCATTCGAGGGGGTCTGCGTGTCGCGGCGCGGGGGTGGGATCGACGAGACCTTCACCGTGCGGAAGCTCTCCGCCGGCGTCGGGGTCGAGCGGATCTTCCCGCTCCACGGCCCTTCGATCGGCCAGATCGAGCTGGTGCGCCGCGGGCGGGTTCGGCGCGCCAAACTCTACTATCTGCGCGCGCTCTCCGGCAAAGGGGCGCGCATCCGGGAGAAGAAGGACCAGTAGTCCGGAGCCCCGCGCCGTGCGCCCTCTGCCGACGTTGGAGCGGGAGCGCCTGGCGTGGGCGGAGCACCGGCTGTTGATCGGCGTCGACGAGGCAGGCCGTGGCCCCCTGGCTGGACCGGTGGTGGCCGCGGCCGTTGTTTTTCCTCCGGCCGCCGAACAACTCGATGGTGTCCGCGACAGTAAGACCCTTCCGGCCCGGCGGCGCGAAGAACTTGCCCTCCGCATTCGCGCCTCCGCCATTCGCATCGGGGTCGGCGCGGCGTCGACCCGCGAAATCGATCGTCTCAATATCCGGGTGGCGACGGCGCTAGCCATGCGGCGCGCGGTGGGGCGGGCGCTCAGTAGTCATTGCGAGGGGCCGGAGGCCCCGAAGCAATCTCCCGCCGAGGGCTTCGTGCTGCTCGTCGACGGCCTCCCCTTTCCGGAACTCGGCTATGCGCACGAGGCGCTGGTCGCCGGCGATGCGCACTGCTACAGCGTGGCGGCGGCGGGGATCGTGGCTAAGACGGTGCGGGATCGGATCATGCGGAGCTTGGCCCCTCGGCATCCGGCGTACCGCTGGGAGACGAACATGGGCTACGGTACCTCGGACCACCTGGCCGGTATCGCCTCGTGCGGGCCGTGCCGGCATCATCGGATGAGTTTCGCGCCAATAGCGCAGCAGGAGCTGTTCGGGTGATCTTGGAGCGGGAAGCGAATAGCGAATAGCGAATAGCGAGTAGCGAGTAGCGAACAAGGGGGCGTAGCTCAGTTGGTAGAGCAGCGGCCTTTTAAGCCGTAGGTCGTGGGTTCGAATCCCACCGCCCTCATCTCGGAATTGCGATATCCCTTGCCCGGCCGAGGGCCACCGGGTAGCCCATGTCGAGCAGGGCGCCGATGGCGGTCTCCGAAATGGAGACCCCGCTCTGCGACCGCGCGTAGTTCGTCGCGCCGTTCGCCCAATGGAGCGACCCGAGGAACGGGACATTCACCAGTTGGGCGAGTCCGAGCTCGCGCTTATAGCCGATCCTGCCCCACTCCCCCGTCCACAGCTGCTGCATTCGATTGAAAAACGGCGGATCCTTCCCGTCGACGTACGCCACCAGTCCGAGCGCGTGGCCCAGCTCGTGGAGCATCAGATAGATCCGGGTCGGGCGGTCTCCAACCGGCGAGCCTCGCTGCGCGACGCCGAGGAATCCGCCGTTGGAGAGGTATGTCCCGGTTCGTACCCCGCAACGGCCCCCGGTCCCGAAATGCCAATCGGTCCAATCCTCGTGACGCACGAGCACCGGAATCTGGGTAGGCAAGACGCCAAGGTTCGGCGAGAGCCAGGAGCACCAATTGGTCGGTATCTGAGCGTCGGGCGGGAGGAGACCGGTAAAGACCGAGTTCCACAGCTCGGCCGCGGCCTCCGCCGCTTCCTGCCATTCGGGGGCCAGGTCGGGATTCTTGAGGACGACGAACAGGGGTGGGTGCGGTGCGGTGGGCAGGACATTGACGGGAATGGATGCCGTACGCTGGCCGGCCTGAACCGACAGGCGCGCCGTTCCTGGGCTCACGGCGGTGAGCACTCCGTTGGGGGCCACGGCGGCCACCGTCTCGGCGCTGGAGCTCCAAGTCAACCCGAGCGAGAGCACGTTGCTGTACTCGTCGAACGCGAGGGGGGTCAGCGGTTTGGTAACGCCGGCGTCGACCTCCACCATATCGTCGACGAGCAATCGGGCGACGGGCACTTGGGAGTGCGCCCGCACCGAGATTTCAACGCTCCGCTCGGTGCCTGAGCTGGTCCGGGCGGTGATCCGCGTGGTGCCCGCCTGCTGGCCGACGATGCGGCCGGTGGTGGGGCTCACGCTGGCAATCGCGGGGTCGGCGGAGGTCCAGGCGAGCGGCAATGAGACGACGGCGCCCTGCCCGTTGCGAACCGAGGCGGCCGGCGTCACCGAGCCGCCGATCGGCAGCAGCGGAGCCCCGCCGAGCGTGAGCTCGAGGGTATAGCTTTCGGAGGAATCGTTAGGTTCAGCCGACGTAGCGCAGGCGGTGAGCGCCGCGAGGCCGAAGAGAAGTGATCGCGCCATCGTTCGGTGAGCCGCGAGGGGAGAGGAGAGAGGCACCGTTCCGCGACTCATACACCCAATAGTATAGTCGGCGATCCGTCGGCGGTAGATCCGGTCGCCTTGGGCGCGGCCCTCCGTGGCGGCTGGTCTCCCGATCCGGTCAAGGCCCTCCGCGCGGGGCAGCGGATACCTCAGCGCTTCATTAAGTTTTTTGTGCGGCGCGGTACTCGGCCGCGATCACCCCCTCCGGAGTCCGAATGGCAACGATCTGGATCGACGGCGAATGGCACGACAAGGCATCGGCCAAGATCTCCGTGTTCGATCATGGCCTCCTCTACGGTGACGGCATCTTCGAGGGGATCAGAGCCTACGGCGGGAAGGTGTTCAAGCTACAAGAACACCTCGACCGGCTCTATGACTGCGCACACGCCATCATGCTCCAGATCCCGATGCCGAGGACGGAATTCGGAAAGGTCATCGAGGAGGCGGTCAAGCGCTCCGGGCTGAAAGATGCCTATATCCGGCCGATCATCACCCGTGGGGTCGGCGACCTTGGGTTCGATCCGCGAAAGTGCGCTAAGCCGACGATGATCGTCATCGTCGACACGATTGCGATGTGGACACCCGATCGCGCCGCGCAGGGGCTCTCGGTGATCACCTCGGGCACCCCGATTCCTCACCGCGAAGCGCTCTCGCCCCGCACCAAGTCGCTCAACTACCTCTGCCACATCATGGCCAAGCTCGAGGCCAACAACGCCGGTGCCGACGAGGCGCTGATGCTCGATGCCTCCGGCCACGTGGCCGAAGGAACGGGACAGAATGTCTTCGTGGTGAAGGGGGGCGCGATCCGCACCCCGCCGATCTACGCCGGCATCCTCGCGGGCGTGACCCGTGCGGTGGTCATGGATCTCGCCCGGACCGCGGGATACCCGGTCAAGGAGGAGATCCTCAACCGGTTCGACATCTTCACCGCGGACGAGGCCTTTCTGACCGGCACCGCGAGCGAGATCGTGGCGATTCGTGTCTACGACGGCCGGACGATCGGGGCGGGCAAGGCCGGCCCCGTCACCCTCGATCTGATGACGAGGTTCAAGGCGGTGACGGTGGCGTAGGGCCAGAGAGATCGGTCGTCCATGCCAACCGCTGCACCGACGGCCCTGCGCCCGAGAATTGCGGTGCAGACAGGAAGCACGAGGGGAGGCATCGCGCTGTGACCGACCGTCTGAAGTTCGCGGGATTCAAGATCGAACGACTGCCCACGGCGGAATGCCGGGCGCGGGTGACGCTGATGTCGCTCGATGGAACCAAGTTCGAAGCGGAAGCGCGCGGACTCACCTCGGAGACCGGCGAGTTACGCTGCGCAGCCCAGGCCGCGCTCCTGGCCCTGGCCCAAGCATTCCGCGAGCCGGCGTTCGAACTCGTCGGGGTCAAAGCGGTTCGCGCCTTCGACGCCACGGTGGTTATCGTTTCCCTCGGTGTGCCGGGGCAACGGGGGGCGCCCCGGGTGGTCGGCTCCTACTTGACCGAACGGGATGCGCCCCGCGGGGCGGCGCTTGCCGTCCTCAACGCGACAAACCGCCTCCTGGTCCGGAGCCGCCCCGCCAAGAGGTAGCGGGTCGCAACCCTGGGCCTGGTTCCTGCATCGAAACCATGTGGTAGTTTCCATCAAGCCTTCAGTTTCGCCTTCAGCCGGGATCGGCATGCGACTTCGGCCTTCGCTCATCTCAGCCCTGGTTCTGGCATCCTGCGCGCCGAATTCCGGCCCCGGGGGGCCGGTGCCCGATTCGCGGACCCCTGAAACGCCGTCCCGCGTCTCGACTCCGCCCGCCACCTCCCAAGTCCCCCCGTCCACCCCGGCACCGGTGCGCGATTCGGCAACCCCGGCGCGACTCGCCGGCGATTCGGCGCTCGACGCCGCGATGCTCGACCGGATTGCCGAGCAGAAGGCGCCCGACGGATCGGTTGCCAACGCTCCTCCTCCCGAAGGCGAGGGCGCCGTACTCAAGGCGCTCTTC
>JABFSM010000214.1 GCA_013140635.1 Gemmatimonadales bacterium
GCCTCGTGGCGCTCGGCGCCCATGCCATGATCGACCTGAGCGACGGTCTGGCCGGCGATGCCGCGCATCTCGCCGCCGCCTCCGGCGTCTCGCTGGAAATCGATCTGGAACGGCTTCCCATCCATTCGTCGGTGGCCGAGGAGGCGGAGCGAATGGGAGAAGCGGCGCCGGTCTTTGCCGCCATAGGAGGAGAGGACTACGAATTGCTTGCCGCTATGCCGCCGGAGTTTTCCGGGGTGCTCGACTCAGGCCAGGCGCTGGCGCGGATCGGGACGGTGAAAGTGGGGCAGGGCACGAGGCTTCTGTTCGAAGGCCGGCCGGTCGTTCTTCACGGCTACGATCACTTCGCTTGATGCGTTTCTTTCGGTACATCGTCTCCTTCATCGTCTACATGGGGTGGAACGGCGGGCGCGTCCTTCTCTGCGCTTTGGCGCGGGTGCGCCACCGGCGCGGGGGCATCTACGACCGCGCGTCGCAACACTGGGCGAGCGGGATGCTCCGAGGCACCGGCATCAAGGTGCGGGTAGTGGGACGGGAGCGGCTCGACCCCCTCACGCCTTACGTCTATATCTCGAGCCATACCTCGTTCGTCGACATCTGGGCCCTGCTGAGCGAACTTCCGGGCACGGTACGCTTCATTTATAAGAAGGGAATGAACTGGATTCCGCTGATGGGCATCGCGATGCGGGCGGCGCGGCACATCCCGATCGACCGCCACAACCGCTCTCGCGCCTTCGCGGTCTACGATGAGGCGGCGGAGATGATTCGAGGCGGCCTCTCGGCGGTGGTGTTCGCGGAAGGGACCCGGTCGCGCGATGGGCGGCTCAAGCCGTTCAAGAAGGGGCCCTTCGTGCTGGCGGTCGCGGCGCAGGTGCCGGTGGTCCCCATCTATTGCGCCGGCGCCTACGAGCTCATGCCCCCGGGGAGCTGGACCCCGTCGCCCGGTACCGTGACCGTTTATGTGGGTGAGCCGATTCCCACCGCCGGGCTTGGCTACGATGCTCGCGACGACCTGGCCGACCGGACCCGCGCCGCGATTCTGGCGCTCGGGGCGCATGAGTAGCCGCGCGCGGCAGACCGCGCCTATCTTCACCCCCTGAATCCCGATCATCCGAACCCCCACACATCGAGCTCATGTCGACGATCATCGAAGTGCACGCCCGGGAAGTCATCGATAGCCGAGGCAATCCCACCGTCGAGGCGGATGTGGTGCTGGCGAGCGGCGCGCGTGGCCGCGCGGCGGTTCCGAGCGGCGCCTCCACCGGCGAGCACGAGGCGTCGGAGCTGCGGGACGCCGATCCGAAGCGCTACGCCGGGAAGGGGGTCCTCCAGGCGGTGCGCAATGTGAACGAGGTGTTGGGGCCCCGTCTCGAAGGGATGGCGGCCTCCGACCAGATCGGAGTCGACGCCGAGCTCATGGACGCCGACGGCACCTCGAACAAGTCGAAGCTCGGCGCCAACGCGATCCTTGCCGTATCGCTGGCGGTGGCGCGTGCCGCGGCCGACGACATCGGTGTTCCGCTCTATCGCTATCTCGGCGGGCCAATGGCGCGGGTGATGCCGGTGCCGATGATGAACATCCTGAACGGCGGCGCCCACGCCAGCAACAACGTGGATGCCCAGGAGTTCATGGTCATCCCGATCGGAACGGACAATTTTCCTGATGCCCTTCGAATGGGGGTCGAGGTCTTTCATAGCCTCAAGAAGGTGCTGAGCAAGATGGGGCTCTCGACCGCCGTCGGCGACGAGGGCGGGTTTGCCCCGATGCTCCCGTCGAACGAGGCGGCGCTCGATGTCGTGATGCAGGCGATCGACGCCGCCGGGTATCAGCCGGGGCAGGACATCGCCATTGCGCTCGATGTGGCGGCCTCCGAGCTCTACGACAAGAACGGCGGCTACGTTTTCAAGAAAGGCGACAAGAGCCGGCGCACCGCCGAGGAGATGGTCGATCTCTACGCGCAGTGGGTCGACCGGTATCCGATCGTGTCGATCGAGGACGGCCTAGCGGAGGACGATTGGGACGGGTGGTCCCACCTCACCGAGCGGCTGCAGGACCGAGTGCAGCTCGTCGGCGACGATCTCTTCGTGACCAACGTCGACCGGCTGAGCCGCGGCATCGAGCAGAATGTCGCCAATGCGGTGCTCGTCAAGGTCAACCAGATCGGCACCCTCACCGAAACGCTGCAGTGCATCGAGCTCGCCAAGGGGAGCATGTACGGCGTGGTGATCTCGCACCGCTCGGGTGAGACGGAGGACACCTTCATCTCCGATCTGGCGGTGGCGACCGGGGCGGGGCAGATCAAGACCGGGAGTGCCTCACGGAGCGACCGCACGGCCAAGTACAATCAGCTACTCCGGATTGCCGAAGAGCTCGACTCGGTGGCCCACTATCCGGGCCGGGACATGTACCACCTGTGAGCCCGGGGCGCTGGGTTGTGGTTCTGGTTGTGGCGGGGGCGGTGTGGGCCGCCCTCATGGTTGGGGAGTACAGTACGCCCCAGTGGCTCGCGCTTCGTTCCAAAGAGCGGACCGAGCGGGAACGGC
>JABFSM010000258.1 GCA_013140635.1 Gemmatimonadales bacterium
GAATGGGGTGGGTCTATCTCCGGTGGTTCTACCGGCATGCCCGCCGGGTGCTCGCGCCGACGTTGGTCTACGAGCGCCACCTCCGGGAGCGCGGGGTCCTGCGCACCGCCATTTGGACTCGGGGCGTCGACACCGGGCGTTTCTCCCCCGCCTATCGATCCGAGCGCTATCGGGCCGAGTTGGGGATCGGCCCGTCGGATCCGCTGGTGGCGTATGTGGGCCGGATCGCGCCGGAGAAGGGAATCGACACCTTGCTCGATGCCTGGGCGGAAGTCTCGCGCACGCACCCCCGCGCCCATCTTGTCTTTACGGGCAGCGGCCTCATGGAGCCGAAGATCCGCCGGCGCGAGTTGCCCCGCGTCCACCTCACCGGCGTCCAAGCCGGCGAGGCGCTTGCCGTGGCCTACGCTTCCGCGGACATCTTCGCGATGCCCTCGGTGACGGAGACCTTCGGCAACGTGACGCTGGAGGCGATGGCGAGCGGCGTGGCGCCGGTGGCGATGGCCGCCGGCGGGATCCTCGACTACGGGCATGACGGCCAGAACGCCCTGCTGGCGGACCCGGAGCGATCCGGCGACTTCGCCCGCCAGCTCGACCGGGTGCTGGCCGATTCCGCCTTACGAGTCCGGTTGGCCGAGGGGGCTCTCCGGACCGCCCTGGGCCGCGCATGGGGCCCGATCTTCGATGGCCTCGTCACCGAGTACGCCGCGGCGGCGGCCCAAGAGCTCCGCCAGGCCGCCTAGCACCCAGCGGCCCGCCGCGCGCACCGGAAATCGGAATGCGGCAAGCCCGGCACCAAGAAGGGCGCCGAAGACGGTGGTATAGCCCCGCCATGCAAGGAGGATTCCGACGTCGGTCACCCCCGCCCCTCCCGCCAGATATGCGGCATCCACCACGCCGGCGCCAGCGGGGACCGGTGTGAGGAGCTGGCCGAAGATCATCACGAAGGCGCCGAGAGTGACCACGCCAAGGTGCACGCTCGCGCCGCTCCCCCAAACCAACACCGGCAGAATCGCGACGCGGCATGCCACGTTGATTGCGGCGCAGGAGGCGCACGTGGCCGCCAGACCCCAGGTCAGGCCAGCGCTTCGCGTAGGAACCGTCGGCCGCCGGCCCCGGCCGGCGCGGTAGGCCAACACGGCCACGAGTATGGCGGCCACGAGCGAGATCAAGTAGAGCCGCCCGCCACCCATCACTGTCGCGCCGGCAGTGCGCCACCACACCACACCGAAGAGCTGCACCAGCAATGCGCCGATCAGCACCGTGATCGGAGCGGCGGTGGCCACTTCCGCGGCGAGCGCGGTCACCGACGCCCCGAGCGGTACGCGGGCAAGACGAAGCCCCGCGAGACGGGCCGGTTCCCCCCCGATCCGCATCGGCGTCAGGGCGGCGCCCAGATCGGCCCACGCATTGACCGAGAGGGCGTCGAAACGCCCGATCGAACCGCCGGCCGCACCAACAAGGCGGCGAAGCCGGATCGTTCTGGCGGCGTAGTCGGCGGCGAGAAGCGCAACCGCGACCGCGTGGGAGAGCAGCAGTCTTCCGGTCAGGGCCGGGTCCGTGGCTCGTAACCGGCGCGAATCCCTTCGTAGACGATGAACAGCCTCCGAAGCACGTCGCCCCAAGCGTGGTGAGTTTCCGCATACGACCGGCCCCGCGCGCCCAGCACGGGCAGATCCTGGCCTGCAAGCCGAACTGCGGCGTCGGCCGCATGGTCCGGCGCACCATCGGTGTAGCACGCGCCGGCGCTGGAGCCTTGCACCAGCTCGCCACCGCCCCCCGCCTCGACGGAGAGCACCGGCGTTCCCGAGGCGAGGGCCTCGAGCACCGACAGCCCGAACGTCTCGAGCGGGCCGGGGGCGACATAGAAATCGATCGCGGCGAGGAGGTCGGCCACCAGGGTGCGGGTCTCCTGGTAGGGCACCCAGAACACTCGGCGGGCATACCGGTGGGCGCGGAGACTCGCTTCGTAGGGGCCGGAACCGACCACTACCAGCCGAGTCCCCGAGCGCCGCTCCACCTCCGGCCACGCATCGAGAATCACATCGAGCCGTTTTTCCGCCGCGAGGCGTCCGATGAAAAGCGCCAGCGGACCGTCCGGAAGCCCGAAGCGGCGGCGGGTTTCCGGACCGGCAGCCCGGCGGTCCGGCGTGAAGAGGGTGAGATCGACACCGAGGGGAACCAGCGCGGTACGCATGACGCCGAGCGCGGCAAGCTCGCGCTCCGCAAAGCGAGATCCGCAGAGTACCACCGGAAATCGCTCGCCCAGAAGGCGGACATACCGCGCCAGCAGCGCCGACAGGGTGGCGGCAAAGAGCCCCGCCCGCTCCGGAAAGGGAATCGCGAGACGCGGCAGATGGCTGTGGTAGAACCAGACGGTCGGGGCGCCAAGCCGGCGGTTGGCGAACGCGGTAAGCCAGGGCACGGCAAAGGGGCTGCCGACCTCGATGATGTCCGGCCGCTCGTGTTCGACGATGCAGCGAAAGCTCCGGGTAGCGAAGAGAAATCGGTACGGGGGATGCATCGGGATGCGCGCCCCCCGGAGCCGATAGGTCCGCGACCCTCCCTCCGTCGCGATCGCGTCCACCGGTCCCGGAACGACGATAACCTGCCGGAGGTCTGGACGGCTCCCGACGTATCGCGCCTTTTCCTGGAGATAGGTCTTGATCCCACCGCTGGTCGTGCCGAAGTACTTCGTGACATCGAGGACGCCGAGCCGCGCCTCGGGCCGGAGCGGCGGGGGGAGCGTGCGTGCCGAGAACCCCGGAGACCTGATCGCCGGGGGGCCTGGCGCCAGCATAGCGGGGTTCATCACAGGACGACATGATATCGCCCGTACCCACGCGGCTCTGTCACGAACCGGTGCCTGATTCGTCACGTTTTCCCACCCGCCCAGGTCACCGGTCCTAACGCCAGCGGACCAAATCGATACCCGATACTCCCCGGATTGTGATGGTCGCACCGCAGCTTTCGTGTATGGGAACTCCGCAGGCCATCCGCGCCGGGCCGACGCGCCCCCGGGTCTTGTTGATTTGCGGATCGCTCAATCAAACCAGTCAAATGCACGCGATTGGCCGGCATCTTCGCGACGCCGAGCTGCGCTATTCGCCCTTCTACGCGGACGGTCTCATCGGGTGGCTCGGCCGCTGGGGGGCGCTCGACTTCACGGTCCTGGGACGGGGCGGCGAGTTCCGCCGGATGACGGAAGAGTACCTCAACGACCATGCCCTCCCCCGGGACGACCGCGGGCTTTCGGGCCCCTATGACCTGGTAGTCACCTGTTCCGACCTCGTCGTCCAGCGGAACATCCGCCGCCGGCCGATCGTGCTCGTGCAGGAGGGAATGACCGACCCACCGACGGCGGCGTACCGTTTGGTGCGGCGCTTCGGCCTCCCACGCTGGGTCGCCAGCACCTCGACGAACGGGCTCTCGCTCGCCTATCGGAAGTTCTGCGTCGCGTCTCCGGGATACCGCGACCTCTTCGTGGCGAACGGCGTGCCGGCCGAGCGCATTGCCGTCACCGGTATTCCGAACTTCGACAATTGCCAGGCGTATCTGCAGAACGATTTTCCGCTCCGGGGGTATGTGCTGGTCGCCACCTCGGACATGCGCGAGACCTTCAAGGCGGACAACCGGCGGGCCCTCTTCGACTGGGTGGAGATCCTAGCCCACGGCCGCCCCCTGGTTTTCAAACTCCACCCGAACGAAGCCCGGGCGCGCGCCACCCGAGAGATCCTCGCCCGCTTCCCGAGCGCCCGCGTCTTTGCCGAAGGGAACACGAATCACATGATCGCCAATTGCGAGGCCCTGGTCACGCAATACTCGAGTTGCGTCTACGTCGGCTTGGCGCTCGGCAAGCCGTGTCATTCCTATCTCGACCGAGACGAGCTTTGCCGCCTCCTACCAATCCAGAACGGGGGTACCTCCGGAGAGCGAATTGCGCGGGTCTGCGAAGAGGTGCTTCGAGGCGAGCGCGGGACCGTCGGAACGAGCCGGGCGGCGTGAATACCCGCGGCGTCGTCACGGTGCTCCAAGCGCGGGTCGGGTCCACCCGCCTTCCAGGAAAGGTGTTGCTCGAGCTGGGTGAGGCTACGGTGCTCGAGTATCAGATCGCACGGATTCGGATGGCCCGTCTCTACGGCCAGTTGGTGGTGGCCACCACCACCGATCCTGCCGACGAGGCGATCGTGGCGGTGTGCGAGGCGGCGCGGGTCGACTATGTCCGCGGCCACCCCACCGATCTCCTGCAGCGGCACTATCGAGTGGCCCAAGCTTTCGGGGCGTCGCACGTGGTGAAGATCCCCTCCGATTGTCCCCTCATCGACCCGGCGGTCATCGACCTGGTGATCGGTTCGTACCTCGACGCCGCGCCCCGGCGGGACTACGTCGGCAACCTCCACCCCGAGTCGTTTCCCGACGGAAACGACGTAGAGATCATGAGCGTCGACGCGCTCGAGATCGCGTGGCGGGAGGCGCTGGCGCCCCACGAGCGGGAGCACACGACTCCTTTCCTTTGGGATCAGCCGGGGCGCTTCCGTCTCGGCAACGTCTCGAGAGAGGGCGTCGATCTTTCCCGGGCCTATCGGTACGTCCTCGATTATGCGGAGGATCACGACGTCATCCGGGCCATTCACGCCGCGCTCCACCTCCGCAATCCACGTTTCGGAGTGGATGACATCGTCGAATTCCTGGAGGCCCATCCCGACATTGCCCGTCGCAACGCGCGGTACCGCGGAGTCAGTTGGTACCGGCACCATCCCGGCGTCCTCCGCACGGTGCCGCCGAGCGCGTACCTCGATCCGAGCCTCGAGGTCCAGTGGACTCGCTGATCGCGGCCGATCTGTCGGCGCTGGCGCTGCGGGTGCGGGCGCACGTCATCCGCATGGCGGCAGGAGGCGGCTGCTTTCTTGGCGCCTCGCTCTCGTGCACCGACCTGCTGGTCTATCTGTACGCCCGAAGCCTCGACATCGATCCGGACGAGCCCGCCCGCCCCGACCGCGATTACCTGTTCCTCTCCAAGGGGCACGACGTGCCGGCCCTCTACGGAACCTTGGCGGAGCTCGGTTTCTTCCCGGTGTCGCGGCTCGAACGGCATCTCTCGGTCGACGACGCCCTCTACTGGCATCCCAACCGCGCGGTGCCGGGGGTCGAGTTCCATTCCGGGTCGCTCGGGCACCTCCTGTCGGTCGGCATCGGCGTGGCCTATGACCTGCGTCTCCGCGGCTCCGCCCGGAAGGTGGTGGTGCTGGTCGGCGACGGGGAGCTCAACGAGGGCTCGATCTGGGAAGCGCTGCTCGTCGCGGGCGCGCTCCGCCTCGGCAACCTTGTCGTGGTGGTCGACCGGAACGGCTTCCAGGCGAATCTCCCGACCGAAGCGCTGGTGCCGCTGGAGCCCCTGGCCGCGAAGTTCGAGGCGTTCGGCTGCCTGACGGTATCCACCGACGGCCACGACTTCGGGGCCCTCGACGCCGCGTTCGCGCCGCTGGAGGCGCCTCGCGACCGTCCCGCGGTGGTCGTGGCCCGGACGGTGCGCGGCAAGGGAGTGCCCAGCATCGAAGCGCGGGCCGATCGCTGGTTCTGCCGCTTCACGGACCTCGAAGTCGAGGCGCTGCTCCGCGAGCTGCACGGCGCATCGGAGGCGGCCCTGCAGTCCGAAGCGCTGCTGGTCCGATGAAGTCGACGTACGAGTCGGCGCTCCGTGAGCTCGCGCTCGAGGATGAACGTCTCATGGTGCTCACCGCCGAGAACCGTGCCTCGATCCGCGGGTTGCCCGCGGTGCTCGGATCGCGGTTCATCGATACCGGCATCACCGAGCAAACCATGATCGGGCTCGCCGCCGGACTCGCGCTTCGGGGGCGCATCCCCGTCGCGCACGCGCTGGCGGCGTTTCTCACGATGCGCCCCTTCGAGTTCATCCGGACCGACGTCGGCCTGCCGGCGCTTCCGGTCAAGCTCGTCGGCAGCGTCCCGGGGGTGATGTCCGAAGCCAACGGACCGACGCATCAGGCGCTCGAAGACGTCGGCTTGATGCGCGGCATTCCCAATATGCGGGTCTTCTGTCCCGCCGATCTCCAGGATCTGGCCATCGGCCTTCCCCACGTCATTCGCGATCCGGCGCCGTGGTACATCCGCTACGTGGATCGTCCGACGGTGTTCGAGCACGACCCGAACTTTCGCATCGGCGCCGCGGAGGTGGTGACCGATGGCAACGATGTGGCGATTCTCGTCTATGGGGCGCTCTTCCGCGAGGCGCACCAGGCGGCCAACCTCCTCGCCGCCGACGGGCTCTCGGTGCGGCTGCTCAATCTGCGCACCATCGAGCCGATCGATCGCGATGCGGTCATCGAGAGCGCCAAGCGCACCCGCCTGCTCGTCCTGGTGGAGGACCATTTCTCCACCGGAGGGCTCCCGTCGATTGTGGGCGAACTCCTGCTCGAGGAGCGCCTCACCGCGCGAACCCTCACGATCGGTTTCGGCCGCCGGTGGTTTACCCCCGGGCTGCTGGACGACGTGCTGCGGGTCGAACAGCTGACTCCGGCCGATCTCGCCGCCCGCATTCGGCGGGCGCTCGAGACTCCTTCCCACGCGTAGAGGACAAGGCCATGCCGAACGGCATCCGTTCCAATCCGGAGTATCCGGGAATCGCCGAATCGGAGCGGCTCTGGGGCCGGAGTATCGGCCTGATCCCGTCCGGCACCCAGACGCTGGCGAAGGGGCCGGGGCAATTCGTGTCCGGCGTGGCACCCAAGTACCTCCGGCGCGGGAAGGGCGCCCGCGTATGGGACGTCGACGGCAACGAGTTCCTCGATCTCTGCATGGCGATCGGGCCGGTCGTGCTGGGGTACGGCGACCCCGCGGTCGATGCCGCCATCCGGGAGCAATTGGAGGATGGAATCACCTTCTCGCTGATGCACCCCCTCGAGGTGGAGGTGGCGGAACTGGTGCGGCGCGTCGTGCCGGGCGTCGAAGCGGTGCGATTCAGCAAGACCGGCGCCGACGTCACCAGCGCCGCCATTCGGGTGGCTCGCGCCTGGACCGGACGCTCTCGGGTGCTTTGCTGCGGGTACCACGGCTGGCATGACTGGTACATCGGTATCACGGACCGGCATCACGGCGTGCCCGACGAGGTTCGGGATCTGACGAACACGTTCGGCTACAACGATCCCGAATCGGTGGCGACGGCCCTCGATGACGACGTAGCCGCCGTCATCCTGGAACCGGTGACCTTCGAGGAGCCTCGGCACGACTTCCTGGCCCATCTGCGGGAGCGGTGCGACGCCAACGGAACGCTCCTCATCTTCGACGAAATGTGGACCGGCTTCCGTCTCGCTCTGGGGGGCGCCCAGGCCCACTACGGCGTCCGCGCTGACCTCGTCACCTTCTCCAAGGCGATCGCCAACGGAATGCCGCTTTCCGTCCTGGCCGGCCGGGGCGACGTCCTCGAGCTCCTCGACGGCGAGGTGTTCTTCTACACGACCTTCGGCGGCGAGGCGTTGTCGCTGGCCGCCGCGAAGGCCACCATCGGTGAATTGGAGCGGCGCGACGTCCCTGCCCAGCTCTCGGCGCTCGGCGGCCGGCTCCGCGAGGGATATAACCGGCTGGCCGCCGCGCACGGGCTCACTGCGATAACCCGATGCGCCGGACCCGCCTGCCGCACCCAGGTCGTCTTCGAAACGGCGGGCGGCACCCCGCTCGAACTCAAGTCTCTCGTGCAGCAGGAGCTGCTCAAGCGCGGCGTGCTCTGGGCCGGCACCCACACGCTCTCCGCCGCGCACACCGAAGACGACGTCGCCTATTTGCTGTCCGCCTACGACGAGGTCCTGCCGATCCTCTCGGCGGCGGTGGA
Source organism: Gemmatimonadales bacterium (assembly GCA_013140635.1). GTDB lineage: Bacteria > Gemmatimonadota > Gemmatimonadetes > Gemmatimonadales > GWC2-71-9 > JABFSM01. The sequence goes on from JABFSM010000258.1 coordinate 7,847, forward strand.
ACGCGGCGACGTCCGGAGCCTCCTCCGCGGCGCGCCGGTGGAGCCGGTCTTTCGCCGGACCACGGACTTCAACCAACGGCCCCGTCCCGCGCATGTCTGAGGACTCCTCCAAGTCCCCATTTTCGCTCGACGGCCGCACCGCCGTCGTAACCGGAGCGGCGGGGTTGCTTGGCCGCCAGCACGTCGAGGCGCTCCATCACGCCGGGGCGAGCGTTATTGCGGTCGATGCCGACCTGGACCGGCTCCGCGCGGTGGTGCCCCCCCCGGACGGCGGGCCGGCTTCGATCGTGACGGCGGCCGCCGACGTCACCGACCGCCGGAGCCTCGAAGCGATCCGGCGCCTGCTCGATGAGGGGGGCGGCCGCCTGGATATCCTGGTCAACAACGCCGCGATCGACGACAAGGTCGAAAGCTGGAGGGACAACGAGGGTCCGGTCACCTTCGAGGCATACTCCGTCGACCGGTGGCGCCGGATGCTCGACGTCAACGTCACCGGTGTCTTTCTGACCTGTCAGGTCCTTGGCGACATGATGGCGAAGGCGGGCTCTGGCAGCGTGATCAATATCGCGTCGACCTACGGCCTGGTCGCTCCCGATC
>JABFSM010000199.1 GCA_013140635.1 Gemmatimonadales bacterium
CCCGGCCACCGCCCTGTGGAGCCTGCCCCGGGGACTCGGCAGCGGCGCCCTCGGGGGCGCCTTCGACCGCGGTCCCGCTCGCCTGCGTCTCTCGCTCCGCCATACTAGAACTCCAATCCGCCTTCGCGGGCGCCGTCAGCGACGGCCTGCACGCGACCATGGTACCGGTATCCGCCCCGGTCGAAGACCACCTTCGTGATGCCTGCCGCCTTCGCCTTGCCGGCGAGGAGTTTCCCCGCCGCCTTGGCCTTGGCCACCTTGCCCTTCACCTCCGCCTCCATCCCCTCGCTCCCGTCGCTCACGCCGAGGAGGGTCACGCCGCGATCGTCATCGACCAATTGGGCGTAGATGTGCTTGATCGAGCGAAACACCACGAGGCGCGGACGCTCCGAGGTGCCCGATACCCGCTTCCGGACCCGAAGGTGGCGCCGGTAGCGGCGTTCTTCACGGGTCTTCGGAGAATGAATCGCGCGCATTTACTTCGCTCCTGTCTTGCCCGCCTTACGGCGGACGCGCTCACCTTGATACCGGATCCCTTTGCCCTTGTACGGCTCCGGGGGCCGAATCTGGCGCAACTCGGCGGCAACCTGGCCGACCAGTTCCTTGTTCGGCCCGCTGATCTTGACCACCGTGTTGTTTTCCACCGCGAAGGTGATCCCGGCCGGCGTCTTGTAGAGGACGGGATGCGAGTATCCGACGATGACGTTGAGTCCCGCCTTCGTGGCTTCGGCCTTGTAGCCGACGCCCTGGATCTCGAGCACCTTCTGATAGCCCTTGTCGACGCCCTCGACCATGTTGGCGATGAGGGTCCGGGTAAGGCCGTGCAGCGCCTTGTGCCGGGTTTCCTCGGTCGGACGGGCGACGACGATCTGCCCCTGCTCCATGGAAATCTGCATTTCCGCGTGGACGGTGCGCGAGAGTTCCCCTTTTGGGCCCTTCACGCTGACCGTCTGCCCCTGAATCTGGGCGGTGACGCCGGAGGGCACGGGAATCGGTTTCTTGCCGATGCGCGACATGGGGCCTCCTACCAGACCACGGCGAGGAGCTCGCCGCCGAGATTCGCCGCGCGGGCGTCCCGGTCGGACATGAGCCCCTTCGGGGTCGAGACGATGGCCATGCCGAGACCGTTCCGCACCCGCGGAATTTCGCGTGACTTCACATAGCGCCGGAGGCCGGGACTCGAGACCCGCCGCAGCTCCCGAATGACCGGGCGCTCGTCGTGGTACTTGAGATACAGGCGCAGCACGCCGCGCCCGCCGTCCTCGAGGACTTTGAAGTCCGCGATGAAGTGATTCTCGGTCAGAATGCGCGCCAGCTCACTCTTGAGCTTGGAGCGGGGAATGTCGACTCGCCGGTGGCCTGCCGTGCAGGCGTTCCGGATGCGAGTCAGCATGTCCGCGACGGGATCTGTCATGCTCATGCGTCGGTCCCTCTCACCAGCTGGCCTTGCGCACGCCGGGGATATGCCCCTTCAGCGCGAGCTCGCGGAAACAAATGCGGCACAGTCCGAACTTCCTCAGCACGGCGCGCACCCGGCCGCAGCGCTGGCAGCGGCGCACCCGCCGCGTGGAGAACTTTGGAGTGCGCTTGGCGCGCTCCACCCAACACGTCTTTGCCATGTGTTACGCCACCTTCTGGGGCGTCTCGCCCCGGAACGGCCACCCGAACTCCTTGAGCAGCCCCATCGCCAAGTCGTCTCGTCCCGCCGTGGTCACGATCGTGATATCCATCCCGTGGATCTTCTCGACCTTGTCATAGTCGATCTCGGGGAAGATCAGCTGTTCCTTGATCCCGAACGTGTAATTCCCGCTGCCGTCGAAGCTCCGATTCGGCAACCCGCGGAAGTCCCGGATGCGCGGCACCGCCAGCGAGATGAACCGGTCGAGAAATTCGTACATCCGCGGTCCGCGCAGGGTGACCCGCGCACCGACCGGGACGCCGGCCCGAAGGCCGAAATTCGCGATCGCCTTCTTGGCGCGGGTGATGACCGGCCGCTGGCCGGAGATGATCGCCATCTCCTCGGCCACCGCATCGAGCTGCTTCGGGTTCTTCGAGGCATCGCCCATCCCGACGTTGAGCACGATCTTCACGAGCTGGGGAATCTGGTTCGGGTTCGTGAGCCCGAACTGCTTCGCCAAGCGCGGCCGGATCGTGTTCACATAATACGCCTGGAGGCGAGGCGTCCCCTCGCGCACCTTCGGCGACGGATCGGTCGCCCCGCCGGTCGTGCCCTTGTCCTTGCTCTTCTTGCCGCCGCCCGCGCCGCCCTTCGGCGCGCCCGCGCCCTTGGGGGCGGCGGGTTTCGCGGCCTTCGCTTGTTCGGCCATGTTACCGGTTCCTCGGAATCGGCTGTCCCGACTTCACGGAGACGCGTTCCACCGTGCCGTCTTTGTCGATGCGGCGCTTCACGCGGGTCGGCGCGCCGCTCTTCGGATCCACCAGCATCACCTTCGAGTGGTGGATCGGCGCGGCGAACTCGATGATCCCCGCCTCGGTCGTTTGGGTCGCTTTCTTGTGGCGCTTCACCACGTTCACCCCTTCGAGCGTAATGCGGCCGGTCTTCGGATAGACGCGGAGCACCAGCGCCCGCTTCCCCTTGTCGTCTCCCGAAATGACCTGCACCGTATCGCCTTTGGCGACGTGGAGCCTGACGCGCGGCTTCGGCTGGTTGCGCACCCGCCGCCGCTTCTTGTAGACCAGCGGCTTCATATCAGATGACCTCCGGCGCGAGCGACACGATCTTCATGTATTTCTTCTCGCGGAGCTCGCGCGCCACCGGTCCGAAGATGCGGGTGGCCCTGGGCTCCCCCGCGTCGTTGATGAGGACCGCCGCGTTCTCGTCGAAGCGGATATAGGTCCCGTCCTTTCGGCGGGTCTCCTTCGCGGTCCGGACGATCACCGCTCTGGCCACGTCGCCCTTCTTGACCTGGCCGGTCGGGATCGCGTCCTTGACCGCGACGACGACGACGTCGCCCAAGCCGGCGTACCGCCGCCTGGAGCCGCCGAGCACGCGGATGACCAGCGCCTTACGGGCCCCGGAGTTGTCCGCGATCTTGAGAATCGTTTCCTGCTGCACCATGGTCCGGTCCCCTTACTTGGCCCGCTGGACGACCTCGACCACGCGCCAGCATACCGTCTTGGCGATCGGTCGAGTTTCCATGATCCGGACGGTGTCACCCAAGCGCGCGTCCTTCTCGTTGCGCGCCTTGACCCGCTTGGTCCGGGTGATCTGCTTGCTGTAGACCGGGTGCGCGAACCGCCGTTCCATTTCGACCGTGACCGTCTTGGTCATCTTGTCGCTGGTGACGACGCCGGTACGGGTTTTCCGGCGCTGGCGTTCCGTGGTCGTTGATTCGGTCATTGGCTCATCCTCTAAGTGGCTATTCGCTATTCGCTATTCGCTCAAGCCTTTGGCGAACAGCCAATAGCGAATAGCGAATAACGATCACTTCTTCTGCCCCAACACCGTCTTGATGCGTGCCACATTCCGCCGAAGGGTCCGAAACTGCGTCGGATTGTCGATCGCTTCGGTGGCCGACCGGAACCGCAGCCGGAACGACTCCTCCTCCGCCTCCAAGAGCTTCGCCTCGAGCTGTTCGACCGAGAGCTCTTTCAGGTCGGCCGCTTTGATCTTGCTCATTGCCTCATACCTCCTGGCGCCGGACGACGCGCGTCCGGAGCGGCAACTTGGCCGCCGCCAGCGCAAACGCCTTCTTGGCCAACTCTTCGGTTACGCCATCCACCTCGAAAATGATCCGGGCCGGCTTGACCACCGCCACCCAGCCTTCGGGATTGCCCTTACCCTTACCCATGCGGGTTTCGGCCGGCTTCTTGGTGATCGGCTTGTCCGGAAAGATCCGGATCCAGACCTTACCGCCCCGCTTCATTTCGCGGGTCATCGCGACGCGCGAGGCCTCGATCTGCCGGTTGGTGATCCACCCCGGCTCGAGGCACATGAGGCCGTATTCGCCGAACGCGATGGTATTCCCTCGCGTGGCGATCCCCTTGCTCCGTCCCTTGAACGTCTTGCGGAACTTGATCCGCTTTGGCGCCAGCATCGCTCAGTTCCCCGTGCTGTAGGTGCGCCCGCTCAGATCTTCCACCACCTCGCCCTTGAAGATCCAGACCTTAACGCCGATGGTGCCGTAGGTCGTCTTGGCGGTGCTGGTGGCGTAGTCGATGTCGGCCCGAAGCGTGTGGAGCGGCACTCGCCCCTCGTGATATCCTTCGGTCCGCGCGATTTCGGCGCCGCCCAGCCGCCCCGACGCGCGCACCTTGATGCCCTGGGCGCCCATCCGCATGGCGCTCTGGATTGCGCGCTTCATGGCCCGTCGGAACGAGATCCGCTGCTGCAGCTGGTGGGTGATGTTGTCGGCCACGAGCTGCGCCGCCGTTTCCGGCCGCTTGATCTCTTCGACGTTGATCGCCGCTTCCTTGCCCGTCAGCTGCGCGAGCTCGTCACGGAGCTTGTCGACCTCGGTGCCCTTCTTCCCGATGACCACTCCCGGACGCCCGGTATGGATCGTGACGGTCACCTTCCCCGGCCGCCGCTCGATGTGAATCTCGGCGATCGCGGCATGACCCAGACGGGTCAGCAGGTACTTGCGGATCAGCTCATCTTCCTTGAGCAGCGCCGGCATGTCCTTCGACGCGAACCACCGGGAAACCCACGGCTTGACGATGCCGAGGCGGAACCCGATCGGATGTGTTTTCTGACCCATCAGGCCTTCTCCTTCTTGCTCGCGACGTGGATTTCCACGTGGCTCGTCCGCTTCATGATCGGCGTCCCGCGCCCCTGCGCCGCCGCATGCATCCGCTTGAGCGGCTGCCCGCCGTTGACGATCGCCTTGCTCACGATGAGCTCGTCGACGTCGAACCGCTCGTTGGCCGCGCTCGCCTTCTGCTCGGCGTTCGCCACCGCGCTCTTGAGCGTCTTGGCGATCTGCTTGGCGGCGTGCTTCTTGTTGAACGCGAGGATGGCGTACGCCGCGTTCACGTCCTGGTGGCGGATGAGGTCGATCACCAGCCGCATCTTGCGCGGCGACTGGCGGACGCTCCGCTGAATCGCGTGTCCCTGTGCCATGGTCACTCCGGCTTAGCCTTCTTGTCCGCGACGAGCTTCCCGCTGTGGCCCTTGAAGAGCCGCGTCGGCGAGAACTCGCCCAGCTTGTGGCCGACCATGTTCTCGGTCACGTAGACTGGGACGAACTTGTTTCCGTTATGCACCGCGAAGGTGTGCCCTACGAACTCGGGGAGAATCGTGCTCGCCCGGCTCCAGGTCTTCACCACCCGCTTGTCGTTCTTCGAGTTCAGGATCTGCACCTTGGTGAGCAGCGCTTCCTGAACGAACGGACCCTTCTTGACGCTCCGTGCCATTATTGCGTCGCCTTCCCGCGCTTACGGCCGCGGACGATGAGTCGGTTGGACCCCTTCTTACGCTTCCGAGTCTTCACGCCTTCCGGCTTGCCCCACGGGCTCACCGGCGGCCGGCCGCCCGAGCTCTTGCCCTCGCCGCCGCCGAGCGGGTGGTCGACCGGGTTCTTGGCCACGCCGCGCACCTTCGACCGCCGGCCGAGCCAGCGGGTCTTGCCGGCCTTGCCGATCGAGAGGAGCTCGTGCTCCGCGTTGCCGACCTCGCCGATCGTGGCCAGGCACCTCGCGTGCACCAGCCGCACTTCCGTGCTCTTCATCCGCAGGGTGACATAGTCTCCCTCGCGCGCCATTACCTGGGCGTACTGGCCGGCGCTCCGGGCGATCTGGCCGCCCTTCCCGAGCTTGAGCTCGATGTTATGCACGAAGGTGCCGAGCGGAACCTCGCCGAGCGGAATGCAGTTGCCGAGCCGCGCGTCGCTCCCCGGCCCGGACACCACCGTGTCGCCCTGCTTCAAGCCGGCCGGATGCAGGATGTACCGCTTCTCGCCGTCGGCGTAGACCAGCAGCGCGATCCGGGCGCTTCGGTTCGGATCGTATTCGATTTCGGCCACGCGGGCCGGGATCCCGAACTTGGTGCGCCGGAAGTCGATTTTCCGGTAGTGCCGCCGGTGCCCGCCGCCCAGCGCGCGCATCGTCACATGGCCCTTGTTGTTCCGGCCCCCCGACTTCTTCTGCGGCTCGCAGAGCGACTTCTCCGGGGTGCCCCGGGTGATCTCTTCGAAACCCGACACCGACCGGAAGCGCGTGCCGGCGGTCATTGGGCGAAATTGGCGAATGGCCATGGCTCAGCCCTCGAAGATGGGGAGGGACTCGCCCTCCTTGAGGGAGACGATCGCCTTCTTCCAGCGCGCCGTCGCGCCGCGAACGCGGCCCCGGGTCACCTCGTGCCGGCGCATCTGCATCGTGCGCACCGTCGTGACGTGGACCCCGAACAGGGTCTCCAGCGCCTGACGGATTTGGTGCTTGTTCGCCTCGGGATGCACCTCGAAGGCGTACTCCTTCCGGTTTTGATACGCGGCGGAGCTCTTCTCGGTGATCAGCGGACGAACCACTGTGTCGCGGAGCGAGGGCATCAGCTCTCCTTCTTCTTCTTGGCGGCGGGCTTCTTAGCCGCCGGCTTTTTCGCGGGAGCCTTCCCCTCGCTTCTGCTCGGGGCGCGTTTGGCCGCGGTTTTCTTCGCCGCCGGCTTCGCCGTCTTCTTCTTCGCGGGCGTCCGGGGCTCGGCCGCCTCGCCGGCCACCGGCGCATCGCCGGTCAGCGCACCCTGCTCCACCACCACGGCGTCGGACCAAAGCACGTCATACGCCGACACGTCGGCGAAGGTCATCACCTGCGCCTTCGGCACATTCCGGCCCGAGAGGTACAGGTTGCGGTTGAGCCCATTGGACAGCAGCAGCACCTTCTTGCCTTCGAGGCCCATCTTGCCGAGCAGCGCCACGAGCTGCTTGGTCTTCGGGGTCTCGAAGCTGATCGCGTCGAGCACGAAGAGAGCGCCTTCCCGGGCGCGGGCGTTGAGCGCCGAGCGCCGAGCGAGCTGCTTCACCTTCCGCGGGATATCGGAGTAGTAGCTCCGCGGAATCGGGCCGAACACGATGCCGCCGCCCCGCCAGAGCGGGGAGCGGGTGGTGCCCTGCCGGGCGCGCCCGGTGCCCTTTTGGCGCCACGGCTTCTGGTTGCCGCCGGACACGAAGCTCCGCGTCTTGGTCATCGCGGTGCCCTGGCGCTGGTTATTCAGGTACGTCTTGACCGCCTGGTGCAGCACGGGCTCGTTCACCGTGCCGTCGAACAGGTCGGCCGGGAGCGCGAATGCCGTCTTGTGCTTCGCGCCCGCCGACGAATAGTGCGCTGCCTCAATCATGGCGGCTCTTTCCTCCCTGCTTGGCGACCGTCACGATGCCGTTCTTGGAGCCGGGGATCGCGCCGCGGATGAAGAGCAGGTTCCGCTCGGCGTCCACGCGTACCACCTTGAGGCCCAACTCGGTATGGCGCCGGTCGCCCATGTGCCCGGGCATCCGCTTGCCCTTGATGACCCGGGAGGGATCGGTGCCCGCGCCGATCGAACCGGGCTTCCGGTGCCGGGTGTTCCCGTGCGAACCGGGGCCGCCGCCGGTGCCATAACGATGGACGACCCCTTGAAACCCACGGCCCTTCGACTGGCCCGTGACCTTGACCAGCTCGCCGGGGGCAAAGATGCCGACCGTGATTTCGGAGCCCGGCGCAGGGGCATCGCCCACCAGCGTGAAGCTCCGGACGACGTGGGGCGCCTCAGTCAGACCCGCCTTGGCGGCGTGGCCTAGTTCCGGCTTCTTGGCGGCGATCTTCCGCCGGGCGCCGAAGCCGAGTTGTACCGCCTGCTCGCGCACCTGCACGACCTTGCAGGGACCGGCCTGGATGATCGTCACCGGAACGGCGGTGCCGTCCTCGACGAAGACCCGGGTCATCCCGAGCTTACGGCCGATGAGTCCATTCGTCATCGACTCACCCCACCTTGATCTCGACGTCCACGCCGGCCGGAAGATCCAGCTTGGTCAGCGCGTCCATCGTCTGAGGCCTGGAGTCGTTGATATCGAGCAGGCGCTTGTGCGTCCGGAGCTCGAACTGCTCTCGGCTCTTCTTGTCGACATGCGGGCTCCGCAGAACCGTCCACCGCTCGGTCTTCACCGGCAGCGGAATCGGCCCCGACACCTGCGCTCCCGTCTTCTCCACCGTGCGCACGATATCCGCGGCGGCCTGGTCGAGGACGACGTGGTCGAAGGCTTTGAGACGGATTCTGATTTTGCCTGCCATGTATTGCTCCTCGCTGTAGAGGTCGGTAGGTCGGTAGGTCGGTAGCTGTTTACCGACCTACCGACGTACCGACTTACTTCAGAATCTTCGTGACCACGCCGGCGCCCACCGTCCGGCCGCCCTCGCGGATCGCGAACCGCAGCCCGTCGTCCATCGCCACCGGAATGATCAGCTCGATCGTCATCTGGATGTTGTCCCCCG
>JABFSM010000289.1 GCA_013140635.1 Gemmatimonadales bacterium
CCTCGAACCGCCGCCACGCCCCGCAGGTTGGGGGGGGGGGCTCGGTGACGACCGGCTGCTCCGGAACGGCCAGGAGGTTGAGGATGGCGCGGACATCGTTTTCCGCCAGCCACCGCCGGTGCGCCCGGGCCTTGCGCGCCGAAATCCGGGAGAGGTTGACCCGGTCGCGCATTTCGCAGGTCGTCATTTCCCGGTCGCCGCGCTGCGCCGAGCCGAAGTTCTGCCGGAAGGCGTTCTCGACGTCGCGGACCCGGATGGTGTTCGAGGCGAACGACGTTACGTGCACCGTCCCCGGCTCGGCGGTCTTATACTCGTTGGCTCGACCGTGGTAGAGCGTTAGGCCGAGATCTTTGCCGTCCGGCTCGAACGCCATGTAGCCGCTGTCGGCGTAGATCACCCGCCGGCCGTCGGCGGGGCTCAGGTCGTAGATCACCACCTCGCGCATGCGTCCGGTGCCCGGCTCGAGCGTGCTCGCCTCCAAGAAGTACTGGGAGCCGGGCAGGTTGTTCATCACCCGCTCCTTGAGGGAGAAGGTCGGCTTTTTCTGGGCGATGTCGCTTTGGAGGCCGAGGAGCCGCAGGTTGGTCCGGGGGAGAATCTGATCGACGAAGAAGAAATTGCCGAGCGCGAGGAGCACCCCCGCGATCAGCGCCGGCCGGAGCATCTGCAGGACGCTCACCCCGTTGGCGCGCATCGCGGTGATCTCGTTGTCCGAGGCCATCTGGCTGAAGCCGTACAAGACCGCCACCAGCAGCGCCATCGGAAGAGTCAACGCGACGATGAACGGAATGAAGAGCAGGAGGACTTCGGTGATGACCCCGGCGGGGAGCCCCTTGCCGACCAAGTCTCCGAAGCGTCTGGAGAGCTGGTTGAGCATGAGCATCCCCGTCAGCGCCGCCCAAGCAAAGAGGAACGGGCCCGCCAACGAGCGAAGGATGTGGGCGCGGAGGAGGCGCATGATTGAAAAGTAAGGCGTGGATGGCGATGGTCGCCAATGGCCGGTCTCTATTCGCTACTCGCTATTCGCTATTCGCCAGTTGCTATTTGCTGCTCCTCTTCCCTATTTCCTGGACCCCACTCCCGACCCACCGCCATGCGTCTCCTCTGCCTTGCCCTCCTGACCGCCGCCGGCTGCCGGGAGGCACCGCCGCCCCCCGAATTCGACGGTGCCGCGGCGCTCAAGTACATCGAGACCCAGGTGGCGTTCGGCCCCAGGATTCCTGGAGCCGCCGGGCACGCGCGAATGGCGGCTTGGCTCGATTCCCTCCTCCGGACCCGTGCCGATTCGGTGCTCGTCCAGCGTTGGATCCACCGGACCAAAGGGGGCGATTCCCTCCCGATGGTGAATCTCCTGGCCCGGTTCAATCTCGGCGCCCAGACTCGACTTCTCTTCCTGGCCCACTGGGACACCCGCCCCAAGGCGGACAGCCCAGCGAGCCCCGACACGACCGCCGCAGTGCCGGGCGCCAACGACGGCGGTTCCGGGGTGGCGGTGCTGCTCGGAATGGCCGATGCCCTGAAGAAGCTGCCGCCGTCTGTCGGTGTCGATCTCCTCTTCGTCGACGGCGAGGACTACGGCACCTTCGGCCCCGACGTGGACGTGCTGATCGGCTCGACCTACTACGCCGAACACCTCCCCGCCGGTCCGGCGCCGCGGTTCGCGGTGCTGCTGGATATGGTGGGCGACCGCGACCTTCGAATTCCGCGGGAAGGGAACTCCCTCATCGGCGCCGCCGATGTGGTGGACATGGTCTGGAACACCGCCGCGCGCCTGGGGTACGACAAGATCTTCGTGGCCGAGGACACCGGACCAATCACCGATGATCACGTCCCCCTCCAGCGCGCCGGGATCCGCGCCATCGACGTGATCGATCTCGACTATGGCGTCAACAACTCCTGGCATCACTCGACCGAGGACACCCTCGACAAGGTGAGCGCCTCGAGCCTCAAGGCGGTGGGTGACGTCATGATGGCGGTGGTGCGCGCCACCAAGCCGTAGCTCTCGCGGAGATAGGACCCCTCCCGGGTTGTTCGGGCTCCCGTACCGGGGCTGCGCGGAGCTACCGTGGGCGGATGTCCCGCGAGCCCCGCGCGCTACTCTTCATCCTCGGCCTTGCCATCGCCGGCCACGCCGCCCGCGCATTCATCGGCCGTTCGAGCGCTCCGCCGGGAGAGGTATTCGCTCAGCCTCGGGCCGGTGACGGCAACCCATCGACGCACCGCGCGCGCGCCCAACGAACGAACGCGCCGCTTAGGTCCGGCGAGCTCATCGACATCAATTCGGCCTCCGCCGAGGAGATCGCCCGACTCCCCCGAGTTGGCATGTCACTGGCAAAGCGTATCGTGGCGGACCGTGGCGCCCGGGGCCCCTTCCAGGGCCAGGCCGACCTCGATCGAGTCGGAGGGGTAGGTCCGGGGCTCTTGGCCGCGCTCAATGAGCGGGTCAAGTACGGCCCAGGGCCTCCCGGGCTGGGGGGTGCAAATCGGGGCATCTCTGGGGCTTACGGCTCGACTCCTGGGCTCCCAGGACCCGCCACCGTGGACCTTAACTTGGCCTCCGAAGCGGACCTACTCGCGCTGCCCGGGGTGGGCCAGGCCCGTGCCCGGGCGATTCTGGCATATCGCCGGGACCAGGGGCCATTCGCCGCACTGTCCGATCTTGGACGGGTACCAGGGTTCAGTCAGTCGCTGGTGGCCAGGCTGGGGCCATTTGTGAGAGTTGGTCGGTGAATTCGCTATTGGCTACTCGCTATTGGCTGCCGACCTTTGGGCGAATAGCGAATAGCGAATAGCGAATAGCGAATAGCGAATAGCGAATAGCGAATAGCGAACAAGGACCCACGCACTTCGAGGAGCATCGAAAAAGCATGACGACGGCAGCAGTTCCCACGGAACGACTCGGCGATATCCTGGTCAAAGAGGGTCTCCTCTCGAAGGAGAAGCTCGCCCAGGCGCTCACCGAGCACCGGTCGTCCGGGATGCCGCTCGGCTTCATCATCGCCAAGCAGGGCCTCGTGCCCGAAGTGGAAATCACCCGGATCGTGGCGCGGCAGCTTCGGGTGCCGGCGGTCGATCTCTCCCGCTTCGAAGTCGACGCCAAGATCCTCAAGCTCATTCCCGCCGACATCGCCAAGCGTCATATCGTGCTCCCGCTCAAGCGCGAGGGCCGGACGCTCACAGTGGCGATGGCGAATCCGACCGACCAGGTGCTCCTCCAGGAGCTCCGGTTCATCACCCGCTTCGATCTCTTTCCGGTGTTCGCCGGTGAATTCACCCTCCGCGGGCTCATCGACAAGTACTACGACGCCTCCGATCAGCAGCTCCAGGCCATCCTCAAGGACATGGAGGGCCTCGCGGAAGATGTCGAGATCGTCGAGGACCAGGACGACGAAGCGGCCTCCCAGGCGCAGATCGACGACGCCCCGGTCGTCAAGCTCATCAACGGCATCCTGACCGACGCGGTGCAGCGGGGCGCGAGCGACATCCACATCGAGTCGTTCGAGCACGACATGCGGGTGCGCTACCGGGTCGACGGCGCCTTGCTGGAAGTGATGAAGCCGCCGCTCCGGATGAAGGCGGCGCTCATTTCCCGCGTCAAGATTCTCTCCCAGCTCAACATCGCCGAGCGGCGGGTGCCGCAAGACGGGCGGCTCAAGCTCAAGATGGGCAACCGGGTCATCGACTTCCGGGTGAGCACCTTGCCGACCCTCTTCGGCGAAAAAATCGTGCTCCGAATTCTCGACAAGGGGAACCTGACGCTCGACCTCTCCACCTTCGGCTTCGAGCCGAAGGCCGAGGCCGATCTCCTCAAAGCGATCTTGAATCCGTACGGCATGGTGCTGGTCACCGGGCCGACCGGCTCCGGCAAGACGACGACGCTCTACTCCGCGCTCCAGCGGATCAACACCATCGACTCCAACATTATGACGGCGGAGGATCCGGTCGAGTACAACCTGTACGGGATCAACCAGGTACAGGTGAAAAACGACATCGGGCTGACCTTCGCCGCCGCGCTCAAAGCGTTCCTTCGGCAGGACCCCAACGTTATCATGATCGGTGAGGTGCGAGACCTGGAGACGGGCGGTATCGCCATCAAGGCGGCGCTTACCGGGCACTTGGTGCTCTCCACGCTGCACACCAACGACGCGCCGAGCACCATCACCCGGCTCATCGACATGGGGGTCGAGGCGTTTAACGTTTCGGCCGCCGTCAACCTGGTGGTGGCGCAGCGTCTGGTCCGCCGGATCTGCAAGGAATGCAAGGCCCCGGTGACCTACCGCCCGGAGGAGTTGAAATCGCTTCTCTATCCGGGCACGAATCTTGACGAAATCAAAGCCATTCCCTTCATGCGCGGTAAGGGTTGCGAGGTCTGCGGCGGGACCGGGTATAAGGGTCGCGCCGGCATCTACGAGGTCATGGCGATGTCACCGGAGGTCCGGCGGATGGTGCTCCGCGGGGCCTCGGTGGCCGAATTGCGCGACCAGGCGGTGTTGGAAGGCATGCTGACCCTCCGAATGGATGGTGTCGTGAAGGTCAAGAAGGGGGTCACGACCCTTGAAGAGGTCGTGAAGGAGACATCCGGATGAGCCTCAACCTGCGGGCCCTGCTCCAGGAAATGATCGAGCGCGATGCGTCGGACCTCCACGTTACCGCGGGGGAACGGCCCAAGCTGCGCATCGACGGCGAGATCACCAATTCTTCCGTCGAAACGGTCCTGACGCCGAAGGACACCCTCACCCTCGCCTACTCCGTCCTGACCGAGCAGCAGAAGAAGCGCTTCGAATTCGAGGACGAGCTCGACTTCTCTTTCGGCATTCAGAATCTGGCCCGGTTCCGCGGCAACGTCTTCAAGCAGCGGGGTTGTGTGGCCATGGTGCTCCGGATGATTCCGTTCAGCGTCCGGACCTTCGATGACCTGGGCCTCCCGCCGGTGATCGCCAAGCTGGCGGAACGCCCCCGCGGTCTGATTCTCGTCACCGGGCCGACCGGTTCCGGAAAATCGACGACCCTGGCCGCCATGCTCGACAAGATCAACAAAGAGCGGAAGGGCCACATCATCACGGTGGAAGATCCGATCGAGTTCATCCACCGCCATCAGGGTTGCATCGTCAACCAGCGCGAAATCGGCACCGATACCAAGAGCTTTGCCGCGGCGCTCAAGTATGCGTTGCGGGAAGATCCGGACATCATCCTGGTCGGCGAAATGCGCGATTTGGAAACGATCGCCGCCGCGCTCACGATCGCCGAAACGGGCCACCTCGTGCTGGCCACCCTGCACACCAATTCGGCGGCCGAGTCGATCAACCGGATCATCGACGTCTTCCCGGCGGGCCAGCAGCCGCAGGTGCGCGCCCAACTCGCCTTCGTGCTCGAAGGCGTGCTCACCCAGACGCTGCTTCAGCGCCTCCGGGGGAAGGGCCGCGTCATGGCCTGCGAAATCATGGTCGCCACGCCGGCCATCCGGGCGCTGATCCGGGACGACAAGGTGCACCAGATCTATTCCGCGCTGCAGTCGGGGAAGAAGCACGGGATGCAGACGATGACCGATGCGCTGTACGGGCTCTTCATGAACCGCGAAGTCGCCAAGGAAGAGTGCCTCCGCGTGGCCAGCGATCATAACGAGTTCCTCCGCGCCATCGGGGAAAAGCCGATGGAAGAGCAGGGGATCGCGTCGGTGGAGAAGGCGGGACCGGCGGCACTGCGCCGGTAGTTTCGCTCTCAGGGGGAGTCTCAACATGCCGATGTTCGAATACACCGCGAAGAACGCCACCAGCGGGCAAATCCTCAAGGGCACCCTCGACGTGCCCACCAAGGACGAAGTCATCGCGTTCATCCGGAAAAACCGGATGATCCTGGTGAGCTACCGCGAGCAGCCGGCCCAGGTCAAGCTGCCCGGCATGAAGAAGGGCGTGAGCACCCGCGACGTGGTGATCTTCACCCGCCAATTCGCGACGATGATCAACGCCGGCCTTCCGCTGGTGCAGTCGCTCTCGATCCTGGCCCAGCAGACGGAAAACAAGACCCTCAAGGACGTCACCAAGGCGGTGGTGTACGACGTCGAGGCCGGCAACACCCTGGCCGACGCGCTGGCCAAGCACCCGAAGGCCTTCACCGATCTCTACGTGAACATGGTCGCCGCCGGCGAGGCGGGCGGTATTCTGGATACGATTCTGCTGCGGCTCGCCACCTTCCTCGAAAAGAACGACGCCCTGGTCCGCAAGGTGAAAGGTGCCTTGGTGTACCCCGCGGTCATCATCAGCGTGGCCATCATCGCCGTGGCGGTGCTCCTCATCTTCGTCATCCCGACCTTCGCCTCGATGTTCGCGTCGGTCAATATGACGCTGCCGTTGCCGACCCGTATTGTGATGGGGGCATCCGACACGCTGCTCCGGTTCTGGTGGCTCATGATTCTCGTCATCGTGGTCGGCGTGCTGGGGCTGCGTTCCTACTACGCCACCCCCAACGGGAAGAAGACCATCGACGGCCTGCTCCTCAAGTCGCCGGTGCTGGGAGACCTGCTCCGGAAGTCCGCGGTTTCCCGCTTCACCCGGACGCTGGGTACCCTGATTTCGTCGGGTGTGTCGATTCTCGACGGTCTCGAAATCACCGCCAAGACCGCGGGCAACCGCGTCATTCACGATGCCGTTATGCAATCTCGGCAGTCGATCGCCGGCGGTGAAACGATCGCCGGTCCGCTCCAGACCTCGGGCGTCTTTCCCCCGATGGTCATTTCGATGATCTCGGTCGGTGAACAGACCGGCGGTCTGGACGAGATGCTGACCAAGATCGCCGACTTCTACGACACCGAGGTCGACGTGGCGGTGAGCGCGCTCCTTTCGCTGATGGAGCCGGTGATGATCGTCGTGCTCGGCGTGATCGTCGGCGGCATGGTCGTGGCGATGTACTTGCCGATCTTCGATATGGTCAACGCGGTCCAGTAAGGCGGTGTATTCTGGGCGCTGTGGACCGGCGGGCCCTCACGGCCCGCCGGTCCATTCCGTTGACCCGCGCCCGGTTCGGTCGACCGCGCCGACGAATGAGGCGACGTGAAGCTAGCGGTGACCAAGGCCATTCTCGGGATCGTCACCGCGGTCATCCTTGGGTGGTTGGGGATGTCGCTGCTGACCCTGTACTCGGCCCCGAGTTCCCCCAGCCCGTTTGCCGAGCCGACGCGGGCGCTTCTCCGTGCGGGGTTGGCGTTGGATTCAGAGGCGCTGATGCGAATGGACGTCAGCTCCGATGCGGTGCGATGGATTCTCGAGCGGAGTCGTAAAGACCGGGGGCTACTGAAGACGTTGGAGGCGGATCTGCATGCTTTGGGCACCAGATACAGCCGCGACGGCGCCGAGGCGGCATTCGGCGCGAAGGGCCTGACACGGTGCGGTCGCTGGCCGCTGACGGTGTACTTCAGCGGATTGCCGTCGGCGATGCGGATCGACGCCGTCGAGTCCGGGTGTGATATGCGTTAGGGGAAGTGCAATGCAGCTCGTGCCGAGTATCTCGCGATACCTTCCGAAAGGGACTTTATGACTCTTCGCACCGCAGCGCGCAATGCCGCGCTTGTCGTCATCGGCGTTGCCCCCGCCTTCCCCCTCGCGGCGCAGCCGGGAAAAATCCGCACGCACGCCGTGGAGCTCACGATCGCCGGCGGCTACTTCACCCCCACCGGCCCCTCCGGTTTGGCCGGGGGAATCGAACTGACCCCAAGGCCCGCGTGGGCCGCGACGCTGCATCTGGATTTCAACGCCAAGAACGGCCTCATGAGTGTCGAGTTCTCCACCGGCCTCTCGCCCGAACGGCTTCGGCAAGTCACCTCGGGTGCCGCGGCGATTCGGCGCACCCACGTCAAGTACGGCGCCGCCAAGATCATGTTCGGCCGAAATCCCCGGAAGAATGGAATCTCGTTCCTTGTCGGTGGCGGGCTCTCGGTGATCAACCGGATGAAAAGCGTCACCGATGCCGCCAAGTCGAGCACCGACTTCGGCGGCTCCGCCGGTGCCATGCTTCGCTTCCCGATCGATGGCCAAGTGGGCCTTCGGCTCGATGTCGAAGATCTGATCTACAAGGCCGACTACGGGCGCGGCAGCAAGCTGCGCAACGACCTTGTCTGGACGGCGGGGCTCAGTATCGCCTGGTAGCGCCGGCACCCGGAGGGGCGCGACCGCCTGGCCGATTCGGCTGGGCGGTTTTGCGTTGTGGCGGGAAGAGGGAAGAGGGAAGAGGGAAGTGTGAAGGGTGAAGCCAGAAACTCAGGGGCTTGATATAGGGGAGGGGGGTATATATCTTCGGCCAGCGAATAGCGAATAGCGAATAGCGAATAGCGAATAGCGAATAGCGAATAGCGAATAGCGAATAGCGAATAGCGAATAGCGAATAGCGAATAGCGAATAGCGAATAGCGAATAGCGAATAGCGAATA
>JABFSM010000230.1 GCA_013140635.1 Gemmatimonadales bacterium
AGCAGCGGCTGAAAGAGCGCCAGCGAGTGTTGCACGAACTTGCCCTCGAAACTGACCAGGCTCGGCTCGTTGGCCGCCCAGAGCCGGGGGGCGAGATCGCCGAGAATCCAGACCAGCAGCGCGGCGATGAGGAATCGCCCGATCGCGGCCGGGAAGGGCCAGACCCACCACACCAGCGCCATTCCGGCGAGCGCCGCCGCGAGGGCGAGCAGCGCCAGGTGCACGACGTGCAGGCTACGGGCCGGGCTGAGGGGCCCAAGCGGGCTCGCCGGCGACGGTTCGAGCAGGCGGGGGATTCCGGCGTCGTCCAGCTCCGCCAGGGCGATCAGCGCGGCCCACAGCGTGAGTCCGACGGCGAGCGCCGGCGCCACCCAGAGCTGCAGGGCGCCCAGGAGGCCGGCGATCATCGAAGCCCCCGCAGGTACCGTTCCTGCCTCCGCCACATAGACGAAGTCAGACGGCCAGCCCCTTCCGGATGGTCGTAGCCGAGGACGTGCAATACGCCGTGCACCACCAGCCGCAGCAGTTCCCGGCGAAGGGGGATGCCGAGAGCCCGCGCCTCCCGTGCCGCAACCCACGGACAGATGTAGATGTCGCCAAGGAGGTCCCCCGAAGGTTCGGCCAGCGCGAAGGCGAGCACATCGGTCGGACGCGCCGCGCCCTTCCACGCCTCGTTGAGCGCCTGCATGCGCCGGGCGCCGAGAAAGGTGATGGAGAGACGCGCGGGGCGCCCCTCCGCGGCGAGGACGCGGGCCGCGGCCGCCTCGACCGCTTTCCGTGGGAGCGGGGCGTGCCGCCCGCTCACCACGATGCCGGCGGCGGAGGCGGCATGCCTAACCGTTTTGATCCTCGGCATACGCTTTGATGATCTCCCGCACCAAACGGTGCCGGACCACATCGCTTTCGCCGAGATAGCAGAAGGCCAGGCCGTCGATCCCCGGCAGAATGCGCTCGATTTGAATCAGCCCCGAGTCTTCCCGCTTGGGCAGATCGACCTGGGTCTTGTCGCCGGTGACGACCACCTTGCTGTTCACCCCGAGCCGGGTGAGGAACATCTTCATCTGGGCGCCGGTTGCATTCTGCGCTTCGTCCAGAATGATGAACGCGTCGGAGAGGGTGCGCCCGCGCATGTAGGCGAGCGGGGCGATTTCGATGGTCCGCTGCTCGAGCGCTTTCTGCACCCGCTCGGGCGGCATCATGTCTTCGAGCGCATCGTAGAGCGGGCGCAAATACGGGTCGACCTTGGCCTGGAGATCGCCGGGGAGGAAACCGAGCGATTCGCCGGCCTCGACGGCGGGCCGCGCGAGGATGATCCGCTTGACCCGTTTCCGGGCCATCGCCTCCACCGCCTTGGCCACGGCGAGGTAGGTCTTCCCCGTGCCGGCAGGTCCGATTCCGACGACGATGTCGGTGGTGGAAATCGCCTGACAATACTCCCGCTGGCCTTGCGTCTTCGGGGCGATGGCTCGTCGAAGCCCCGGGAGCACGATCTTCCCCTCTCCACCGGCGAGGGGGCTCTCGCTCGGCACGCCGTCCTGGGCAAATCGGAAGACGTCCTCGGTGGTGACCGCCTCCCCCGTTCGAGCAATGTCCACCAGGCCCTGCACCACCCCGGCGGCGCGGTCCACCTGCTCCGCGTTGCCCACCACGGTGAGTGTGTCACCCCGCATCGAGATCCGGACACCAAGGGCGCGTTCGAGCTCCGCCAGATTGGCATCGTTGACACCCGCGAGGAGCAGCGGATCCGCTCCCTCGACGCTGAGGCGCTGAGTCAGTTCTTCGGCCATGGATCCTGGTTTCACTCCGTGACGCTGATGCCGAGTGCGGCGAGGTCCGCTCGAGCAACCGGAGAGGGCGCGCCCTCGAAGAGCGCCCGCGCCGCGGTGGTCTTGGGAAAAGCGATCACATCGCGAAGCGACGGCGCCCCCGAAAGGAGCATCGCCACCCGGTCGAAACCGACCGCGAAACCACCATGGGGCGGCGCACCGGCGGCCAGTCCGTCGAGAAGAAAGCCGAACCGGCGGCGAATCTCCTCCGGGGCCACACCGAGAAGCCGAAAGATGGTGCGCTGCACCTCGGGATCGGTAATCCGAATGGACCCGCTGCCGAGCTCGACGCCGTTGTACACCGCATCGTAATGGAGCGCGCGACACCGGCCCGGATCGCTCTCGAGGAACCCGACATCTTCGGGATGTGGCGCGGTGAACGGATGGTGCACGAAGACATGCGCCCCGGTCTCCGGATCGGGCTCGAAGAGAGGAAAATCGACCACCCAGAGGAAGGCATGTTCCACCGCCGGTGCCGGGCGGAGCCGCCGAATCAGCGCGGTACGCACCGCGTGGAGCACGGGGCTCGTCACCCGATCTGGGCCCGCCGCCGCGAGCAGGAGATCACCCTCCGCTCCGCCAAGCGACGCAAGCGCCGAGGCGCCGATCGCCTTGGTGCCCTGTCCTTCCCATCCGGCGGCGGTTCGGCGCGCCCAGATCAGCCCGCCGGCCCCGGCATCCTTTGCCGTTTGCGCCAGCGC
>JABFSM010000133.1 GCA_013140635.1 Gemmatimonadales bacterium
CTCTTCCCCCAGCAGACCCAGGCGCTGACCGCAACCACCCTTGACGCCTCCGGCAACACCCTGACCGGCCGCTCGGTGACCTGGACCACCAGCGCCCTCACGGTGGCCACCGTGAGCGCCACCGGCCTGGTCACCGCCGCCGGCGTCGGCTCCGCGACCATCACCGCCACCAGCGAGACCAGGACCGGCACGGCGATCATCACGGTGACTGACCCCAGCCAGGTGACGTCGGCCGGCGGAACCGTCGAGGCGGCGGGCGGCGCGGTGAAGATCACGGTCCCGGCCGGCGCGGTCGGCGCCCCGATCGTAATCTCGGCGACGCCGAACGCCGCCGCCCCGACCGGACTCCCCGCACTGACCTACGGAGTCGTCGGTACCCACTACGCCTTAGGCCCGGCCGGCACCACCTTCGCGGCGCCGGTGACGGTCACCCTCAAGTACGACCCGGCCAAGCTGCCGGCGTGGGCCATTCCCGGCGACCTCGCGATTTATCACTTCACCGGGGGGGCTTGGGTGAAGCTCCCTGGCCTGGTGGTGGATCCGGTCGCCAATACGATCACGGCGCAGACCACGTCGTTCAGCCCGTTCACGATCGGCACTCGGCTGCCGCCGGCCGTGCTCTCGCCGGGCACCGGATCGATCAACTTCATCCAGCGCTCGGTGACGTTCGCGGCCTCGATCGCCGGGCGCACCTCCACCGGGCTCAGCTATTCCTGGGCCGGGACCAACGCGAACGGTACGCTCCTGCCGCTGGGCCTAGGTTCCAGCGCGCAGTACACCATGACCCAGCCCCAGTTGCCCCCGCCCAACAGCGATATCGATTACGTGCAGGTGATCGTCCGGGGCGCGATCGATCCGAGTCAGCCGAACGCGATCGTCCCGTTGGCCAGCGCCGTGGCGTCGATCAATTCGAATCTGACGCTCACCTTCTCGCTCAACCCCGATGACAGCGAGCCGGACTTCGGGGCCAGCCAGACCCTCGACGCGGCGGTTAAGAACGCCGATGGGAGTATCTACCAGGCGCCCCAGGGACTCGCCCTCCTGATGGTATGGAAGTCGAGTCAGTTCCACGGCGACCTCGACATCCACAGCCCGAATCACCAGACCGACGTGAAGCGGGGGACCTACAAGGCCAAGAACGCCCAGCAGTCGGCCCAGGTGCCGCCCCGAATCGACGAAGTCACGGTGGAGTTCTATCAGAGCTACGTGAAGAATTTCACCACCATCAAGACGCTCGCGACCGGCCTGACCGAGGTCACGGTCGACAGCTCCAAGACAATGCACGACCGGCTGACCGGCACGGCCAATGCGTTCCTCGAGGTGGCGCCCAGGACCGCGCTGGCCACCTTCCAGGTGCGGACCACTCCGACGCCCGCCGGCTTCTGCAAGACGGCGGATGCGATCATCCCCAAGGTGTCGGGTGCGACGTCCTACGAGCTAACGGTGACCGGCATCGTCGGATCGCCGTTCGGCCCGACCATTACCAGGACGGTCACTGGCGCCACCAGCACCGGCAGTGTCATGGATGTCTATGACACCGGGAATTTCCTCGGGGTACCGCTGGATGGCGGGTGCGGCGGGGCCCAGTCGTCGGCTGCGCGGGAGGCGGCGTACAACAGCCAGTACGGGAACGCGACCTTCACGGTGAAGACCAGTCCGTAGAGGTCGGTGCGTAGGTCGGTAGCGTGTTCTGTGCTCTACCGACCTAGATGAGCGCACCGAGGGCAGGCCCACCAGCAGCCAGGACGAGTTAGGTGCCGTCCGATGACTCGGGCTCCTCGGGCAATTGCGCACTGTGCCACACGCCCACAACCCACACGGTGTTTTTCTGGACACGGTAGAAGAATCGATAGGGCCGCACGATGACCGGCCAAACCCCCGGTGCGCGTTATGCCCCTCCGCGCTCCAGCTCCGCAATGACACGGTCCCGCTCGGCGGTCCGCGGCAGCGACCGCAGCGCCGCCAGCTGCGCCGCCACCAGGGCCCGCTCGGCGGAGACGGCGATGTTAGGGACCACCCCCACGCGCTCCCAATCGGTGCCCGTCGGAATGCTCATCGTGCGCGCCCCCGGCACGACCATATCGAACCGTAAGGTCAGGTCCGCCCGCCTCGACGGGTGGGCGCCACCGCGGGTCGTTTCGCCCACCACGACCGCCCGCCCAAACGCCTGCAGGTGATATGCGGCCGCCTCGGCGGCCGAAAAGGTGCGGTTGCTCGTGAGCATGTACAGCGGCTTGCCGCCGTACTTGGGCCCGGAAACCTCGGCGCTCCACTGTTCGGTGGTCACGTCGTCGGGGCGCGAGTAGAACCGCGCCATCAGCGTCGGCCGGTCGAAGAAGTATCCCGCCAGTTGCATCACTGAAGCGGGAGAGCCGCCCCCATTCCGCCGCAAGTCGATGAGCAGGGCGTCAGTGCTCGCAAGCTGCTCCATCGCGGCCGCCAGGGCAGGCCCCATCCGGGAGACGTCAGGAAAGCCGTTCAACAGCAAGTAGCCGATGTTGCCGTCCAGCCGGCGCACCTCTCCTACACCACCAGGCCCATTGGCGCTAATTCCCGGGTTGCCGGGGGCCCGCATAGGACCGGCCCCACCACCTCGCACCCGGACGCGCAGATGCTCGTCGTGACTCACGGCGCGAAGGTGAGCGGTGAGAGAATCGGCGAGGGCGGTGGGATCCACCAGACGATCGTACTCGCCCCTCCGAAACCGCTCGCGCAACGCCTGAATGATCAGCCGAGCCGTATCGGGAAAGACGTACCCCCGTTCCAGCGCCGCCGCGACCTGTTCGATGAGGGTCGCCCGCTCGGCCGAATCCACCACCGGGGCCAGTGAGTCGGCTGCCGCCGGACGCCCCGCTCCCGCGCGGGCGACAGGTTCCTGCCCTACCGCCGTACTCACCACCGATACCGCAAGCGCGAGAGGCACTGTCCAGTTCATCGAACTGCTCCAGTCGTCGAAGGGGGGCACGATCCAGGCAGACATCGGCATCCACCGACACTCCGCCCATAGGCTCCAGAGATGCGGGAGTCGCGCAGGGGTCACAGCGGCTGAGGGGGTCTAACAGAGTGCAAACAGAAAGGGAGTTTGCTTCGGCTGCTGCGCGGCCTCGCAATGACTATCCCGGCGCGACGAGCCCTCTCGCCCAAGCGAACGTCAGTCGACGGCAAGGAGACCCGAAGGGGCTCCGCCGCCCCAAGACTGTAGTTCGCGAAGGCGGGAGGGGTCGAGCGCCGCAGGAGCGGGAGATTGCTTCGGCCGCTCTGCGGCCTCGCAATGACAGGCCGAAGGGCCTCGCCAAACTGCTCCGCCTCCATCTCGTTCACGATGAGCTCATCGCCGCGCGGAGCTGCCTCGAGATCTCTCGGGCCTGGATGAAGCCACCTGAGGCTTATTGACGGGGTTCGGTGATCGCGCGTGCCACGTCACGCGGGCGGGCCCCGAGTAGGAGCAAAGAGCGGAACAACAAGTCGAAGGACACTGACGGATCGCCGGCCTCCATCTTGGCCACTCGGGATTGACTCGACTTCAGACGCTTCGCGAGCTCCGTCTGCGTCAACCGACTCTTCGTCCGCCAATGCCGGAGGGTCTGTCCGAACGTCATCTTCAGTTCGACTAGGGCGGCCTCCTCATCGCTCAGACCGAAGAAGTCTTGGACGCTGCCCACCTTCCATCCCTGGGCCTCCAATTTCGCCCGCCTGGTCTTGTTCATTCGCTCCTCCTTAGCCTGTCGCTGCGGCGTCTGCTGATGTTTCTTGCTGAACACTTCCAGAATGATCACGGCATCGGGGTCCGCCCGATACACGATGCGCTACGTCGCCGTCTCGTCCTGTACACGCAACTCGTGGCATCGGGCGCCAATTGTGGGCATGGGCCGCGCATGGGGCAAACCCAACCGACCACCCTCTTGGATCAGACGCAGCAAGGCGCCGGCCTCCAGACGGGCTGCGGCCGTGAAGGGCGGCGTCTTGATTTCGCCTTGCAACCAGACCAACGGCCGCCCAGGTGCGCGCATGGCTATCAAGATATGTCCGATCTGACATACAGGCAAGGGCTGTCTACCCAGCGATCGTGACGTCATCCCTGAATAGAACGCAAGGGAGGCACCGCGAACTCCGAAGTTCTTCGTGGAACGGGCGACTCGCCTGATGTGAGTGAGATTGCTTCGGGGCCCTCGGCCCCTCGCAATGACGGGCAGAGATTGCTTCGACCGCTCTGCGGCCTCGCAATGACAGGCCGAGGCCCTCGCAATGACGTGGGGCGGCGCGACGAGCCCTGCCGCCAGAGCGAACGTCAGTCGACGGCAAGGAGACCCGAAGGGGCTCCGCCGCCCAAAGACTGTAGTTCGCGAAGGCGGCGGGGGTCGAGCGGCGCAGGAACGGGAGATTGCTTCGGCCGCTGCGCGGCCTCGCAATGACAGGTTGCTTCGGGGCCTACGGCCCCTCGCAACGACGTGGGTGTGAGTGGAGGCGCAGGGAATCGAACCCTGGTCCGAACCAGCGTCCAAAACAGCGTCTACGTGCGTAGGCCGGTGTCTCTGCGTAGCGCCGGGCCGGTCATCGGCCAACCTTCCCGGAACGAACCTCCGTGTATTCTCGCCCACCAGGCCGGAGGATCCCGGCAGGCCAGCCTAAATTTGCTACTCGGTACCGTCGCCTTAGGCGAGCTCCGTTCCCGAGTGGTGCGTCAGCGAGCTAAGCTCAGCTTACGCAGCCAGCGCCAAATCAGAGTTGGCAGTTGAACGTTTCCAAGCGGTTTAACCAGGGACCTGGACCTGGGCACGCTGCCATTCCTTCTACTGACCCGTCGAAACCGATCGCCCCCTCAAAGAACACCGGAATAGTAATCGCCTCCGCCGGCCCAGACAATCCAATTTCTCAAGAGGATGAGCTAATCATAATGACAGCAATGACCTAGCGCGGCATACCGAGAATCGAAGTAACATATATATTGAGTCGTTACCTCCTCTTCCCCCCACCCGCCGTCCAGGTTTCCATGACCCTCACCCGGCCGATCCTCCTCCTGGCGTCCCTCGCGCTCGCCCTCCCCGCGGCGGCTCAGCAATCTCTCCCCCTCCGCCAGTCGAACCTCGACGCCTCGGCGCGAGACCCCGGCTTCAAGATCGAGCTCGACTCGACCTCCGATGGCCGCTGGCTCGGCGGCGGCGCCACCATCCCCCGGTGGGACGTCGAGGGAAAGTGGATCTACTTCCAGTTTGCCCTCGACCCTAAGCCGGTCGTGGCGGGGCCCACCGACGACCCCTGGTGGCGCGCCTCCCGCGACGGGAAGACGGTGCAATCGGTCGATCGCAAAGATGCGATCCTGATTCCCACCAATGTCGCCTACACCCGCGACGGCGCCCGCGGCGTCTACTTCTTCCGGAACGAGCTCCGCTACTGGAAGCGCGGCGCCGCGCCCAAGCTCCTCCTGACCCGCGCCGACAATCTGAACGCCCGCTGGAGCCCCGACGAACGGGAGATCTGGTTCCTCTCCGCCGGCGACCTCTGGGCCGCCGACCCGGAGTCGGGCGCCGTCCGCCAGCTCACCCGCACCTTCACCACCCCCGACGCGCCGAGGCCTAACGCTGTAACCTCGGCGCTCCGCACCCAGCAACTGGACCTCTTCGACTTCGTCAGGCGCCAGCGCGCCGACCGCGACACCACCCAGGCGCGCCAGCGGCGCGATGCCGCCCCCCTCCCGATCGTGGTCCCACGGAAGCGGGACGACACCGTGAACGGACTCACCATGCCGGCGGGAGGAGCCTACGTCTCCTTCCTCTTGACGCCCCAAGTACAGAACACCCAGACCACCTACAGCGACTACGTCAACGACTCCGGCCACGTCTTCCAGCGCACCTCCCGCCCCAAGGTCGGCCAGACAATCGCCCAAACCCGCCTCGGCATCGTCAAGGCCGATCCGTTCGCCATTCCCGACAGCGTGAAGGTGATCTGGGCCGATACCGCCGGCTTCGGCAAGCCGGTGAGCGTGCAGAGCGCCGCCTGGAACCGGCAAGGCACCCAGCTCGTCGCCGACTTCCTCTCGCTCGATTACAAGGACCGATGGCTCGTCCTGATCGACCCCGCCACCGGAAAGCAGAAGAAGGTGCTCGACCACATGCACGACGACGCCTGGCTGGTCCACTACTGGGCGCTGGCGACCCCGATGTTCTGGCTCCCCGACGGCATCAACGTGGCCTACACCAGCGAGGTGGGAGGCTGGCACCACCTCTGGACCGCCGATACCGCGGGAACCAAGAGGCAGCTGACCAAGGGGGAATGGGAGGTGCGCGCCGCTTCGCTCTCCAATGACGAAACCCGGTTCTGGCTGGAGACGAGTGAGGCGCACCCAAGCGAGCGGCACCTCTACTCGCTGCCGCTCGCCGGCGGGACGCCGGTCCGGATCGACCAAGTCGGCGAAGGGGAGATCCAGCCGGTGCTCTCCCCCGACGAACAGGTGCTGGCCTTCCGCTTTTCGAACCCGCGGGAGCTCAACGATATCTACTTGGCGCCGCTGGGAACGGCGGGAACGGGCAAGACCGGAGCGGTTCGGGTAACCCGGAGCGGCACCGACGCCTTCTACAAGATTCCCTGGCCCAAGAGCGATTTCGTCACCTTCAACGACGACCAGGGCAAGCCGGTCTGGGCCCGCGTCTACCTGCCGGAGCGGCAAGGCCCGACTCGGCCCGCCGTTATGGAAATCCATGGCGCCGGCTATGCCCAGGGGGTCCACAAGACCTTCGCCGGCTCCGGCGCCCACGGCGGCTCCCTCAACGCCGCCTACCTGGCCCAGCGCGGCGTCACCTACATGGTGCTCGACTACCGCGCCAGCGCCGGCTACGGCCGAGATACCCGCACCGCCATTTACCGCGACATGGGGAACCGCGACATCGCCTCGGCGGTGGCGGCGGTCTCCTTCCTGGCGGGCAAGTACAACGTCGATCCGAAGAGGGTCGGGCTCTTCGGGTGCAGCTACGGTGGGTTCTTCACCCTGATGGCGCTCTTCAAACATCCCGGCGTCTTCCAGGCCGGCGCCGCGCAATGCTCGGTGACCGACTGGGCGCACTACAATCACCCCTATACGGCGCGGATCCTCAACGGCACCCCGGTCGCCGACAGCGCCGCCTACAAGACCTCTTCACCGATCTATCATGCGGCGGGGCTCAAGGACAAACTCCTCCTGCAACATGGCCTGATCGACGGCAACGTCGAGTATCAGGATGCGGTCCGCCTGGTACAGCGGCTCATGGAACTGGGGAAGGAGTTCGAGTTCGTGACCTACCCGGTGGACCAGCATGGCTGGCAGACGCGGTGGGCCAAACAAGATTCGCAGCGGCGGCTGGTTAAGCTCTGGGAAGAGACAATACTGAGACCTTGACTAGGGAAGAGGGAAGCGGGAAGAGGGAAGAGTGCTTAACGGCGACACCCCTTCCCTCCTCCCTCTTCCCTCTTAGGCTACTTCGTCCACAACGCAATCAGCCCGCAATCGGTGCCCAGATGCTGCAGCTCCACCGGAGTCACCGCCCGGGAATTGTAAAACTCGATGCCGCTCAGATCCTCCGGCTGAAACAGATCCAAGGCACTTGCGCCGGGAGACCCCCCGCGCCGCTGGCCGCTTCCCTCGATGAACAGGACGCCGTCGACCGCAATCGGAATGCGACACCTCCGGCCTCGGCTCGTATTGATTAGCGGCGCGTTAGCCCCGGGGCCCTCGGTCCGCACACTCGTTCTTCCGGCAAGAACATTGTTCAGCTTCCGGCCCTCCAGGCGCGTGAGCTCTTCGCCGCTCCAGAAGACCCCGAACCCGAGTTTCTCGCGCTCGAGAAAGCCGTGCCGAGTCATCCGGCCCGCGGTGCCCTTGACCTCGACGTCGGGCAGCACATTCGGCGCGCTGACGAGCTTTTCCGCGAGGGTGGCGGTGGCCCCCTCCTTGAGCTCCATCGACAGGAACCGGGGCCGGTAGCCGATCCGGCGCACCGTCACATTCGCCGCTCCCGCCGGCAACCGGTCCATGCGAAAGGCGCCGCCGCCGTCGGTCATGGCCCGGAGGCCGTAAGGCAGCACCTCCACTTCCGCGAGCGCCAGCCCCGCTCCCGTCTTCGCGTCGCTGACCCGCCCCTCCAGGCGCGCGAAGGCGCTGTCCGCACCGACCGGCCGGAGCGAGAGGTCGATGTCGACGACCGAATCGGCCACCGACCGGAGCCCCTCGATGCTCGCCGCACGCCCCGGCAGCGTGGCGACGAGACTGTAGTTCCGGCCGACCGGCACCCCGCAGACGAGGAACCCGCCGTCGGGGTCGGTTTCCACCTCCAGCCCGCGCGCATCGACCCCGCTATCTCCCTCCCCGGGAGCCCAGTAGGCAATGACCCGCCCGCCGCCGACCGGCTCTCCGC
>JABFSM010000313.1 GCA_013140635.1 Gemmatimonadales bacterium
CGCTACTACACTGTCACACCGGCGGGCCGGGCGCACCTTCGCGCCGAGACCGCCTCGCTCAAGAGCTCTGTGGCGGCGCTTGAGACGATCCTCGACGCCGCCCGATGAGGTTCCTCGAGCACTTCCGTCTGGCGATTCGCCGTCCGAAGGAAGCAGCGGCCGACGCCGACGCCGAGCTCCGGTCGCTCCTCGACGAGCAGGTTCACGACTTGGTCGCGCGCGGCCTTCCGGCGGCGGCGGCCCGCGCCGAAGCGCTGCGCCGGCTGGGCGTCCCACTTTCCGACGCCACCACTCGATTGCACCGATCCGCCGAACACCGGGAGAAACGGATGAAGACCCTCGAATGGCTCGACGATCTGACCGGCGATCTTCGCTACGCCGCGCGCACGTTGCGCCGGAGCCCGTCGCTGGCGGCCGCCGCCGTCCTCACGCTCGCGCTCGCCGTCGGCGCCAATACAGCCATCTTTTCAGCGGTGAGTGCCGTCATGCTCCGGCCGCTGCCGTTCGCGCAGCCCGAACGGCTCGTCATGCTGTACGAGACGAACCCGGACTTCAAATGGACCGAAGCCGAGGCTGCCCCCGCCAACATGTTCGACTGGAAGGAGCAGGTGACCGCGTTCAGCGACGTGGGGGGGTACCAGAGCTTTACGGGAACGGCGACGCTGACCGGTCGCGGAGACCCTGAGCTGCTCACGACCACCCAGGTTACCGGAAACTTCTTCGATCTGCTGGGCGTGAAGGCGGCTCAGGGCCGCACCTTCCTTGCCGAAGAGACGTGGAATACGAGCCCCCGCCTGGTGGTGCTTTCGCACCGCGCGTGGCGGACCGTCTTCGGCGGCGACGGTTCGTTGGTCGGCAAGTCGATCGAGCTGGGGGGCCGTCCGGTCGAGGTGGCCGGCATCCTGCCGTCCGATTTTTCGGTTCCGGGCGTCGACGTCGATCTTTGGCTCCCGATGCGCTGGGACCGGGCCGATCTCTCGCAGGTCTGGTTTCGCCGCGCGCACTTCGTGCGTCCGATCGCGCGCCTCAAGCCCGGGGTCACTCACGAAGCCGCCAACGCGGCGTTGCAGACCGTGGTCCGGCGTCTCCAGCTGGACTACCCCGTCACCAACGCCAAGATGGGCGCCGGCCTGGCGCCGCTGCACGACTTTCTGGTGGGCAAGACCAAACTGCCGCTGCTCGTAATGCTGGGTGCCGTGGCCCTGCTCCTCCTCATTGCCTGCGCGAACGTGGCCAACCTGCTCCTGGTGCGCGCCGCCGGGCGGGGGCGGGAAGCGGCGGTCCGGATCGCGTTAGGTGCCGGACAGGGACGGCTCTTCCGCCAGGCGCTTGCCGAGAGCGCCGTGCTGGCCGGGGTCGGCGGGGCGGCCGGCGTCCTGCTCGGCTGGTGGGGAACGCAGGTGCTCGCGGCGCTGCAACCGGCGGGGATGCTCCCGGTGCAGAACTTCGCCATGAGTTGGACGGTGCTGGGCTATGCCGTCGGAGCAACCGCCCTCGCCGCGGTGGTCTTCTCGCTGGCACCGACGATCGGAACCCTGCGCCGAGTGCCGGCGGATGTGCTCCGGGATGAGGGCCGCAGCGCGGGCGGCAGCGTGCGGACTCGCCGCTGGGGCGAAGCCCTTCTGGTGGGCCAGGTGGCGTTGGCCATCGCCTTGGCCCTCGGCGCGGGATTGCTCGTCCGCAGCTACGTGGCGCTGCGGCGGGTGGCGCCGGGCTTCGATCCCACCAACGTGCTCACCACGACGATCAACCTGCCCGGGTTCCGCTACGACAGCGTGGCTAAGGCAATCGCCTTCTTTGACGAACTCGAGCGGGAGGCCCGAGCCCTTCCGGGTGTCGAAGCGGCGGCCGTCGTGTCCGGCCTGCCCCTTGGGCCCTCCATGTGGTCGAGCCAGCTCGCAATCAAGGGCCGTCCGCCGCTCGAGGGCCAAGTCATGCACCGCGAACTGACCTTCGAGTATCAGCGGATCATGCGGGTACCGCTCATTCGGGGGCGGCTCTTCACGGCGGCCGACGGTGGGGATGCGCCGACGGTCGTGTTGATCAACGAGACGCTGGCGCAGATGTACTTCAAGAATGAAGATCCGGTCGGGCAGCAAGTGGCCTTCGACCGGACCCCCGATTCGACCTCGACCTGGCGCACCATCGTCGGCGTGGTCGGCGACGAGCGGGTTGCGGGACTCGGCCAGGCGGTCAAGCCCGAATTCCTGGCGCCCTACGCCCAGGAACCGCGCAACGGGATGACGCTGTTGGTGCGGACCATGCGCGACCCGGCGGCCATGGCGCCGAGCGTTCGACGGATTGTCGCGCGCATGGACCCGAAGCTCGCCATAACGTCCATGGCCACGATGGAGGAGGTCCGGGCCCAGTCCCTCGGACGAGACCGCTTCCTGGCGGTGCTCATGCTCTCGTTTGCCGGCGTGGGCCTCCTCCTCGGCGTCGTCGGTGTGTATGGCGTGATGGCCCAACTTGCCCGGCGGCGGATGCGAGAGATGGGCATCCGCATCGCTCTTGGCGCCAAGGCGAGCCAGGTCCAATGGATCGTGGTGCGCCACGGTGCCACGCTTGCCGCGCTTGGCATCGTGGTGGGGGGCGCGCTGGCGCTCGTCGGCGGCCGAGTCATCCGGACGCTGCTTTTTCAAGTGGCGCCGGCGGATCCGGTGACCTTCGTGCTCGTCCCGGCCCTGGTCCTCTTCGTAGCCGGGTTCGCGGCGTGGTTGCCGGCGCGCAGGGCGGGTCGGGCGGATCCCTGCCAGGTATTGCGGGCGGATTGAGATGTGAGCTATCGGCTATTCGCTATTCGCTATTCGCTATTCGCTATTCGCTATTCGCTGTTGGCTGATAGCTGATAGCTGTTCCTCCCGTTACTGTTCTTGCCCATGACCACCGCACGCCGCACCCATACCTTTACCGAATCGGTCATCCGCGGGATGACCCGCCTGGCCACCGAGCATCAGGCGATCAACTTGGCCCAGGGATTCCCCAACTTTCCGGCGCCCGACGTCCTCAAGGAGGGCGCCGCGGCCGCCATCCGGGCCGACATCAACCAGTACGCCATTACGTGGGGAGCCAAGCGGCTTCGCGACGCGCTGGTTCAGAAGTACCAGGAGTGGTACGGGATGGCGGTCAATCCGGAAACGGAGCTCACCGTCACCTGCGGCGCCACGGAGGCGATGGCGGCAACGCTGCTCGCGATCGTCGATCCCGGTGAAGAGGTCATCGTCTTCGAACCGTTCTACGAGAACTACGGGCCTGACGCGATTCTCTGCGATGCCAAACCGGTCTTCGTTCCGCTCATGCCGGGGCAGCCGCTCGATCTCGACCAACTCGCCAAAGCGTTCTCCAAGCGCACCCGCGCCATCATCGTGAACACGCCGGGCAACCCGTCGGGACGGGTCCTCACCCGGCAGGAGCTGGAGGGGATCGCCCGGCTCTGCCAGGCGCACGACGCGTGGGCGGTGACCGATGAGATCTACGAGCACATCCGCTACGAGGGGGAGCATATCCCGATGGCCACCCTCCCGGGGATGCGCGAGCGGACGATCACCATTTCCGGCGCCTCGAAGACCTTCAGCATTACCGGCTGGCGGATCGGTACGATCGTGGCTCCGGCCGAGGTCACCGACGCGATCCGCAAGGTGCACGACTTCCTTACGGTGGGCGCGCCGGCTCCTCTGCAGGAGGGGTTGGCCACCGCGATGCAGGCCCTGGGGCGCGACTACTACGCCGGCCTGGCGGGCGAGTACCGCGAGCGGCGCGACGTGATGATGGCGGCGCTCACCGGGGCCGGCTTCAAGTGCGTGGCGCCTGAGGGGGCGTACTACATCCTCGCCGATTTTTCG
Source organism: Gemmatimonadales bacterium (assembly GCA_013140635.1). Taxonomy (GTDB): domain Bacteria; phylum Gemmatimonadota; class Gemmatimonadetes; order Gemmatimonadales; family GWC2-71-9; genus JABFSM01. Next base: position 3,843 of record JABFSM010000313.1, read on the forward strand.
GCGCTCTCCGACCTTCCCTCGCCGGAGTTCGCCAAGTGGCTCACGATCGTTGGCGGCGTGGCGACGGTTCCCGGCACCAGCTTCTTTAGCCGGCCCGCCGACGGCACTCATGTCACCCGCTTCGCCTTCTGCAAGACGCTCGATCTGCTCAACGAAGCCGCCTGCCGGCTTAGAGGATTGCCAAGCCGATGAACCCCACCCCGGTGGTGCTCTATGGTGATGCGGTGCGACTGGAACCGCTCGACCACGCCCATGCCGGCGACCTGGTCGAAGCCGCGGCCGATCCCGGCATCTGGCAATACATGGGATCGGCCCAGCCGAAGAGCCTCGCGGAAGTGAAGGCCTGGATCGACGCCGCCTACAAGCTCGCGGCCGCCGGCGACACGATCCCGTTCGCCGTCATTCGCCCCGCGGACGACGTGGCCGTCGGGTCGACCCGCTTTCTCGAGATTCGCCGCGAGTGGCGCACCCTCGAAGTCGGCTGGACCTGGTATGCCGCTTCGGCGCAGCGCACCGCCGTCAACACCGAGTGCAAGTACCTCCTGCTCAAACACGCCTTCGAGGATCTCGGCGCGCTTCGGGTCCAGTTCAAGACCGACGGACGGAACGTTCGTTCTCAGCGCGCCATCGAGCGAATCGGCGGCGTGAAGGAGGGCGTGCTTCGCAAACAGCGCATCAACGACGACGGCTACGTGCGTGACGCGGTGTACTACAGCATCCTCGACGACGAATGGCCGGCGGTGAAGACCCATCTCGAAGGGATGCTCCGCCGCTGACCCGCTCGACCGATGCCTGACGAACTGACCCCGCCGATCGCCCCGCGGCACCCCCGCGTTCTCGAGATCCACGGTGAGCGCCTCGAGGACCTCTACTTCTGGCTGCGTGAGCAAGAGGATCCCGCCGTCCGGGAATACCTGGAGGCGGAGAATGCCTATGCCGAGGCGGGCCTGGCCCCGACCAGGGCGCTCCAGGAAACGCTGTACCAGGAAATGCTCGGCCGGATCAAACAGACCGACCTTTCGGTTCCGTACCGTAAGGACGGATTCTGGTACTACACCCGCACCGAAGAGGGTCGCCAGTATCCGATCCACTGCCGGAAACGGGGCAGCCTCGACGCCCCCGAGCAGATCCTCCTCGATCTCAACGCGATGGCGGAGGGCCACCCGTTCATCGCGATCGGTGCCCTCGCGGTCACCGACGATGGGCGGCGTCTCGCGTATTCGACCGACCTGACCGGCTTTCGCGAATACACCCTCGTCGTGAAGGACCTTGAGACGGGGGAATTCCTTGCCGGCCCGATCGCCCGCGCCGGCTCCGCCGCCTGGGCCGCCGACGGTCGCACGCTCTTCTACACGCTCGAAGACGACGCCAAACGGTCGTATCGGCTTTGGCGACTCCCCCTCGGCGGAACCCCGGCGCTGGTCTACCAGGAAGACGACGAGCGCTTCCGCATCGGCGTCGGACGGACGCGGAGCCGCGCCCATATTGTGATTCAGAGCGAGAGCCACACCACCTCCGAAATACGCTATCTGCCGGCAGACGCCCCTGAGACGGCGCCGCGGCTTCTGGTTCCCCGGGTGCAGGACCGCGAGCTCGAAGCGGAGCACCTCGGAGAGGGGTGGCTCCTCCGGGTCAACGACACCGGGCCGAACTTTCGAGTCGTGCGCCTTCCTGAGGCCGGCGGCGAGGCCGCAGCATGGACGGAGCTGCGTCCGCACCGCGACGACGTCATGATCGAAGGGCTCTCCGCCTTCCTTGGGCATTGGGTGGCGTGGGAACGGATGGCTGGGCTCGTTCGCATCGGGATTACCGGTTATGCGGGAGGCGGCACGCGGGAAGTCGCGTTTCCGGAGCCGGTCTACGAGGCGTATCCCGACGCCAACCCCGAGTGGGAGACCGGCCGGCTCCGCTATGGGTACGAATCCCCCGTCACCCCGACCTCGGTGTACGAGTACGACCTGGCGACGGGAGCGAGCACCCTGCTCAAGCGCAAGGAAGTGTTAGGCGGATTCGAGCCTGCGGCATACGGGTGCGAACGGACGTCGGCCGTCGCGTCGGACGGGACGGTCATCCCCGTCTCCCTCATCTTTCGCCGAGACCGCCCGCCCGGCCCGGCACCGCTCCTCCTGACCGGCTACGGCGCCTACGCGATTTCGTATCCGGTCAACTTCTCCTCGAATCGGCTGTCGTTGCTCGATCGCGGCGTCGTGGTCGGCATCGCCCATGTGCGCGGCGGCGGCGAGCTGGGGAAGCGATGGCACGAGGGGGGCCGCATGGGCAAGAAGATGAACAGCTTCACCGACTTCATCGCGGTGGCGGAATCGCTGATCGGCGCGGGCCGGACGGCGCCGGACCGGCTGGTGATCGAAGGGGGGAGCGCGGGAGGGCTGCTCGTCGGCGCGGTTACGAACCGACGCCCCGACCTCTTCCGGGCCGTCGTTGCCCAGGTGCCGTTCGTCGATGTCATCAACACGATGCTCGACGACACGCTCCCGCTCACCGTCGGCGAGTACGAAGAATGGGGGAACCCGCGCCTCCCGGAACAGTACCGTTGGATGTGCGCCTATTGCCCGTACACGAATCTCCGGCGGGCCGACTACCCCGCGATGCTGGTGCGGACCTCGCTCAACGACAGCCAGGTGATGTATTGGGAGCCGGCCAAGTACGTTGCCCGGCTGCGAACGCTCACCACCGGCGCCAACCCCGTCTACTTCGTGACCAACATGGGCGCCGGTCACGGCGGCGCCTCGGGACGATACGACCGGTTGCGGGAGATCGCGCTCGACTACGCGTTCGTGTTGAGCGTTATGCCGACCTAGTCATCGCGAGGACGCCACGCCCCTTAGTCATCGCGAGGGCCCGTAGGGCCCGTGGCGATCTCTTCACCCTTTCGGCCAGAGCGTGATCCAGGGCCCGTTCGGTTCCGAGCCGATCCGGCGGCGGGGGCCGCAGAAGAGGCCGAGAACCCGGGCGATGGTCTTAGCGCTCTCGGTACACGGGTCGTTGCCCCATTCGATCAGTTCGATCTGATCGGCGGTCCAGGAGCAAAGCCCGTTCGGTGAATCGCTGCGCGGTGCGGCATCGCGCCGGGCCCAGATGGAGCCGCGGACCAGAATGGTGGGATTCTTGATGACGGCGCGGAGTCTCGGGATGTCGCAGACCGCCGTCTCCCCGTAGCGCGCCAGTTCCTCGGCGGTCATCCGGGTCTGCCGCGCCTCCATCGCGAGCCGGGTGGCCAGGTCGGCGAGCGCCATGACACCGGCGTTGGTGTTGGCCCAGTCGTACACCCCCGCGCTGTAGGGCGTGAGCAGGATCGAGTATTCCTTTCCCGACTTGGTCAGGTCGACGCTGATGACTTGCGCGAAGTAGGCGCCGTGCGACACGCGCATCATGTAGTTGCCGCGCTTGAGATTCTCAAAGGCAAACCGCCCCTGCTCGTTGGTGCTGTCTTCCAGGCGGCTGCCGAGGAGCTCGATCAGCACCCCTTTGAGCGGACGATAGGCGGTGTCGCCGACCACGCCGCGAATCCCTCGGTGCTCGGTCGTCACGACGATCGGCGCGAGGAGCTGCGGCGCCGGCATCGTCGTCACCACCAGCGTGTCGCCGGGGCGCTGTGGTACGTTCACCTGCGGGTGCACGACGATGAATCCGATCCGCCGGATCGTGAGCCGCACGCTCTTGGCGGGAAGGCTGTCGAGCCGGAAGCGCCCTGCCGCATCGGTGAACACGCTTTTTTTCGGCGACTGAAGCAAGACTTCGGCCCCTTCGATCGCCTTCCCCGAGGTGTCGCGGACGACCCCATGGACGGTGTGTCCGGATGCCTGGGCGCGGAGGGGGGCGCCGGCGAGGGAGGCCGCCAGGGCAAGCCAGAGGGCACGGGCCGGAATGAAGTTCATGGTGCGTCGTCCGCTCCTCCTCAATGTCGATGAGTGTACTCGTCAGGAGAACCGCATGACCGACCGGCCGCTTTCCGACTCGGAGTACTTGGGCTACGACGCCATCGGGCTCGCCGACCTCGTCCGCCGCGGCGAAGTGACCTCCAGCGAGCTGGTAGAGACGGCCATCGGGCGGATCGACCGGCTCAATCCTTTGGTGAACGCGGTCATTCACCGGATGGACAGCAGAGCCCGTGCCACCGCGGCGGGACCGTTATCGGACGGCCCATTCCGGGGGGTGCCCCTCCTGCTCAAGGACCTCGTCTCGCCGGTGGCGGGGGAGCCGCTCCGGGCCGGCAGCCGGTTCCTCACCGATTACGTCCCGGCGCACGATAGCGAGCTGGTGCGCCGCTACCGGGCGGCGGGGTTCGTCTTCCTCGGAAAGACCAACACCCCGGAGTTCGGCCTGACACCGTACACCGAGCCGGAGCTGTTCGGACCGACGCGCAACCCCTGGGATCTCACCCGCACCGCCGGGGGCTCGAGCGGGGGGTCGGCCGCGGCGGTGGCGAGCGGTATGGTGCCGGTGGCCACTGGAGGGGATGGCGGCGGATCGATCCGGATTCCCGCCTCCTGTTGCGGGCTCTTCGGAAT
>JABFSM010000167.1 GCA_013140635.1 Gemmatimonadales bacterium
GGCGAGTGCTTCAGGGCGCCGCCGGTGCCGCAGATCTTGCCGCCGTCGAACGAGCCCTGGCGGCCGCCAAGAGTGCATTGCCGGGAGGAGCCGCATGATGACGCGCCGCCCCTGGGTACTGGCCGCCGGCGCCGGCGCCGCGGTGCTGCTCGCGTTCCTGCTCGATCCGTGGATCTGGCTGCACGGGGAGCTGCCCGGCATCTACGAAAAGGACTGGGGAAGGCTCCTCCGCGTGATGGGGAGCCTGGTGGTGTGGTTTCCGTTTGCCTTGGCGGTGTGGCTCGAATCGCGAGCGACAGCGCCGGAGCGGGCCGGGCGCGCCTGGCTTCTGCTTTTCTCCCCCGCGCTGGCCGGATTGGCCGCGGAGCTTCTCAAGCTGGTCTTCCGGCGGGAGCGGCCGGGGCTTCACGACGGGGAATACGTCTACCGGGCCTTCACCGATCGCCCCTTCGATACCCACGACCTCGGCCTCCCGAGCAGCCATGCGGCGGTGGCGTTCGGCGGCGCCGCCATCGTGGCGCGGCTCTTCCCCCGGGCTGGGCCGATCGCCTACGTTTTGGCGGCCGGCTGCGCCCTCTCCCGCATCATGGCGCGGGCGCATTTCCTGAGCGACGTCACCGTCGCCGCGATCGTGGGCGTGGTCGTGGGCGGCTTTCTTTGGTACCGTGTCGAGCGATCGTCCCGACCGATGGAGCGATGATGGATTCCCGATATGCCCTGGCCGTCTGCCTTACGGCCGCCTTGACCGCCTGCGCTCCCGGCGCTCCGAAGGCCATTCCAGCCGACCTCAAGGGGCCGAGGCTCGTGCAGGCGTTCCCGAAGCCGAACTTCGTGCTGCAGCGCAACGATGGGACGCCGTTCGATTTCCGCGCCGAGACCAAGGGATACCTAACCTTTCTCTTCTTCGGGTACACGAATTGCCCGGATGTCTGCCCGCTCCACATGAACAACCTTGCGAGCGTGCTCCACGGCCTCCCCCCGGAAACCGCAAAGCGTGTCCGGCTAGTCTTCGTCACCACCGACCCCGAACGAGACACCCCGGAGCACCTGCAGAGCTGGCTGGCGAAGTTCGATTCGAGCTTCGTGGGGCTCCGGGGAGCCGATTCGGTGGTGAACTTGATCCAGCGCTCACTCGGCATGCCGGGATCGAGCCGAGACGCAGCGCTCCCGACCGGGGGCTACACCGTCTCCCATGGGGCGCATCTCTGGGCCTTCACCCCGGACGACTCGGCGCACGTCGTCTATCCGATGGGGATGCAACGGGATGACATCGCCGCGGACATTCCGAAGCTGCTGCAGATCTGGCCGGGCAGGTAACCATGCGGGGCTCGCCCACCGCCGGCCGCGACTATCTTTAGCCAATGCCGACGCTGCTCAAACTCACCGCCCTTGGGGTGGCCGCCGTCCTCGGAATCGGGCGCTTCCACAATCACCTCGTCAAGAGCGTTCCATCCGCCGGCGACAAGGTGTCCAGCTCGCCGAAGGAAGTCCGCCTTTGGTTCAACGAGCGCCCGGAGGTGCCGTTTACGAGCGTGACGCTGCTCAAGGGTGACAGCACCAAGATCGTGACGATCAAGGCGGTGGCGACCGAGGACAGCATGGCGGTTTCCGCCCCCCTTTCCTCGCCCCTCGGCCCGGGCTCCTACCTCATTACGTGGCGCACCGCCAGCCGCGACGGCCACGCGATTCGCGGCACCTTCGGATTCACCATCGCTCCGTGACGGAGCCGTATACCCTCCTCGACGCGGCGTACGCCGCCGCGCGATGGGGATGGTTTCTCCCGGCGCTGGTGGTCATCGGGGCCGCGAGCTACTCCCCCTATTTTCTCCTCCCGATTCGACGGCTCGACTCGGCCTTCGCGCGGGAGCTGGCGAAGAGGGCGGCGCGATTGGGAATCGTGGCGTCGATCCTCCTCGTGCTCGCGGCCGGCATTCGCCTCTACATCCAGTCGCGCACCCTCCTCGACCCCGATGAGCCGGCCAGCTTCGAGTTCATCGGCGTCGTGCTCGACACCGGTTGGGGCCGGGGGTGGCTCTGGCAGGCGGCGATGTCCCTTTTGGCGTTGACCGCGTACATCGTGGCGGCGGCCGGCGTCCCATTTGGTTGGTGGCTGGCGAGCGCGGCCTCGGTGGGGATCGCCTTCACCGCGGGGCTCACCGGCCACGCGGCAACGCCCAAATCGGGCACCGGCGGGCTCATTCTCGATGGGCTCCATTTTGCCGGAGGGGGGGTCTGGCTCGGCGGCCTTGCGGTGATGTTCCTGTGCGGGCTCTCCGCATCTCGCACCTTGCCGAGTTCGGCGAGGCCCACGCTGGTGCGCGCGCTGGTGGCGAATTTTTCGCGGCGGGCGATCGTCGCCGGGCCGCTCACCATCGCGATCGGCGTCTGGCTCGCGGCGCGATACATGGGCTGGACCTGGCCGGCGCACCTCCTCGGAAGCGGCTACGGCCGCGCCCTCGGCATCAAGCTGATCGCGCTGGCTGGGGTGGCCGGCATTGGTGCGTACAACTGGCGAATCGTTCAGCCGGCGCTCGACGAATCGGCGACGGAGCGCCACCTCCGAAGCTCAGCAGCGCTTGAACTTCTCATCGGCGCGCTCCTCCTTGCCGCCACCGCCGTTCTCGTCGCCCTTCCCCTCCCCTCCGAGGGTATGTAGCCCGGGCTGGCCCCGGGCTTGCCCTTCTTTCGAGGTACGCCAAGTCCCACAAGGAGTTGGCTTCGGGAGCCTCACGATGAGGGCTCCGATCGCCTTGAAGGAGTGCACAATGCGACTGCAAAAAGTGGCGGTTTTCATCCTCGCCTTGGGTGCGCCGGCCGCGCTCGAGGCGCAGGCGGGACTCGCGGCACGGGCGTCCACGCTCGGCGCGGGGGCCGAATTGTCGTACCGGCCCACTTCCCTGTTCGGGTTTCGGCTCGGGGCCAACTATCTCAGCTTTTCCCGGGATGCCACGATCGACGACATTGCCTATCGGTTCACGCCCCATTTCGAGAGTGGGAGCGCGATCGTCGATCTCTATCCGTTCGGGGGCACCTTTCACCTGTCCGGCGGGGTCCTGCTCAACCGGAATGAAGGGCGGATGATCGCGCGGCTCACGCAGAATATCGAAATCGGCGGGCAGACCTACACGCCCGATCAGATCGGGTCGCTCCAGGGGACGGTCGGCTTCAACAGGACCGCGCCCTATTTCGGCCTTGGCTTTGCGGGCCGGGGGCGGATTGCGTTGCTCTTTGACTTAGGTGTCGGGATGACCGGGACGCCGCGGGTAAGCCTGGTGGGGACGACGCCGCTCACCGGCCAGGCCAAGGCGGAGTTCGACGCGAACGTCGAGGAAGAACTAGCTCAGGTGCGCGCCGACATCAACGACAAATCGTTCCTCAAGTTCCACCCGGTGATTTCGCTGGGGGTGAAGTTCGGGTTCTAGTGGGAGACTGCTTCGGCGGCTTCGCCGCCTCGCAATGACGGCAACGGACGGGCCACCGCAAGTGCGGTGGCCTGTTTGATTTGAGGGCTAGATAGGTCGGTTAAGTTGTCAGCCGGAGTTACATGCTCGTAACCGGCGTCCGCCTGCATCTCTCAATCATTGCGAATGCTGTTTTGCAACTCCTTCTGGAATTGCTCTAGTACGCGAGCCGCAAGCCGTTGTCCAAGTTGCATGCCAACTCTCGCAAAGGCGGGCTGTTCTGCTATGAGATGACGCCCAACAGGAGAGTCATAGAACTGAATAATCTCTCGCAATTCTTCCGTGGAAAAGCGCATCGCATAGTGCGGAGCAAGCGAATCAACGAGACCTGCCATCGCCCGTTGGAGTCCCGCTTCCAATGAGTCCCATACTGCCTGCCTGATTTGTGGGAGTCCTTGCCGCTGTTGCGACAAGCTCTTGAACATTTCTGACGATGAGGGTTGACCTGCACCGGTTCGAACGAGAAGAGACTTAGCAAGCGCAATCCTTGCCGAATCAACAGGCCCTCCCGTCGCCTGCGCGGATGCGCTGCAGACGACTCCGAAGCCAGATGCTGCGAGAATCACAATTAGTCTAATCATACACTCACTCCCGAACGGAGAAGACCTCTGGCATGCACTGCCACGCCAACAGCGCATTTCCTCAAATACCTAATTCATTCGGCGCCGTCGCAGAGCGACTAGCATTGCGACTAGACCGACAACCGCAAAGATGAGTCCAGAGACTCCGAATGCTGCTCCTGCTGGCTTGCCCCGGCTGAGTCTCGACAGGACCGAACATAACCCTGCGGCAGTCGCGTTTGCGTAACCCACTATTTCCATTCCACTTCTGCTTCGGACCGAACGCCAGAGGAGCGCAGAAAATGCGACACTGACGAGCCCGGCAAGAACAACTCCTAATTCCATACTTGCCCCAATAGAGTCAATCGGCATGGACCCTTCCTGACCAGAAGTATCGGAACGCCACTTTCAAGGCCATGATCGCATGCCTGTGCCAACTCCCAGGACGCAGAGAGCTCGGTTCTCCTACGTTAGTCAAACTACTGGGGCGTAATCCTCAGCGCCAATATTCAAGAACGCCCCCCACAATAGAACTCGGTGCCAACCGCGGCTACGTCGCATTTTCACCGGCACCACAGACACGAACCGTCCCGTAATAGTGCCAGCTGGAACCGCCGTCAAAGCTTATCTCAATTGTGTACTCCTGGCAGACTTGCCCTGTACCACCGCCGCCGGTCCCTCCGCCCCCCGTCCCACCGCCACCGCCACCTGATGATGGTGGCGTAGGGTTTTCTCCACGGCAAACACCCAGCCTGTAGTCGGCCCATAGAAAGTTAAGTGATGTAATCGCGTATGCAGCTGCGGCGAGCCCCCACGCAGGACAGGATAGCAAAGCTGTAGCTGCAGACAGGCAGCCTGCCTCCGCCGCCAAAACCCCGGCAAAGGCAATACCATTCGCCAACGCCGCGATTCCCAGCTCAACCCACTCTTGGAAGCAGCTCTCGCCGGGCTCTTCCATTGACGCCGGCATGGCCGCGTAGGCCGCGTCAGGAAGCACAAGATCCTGCATTCGGCGTCCAACGCTCTTCAGCCGATCCTGAAAACGCTTAAGCCCACCGAGGGTACTTGTGCCACCGAAGGACAGTCCTCGCAGATCTTGGTTTGAGATAAGACTGACCTGGCCGGTCGAATCGAACGCTGTTACTGTAACCTCCGTTGGTGTCCACTTTCCTCCGGTCTTCTTGTAGCTCATCTCATGAACAGCAACAATGCGCTCATTCACATAGATCGCTGTGGCAAGCGGCGGCCTACTCCCACCGCGCGGATCATCGGCGATCTGAACTCTGACGTTCTTCCCATCGCTCGTCTTCGTCGTAAATGTTCTTCCCTGAAGCATCGGACGAGTGAGCGGAGCTCTTGATTGGGCAAAGGGATCGGCAGCGCTAGCTTTGGCCGGCCCCTTGTACTGGAATGTCGAGAAGGCCTTGCTGATAGTCGGTCTCTTCGCCTCAACATCAGCTGCTGCGAGAGTTATGGGCCTAACCCGGTCGCGCCTAGCCTGCATGCTTTGGCCCGACTCGGAAGGATCAGAGTCGGCCGACACGGCGCCCAGATAGGTCATTCCTGCGGTGCCAGGCTTCCAGAATGACATAATCGCAGTGCCCTGGACCTGAGACTTGTCAATGCTCCCACTCCCATTCGGAGCACTCACTTGTTCGCCGCATGCCCCGATGATAAGGAGCACCCCAGCAATGGCTGGGATCGATGTCACATTCCTGATCAGTTTCAACACGACCTCCAAGATTAGGGAATTACCTGCATTGGGGTAACGGCCAACTAAAGCACGACTCTACGATGTCATAGGAACGATCCTTGAAGTAGCCCCAAAGGGGGGCGTCGCGAGTATGACACGAGAACCGAACGAGCTTGGCACGGCAACCCTCAACCAAATCCTCAGATCATTCAGCTGCTTTGTGGCGATAGCGAACTATGGCGGGCCTAGAAGCGGAACTAGAGTATGACCTGCAGGTATCAATGCCTATACGTGCTTTCTCCGTATCTCTTCATGCGCAGACTGTGGTTTCCCACAGCTGCCTTACGCCATCCTTGGGATGTTCAACCACTTAGGTCGTTAAGCATGAACTTCTACATTGGGGACTTTTCATTGACTTGTTACATTGATTGAGACCTGTCGCGTCTATACCCTGCTTCAGTTGAGACTTGATTGACACCTCCCGCTACCTTTGCCGGGCATCGACCCGAGCCCCGAGGTAGAATCCCAGCCCCGTGAACAACTTCCTCAACACCACCCGCCGCTGCGCCACCTGTCACTGGTGGGAAGGGGAGCGAATCAGCGACCCGAAACAGAACCGGGTCTACACCCCCCGCCATGCGGTGCTGGGCGACTGCCGTTCCCCGGTGAGCTGGTGGGAGGGGCGCCACCGCACCACCGACTCGGTTTGCTCCTTCTGGCAGCAATGGGAGCGGGTTCGGGGGCCGGCACCTGGACGGACCCGATTCGGCCTCATTACTCTTGGGCCCGAGATGAGCGACTACGAATACCTCCGGCCGATGCCGGTACCGGCGGACCGGCCATGACCACCGGGCGGACGCGAGCCCGCGCCGCCTCCCATGTATTTCTGGTCGAGCCGGTCCGTTTTCGATACAACCGAGAAACCGGCGAGACCAACGCCTTCCAGACCGCCCCTTCTCCAGACGAGGAAGAGGCGCTCTCGGCGCTGGCGCTGGAGCAGCACAACCGGCTTCGGGAACTGCTGCTCCAGAACCAGGTGACCCTCACCGTGGCTCAGAGCCTCGAGACGAGCCCCGACGCCCCCTTCTGCAACAACTGGTTCTCGACCCACCCCGCCGACGGGCGCACCCCCGCCACCCTCGTACTCTACCCGCTCCTGGCGGAGAACCGCCGGATCGAGCGGCGGGATGACCTGGTCGGCCTGCTGCGGCCGGGCTATCCGCGGCTGGTCGACCTCTCGCCTAACGAGCGCCGAGCCCGCTTTCTGGAGAGCACCGGCAGCCTGGTCCTGGACCACGACGGCCGGACCGCGTACGCCTGCCTTTCGCCCCGGACCGACCGCGATCTGGCGCTCGAATGGGCCGCCGAGCTGGACTACCGGCTCGTCTCGTTCCGGGCGGCGGACCGGTCGGGGGTGCCGTTTTACCACACCAATGTCCTGATGTTCGTGGGGCATGGACTGGCGGGGGTCTGCCTCGAATCGATCGGCGATGCGGCGGAGCGGGCGGCGGTCGAAGCCCGGCTCCGTGAAGACGGCAACGAGGTTATTGCGCTCACCCAGGAACAGGCCGCCAACTTCTGCGGCAATTGCCTGGCCCTGTCGAGCAACGCGGGGGAACCGCTCTTCGTGATGTCGAGCCAGGCGTGGCGCCATTTCTCACCGGCCGAGCGCGACCTGATCGGGCGCCACGGCCGCATCCTCCATACCGAACTGTCCGCATTCGAGCGCCTGGGCGGCGGCTCGGCGCGGTGTCTTATTGCGGAGTTGTTCTAGCGCCGGTCATTGCGAGACCCGAAGGGTCGAAGCCGAAGTTGCGAGGCCTGTAGGGCCGAGGCAAACCCCAGATCGCCACGGCCCTGCGGGCCTCGCGATGACTACCCCCCTGGCGGCTCGCGATGACTATGCCCTGGCGGTCTTCCGCGTGAAGTAGTAGTGCACGGTGGCCAAGGCAATAACGATGGCCATCACTCTCACTTCCCGAAGGCTCAGCTGACTCGCCGCCACGACCATGCCGAGCACCCCGATTGCGGCTAGCGCCGGCCCCGCTGGAAGCCGGAACGCCGCGGCGGGCGCCGCCCTGGGGGTCCCATCTCGGCGCCGAAGCACCGGCACCGAGGCGCAGACCAACCCATAGGTGATGAGCCGCGCCGCCACCGAGAGGGTCAGGTTCTGCATGAAACTCCCGTTGACCGCCAGCAGCCACACGAGCACCGTATAGGCGACGATCGACACATGCGGGGTCGAGAAGGTGCGATGCACCGCACCGAAGATCCGCGGCAGGTCTCCCCGTTCGGCCATCGCATAGGTAAGCCGAGGAACGTTCACCATCCCTCCGGCCAGGTACCCGAAGGTCGAGAGCATGGCGCAGGCCGCCATGAAGAGCGCGCCTGGCCCGCCGAGAAAGACCCGGGCCGCCGCAGCGAGTGGACGGGTGGTGCTTCCGGGGTCCGGTAGGGTCAGGGTGACGACGGCTTGCGCCAACGTGTAGACGAGGGCGGAAGCGAGGAGCGCGGCAAAGAGCGCGAACGGCGCGTCGCGCTCCGGGTTCTTGGCCTCGGCCAGCGGCATGAGCGCCGCCTCGAATCCGCCGTACGCAAAGACCAGCGGAAGGAGCATACTGAGGTACGGCGTGAACTCGGCCGGCGCC
>JABFSM010000143.1 GCA_013140635.1 Gemmatimonadales bacterium
TCTCGGAAGGTCCTTCGACGGTCCCGGCGGCTTTACGCGGCAGTCGGCGGCCACAAAGATTAAGGCGGAAAGGAAGTCGCGGGTGCGGGAGAGGCTACGCCGGTCCCGGAAGGCTCTGAGAGGGTCTCGGCGGCTTTGCGCGGGAGTCGGCGGCCTCAAAGATTAAGGCGGAAGGGAGCGTTACGGTGCCGAACGGCCTTGAGAGGGTGGGGGGAAGCGCCGATCCGCTCTTGGCGTGGCCCCGGAGGCCCCCGGACCGCTCCGATCGGAAGGGGGGGGGCCGGGTCGATACCGCCGGCCTGGCTGGCGGCGGAGATGTTCCGTTGTGGTGCATCGGTTATGGGAGCATATTCGTTCTGGCCTGACGTGAGGGGCTACCCGAGGCCTGCATCGGGGGGGCCAGATATGACCGCGCCTCCGTGCTGGATATCACCGCGCGGCAAGTCGTTACATATGGCGGAGGCCGTGGAGCCGCTAAACGGGCCTAAGGCATTGATGCGGTGGGGGGGATCGGCCTCTCTCCTGGGGTTGCCGGCACCGGCTTAGGCTGCGTACGAGGTTGACTGGAACGAACGCAGTGTTGCGATATGGCCGAATAGGCTGCGGAGGTGCGTAGCGAGCGGGTAGATACTGTGGGAGGGGTGGTGCGGGTTAAGTAATAGTCAGGGGGCAGCACCGACATCAGAGCACGATGGAGTCCTTGTGGCGAAGAAGAAGCGAAAGACCGTTGACTATGTTCCCAAGACAGTGACCCTTGACTGTCCGCGTTGCAACGCGGTCGTTGAGGCAAAAGTCGCTGGCAACTACGCCCACTTCCAAGAGGGGCCGGACGTTCCGATCCGGTACCTCCTGGCACAGTGTCCCAGCTGTGATGCACCGATGGTCGCCGCCCAGGAGAATTATGGCGACTGGGACAACGACCACGACTACGACACGCCCGCGAGGGTACTCCCCGCACGTTCGCGGGTCGGACCGGGGGTTCCGAAGTCCGTCGCTGGGGCCTTCGACGAAGCTTCACGGTGCTACGGAGCGCGGGCGTATACCGCCACGGCAATCATGTGCCGTAAGGCTCTTGAGGCGTTGGTGAAAGAGCATGGCGTCAAGGCTCGGAATTTGGCCGCCGCGCTCAAGAAAATGCGCGACAAGGGCTTGATCGAAAGTCGTCTCTTCGAGTGGGCAGACGGCCTGCGACTTGCGGGCAATGACGCTGCACACGATGCCGCCGAAACGCTTACCCGTGACGATGCCAAGGACACCCTGGACTTTGCGGGAGCTCTGATTGAGTACGTCTTTACATTCCGGGATCGCTTTGAGGCATTCAAACAGCGGCGCGCATCAAAGCTACTACCACCTAACAAGGCCATGAAGCCGACCGCGGGGCCGGAGGTCGCCAGCGCGCATTGAGCGCGGTCTGGCCCCGCGGCGGCTATGGCAACGTCGTTAGGCTGTATCCATTGTTGTCTGTAACGTTGACTAGGAGGCTTCGTGACTGAGCAATTCAAAGGGGGTGGGCAAGAGGAACAATCGCAGCGCAAGCAGTATGTTGTCACTGGCCGACTGATGGATGAGCTTGTGCAGGGCACTGAGTTACCCGAGCCCACGGAAATGGCTCCTGACCGCTTGATGCTTAGGGCCTCCGACAATATCAAGCGACATGTTGTTCAACTTGAAGTAATGGTCCTTGGTCTCGCCGTCTTGATCCTCATCATCTCGCTACAACCACTTCTCAGCACGCTCTTTCCGTTTGATCTCACAACCTATCTACCCCTGGTCTTGGTAGCCCTGACCCCTGCTCTGGTTCGGGTCACAAACCCATCCAGCTCCCTCCGCTCACGCCTTACCTTTGGCCTCTCAGGAATGGGTACCGGCGGGCTCATCGGCGGCGGCGCCGCGGGCGTTGCCACTGGGGGTCTCGGCGCACCAGCCGGATCATTAATAGGTGGTGCTGTTGGGTTTGTGGTCGGCTTCACACTCGGACCTTCCATTGATGGCACGCGAGTACAGGTTCTCACTCAGGGCGAGGCCAGAGACATACTTGTAGAAGCTCGTCGAAAGCACCCAGGTCTTTCCCTGGAGGCGATCATCTACGCCACAGAATATCACGTCTCGAAGGTAGCATGCACAATTCGCATGTACAAAAGCGATGGTATCATCAAGTGCTCACGGCGCGACCTAGTGGCATGGTTGAAGGACGAGTGCTGGAAGTCGAACGACTACCCACCAAGTGTTACTGTACCAGCAGCCTAACCTGCGCTTGCTGCCGGCGGTCCGCGGTGGCCCGCCGCCAAGTGAGTAGCTTACGTGGCGGGGGCGCCACACGCCGCCGCAGAAATGCATGACGTTGTGCAACACAGCGAAGTGGCCCGTGTGTGCAGGCAAACCCGCAGAATGCGCGCACTGACACATGACTAGACCATGCATCGCGATTGGAGGCACGTCAATGACGAGAAAGAGAACGGAAGTGATCGTCGAGAAGGGTTCATTCACTGGAGAGACTTACGTGGGAGTAGTTCCCGAGGGGGGCAAGTCGTGGGGAATTGGATTTCTTCGCGTCAACATTCATGGTTCGACATTCAAAAAGATCATCCTGCACGGCTTCCTTCGCAATGGCTCATCAGCGCCGAATGCCGGAATGCTGTTCAAGAAGCGGTGGCAGAACGGTAAGGAAGCAAAAGTGACGCCGCTTCTTATCAGATATTTGGAAGTTGAACTCGTCAAGGTTAGCGATCAGGTCCACGTATGCATGGCCTACGCGATTCATAGTCCGGCGAAGTTCCAAAACTATAAATTCAAGTTTACGCTTTGCTGGGCCAAGGAGCGGACAAACGGAACATTCGTCAAGCTAAAGAACCATGGGCAGGAGGCATTTCTCTGGCAGGGAGTCGACAACCACGCGACCTCCACGATGCCCAAGGCGGAGAAACTTCCCAAACGCAACACTGCGATGGCGCTCAATTGGGGTGAACTGGACGTGGGTGGTGTGTGCTGCATGCTTGTGATGGAAATCAAGAGAAGCTCACATGAATAGCCTCCGTCGAAAGCAGGCTTCGGTTCGATCATCATTCGGACTCGACATTGAGTCGCTAAATCATCACCTGATTCTCGTTCCCTAACAGTGCCTTCTGGCTGACATGAGGCCAAAGTTGACTTTGAGCCGTTCTGATTTGCTCGTAACTGAGATTCCATCCATCTTCACTTATGCGGGCTAGAAGCTGCCCTGGGTAGGAACTACGTAGAGCAAGGGCGGCCGTTCCTGCCCGCCGCCCCGCAGCAAAAGGGCAGAGCGTTGGCCATCTGCGTTTCTATGTCCGTAGACCTATAAGTCATGATAGGCGGTAGTGCCCCTTCTGGCACCGAGGTGCGCTCTGCGGTATTCTCTCCGCGAATAGGCTGCTGAGGCCCCCCCGTGGAGGACAACATGCGATTGATTGCCGTCACTGTCGTGGCTCTAGTTTCTGTCTCTCCAGTTGCCTCGCAGACCCTACGCAATCTGCAGACAAGTGATAAGGCAGGAGGAACCGTTGCGGTGTACGCAGATGGCAATCTGAAGAACGCGTTGGGACAAGAAGCTGTCACCACCCTCGCATCCGCCTCCCTTGGGTTAGCGATCGGGTTCGCGCGTCTCAGTGTTGACCTACTGATTAATACCATCGGCACGGCGAGTCCTTTGGAGAAGGGCTTTGGGACGACCCTTCTCGCTCCCGCGTCGGGCGCGAGTCTTGCGGCCGGTCTAATCGACATTCGCTGGTTCAGCAGCAAAGATCCATCGGCCCAGATTACAACCGCCGGCATACGCGGCTATGGAAGTATCAGTTCCGCGAGGTGGCAGGTTCAAGCTAGTCCGGCCCCAGCCATAGGGGCGGTTGTCGGAGGCATCGGCCTGGGCGGCTTCGTAGCTCTTGGCGGGCATGTCTCAGGCGATGATGCCAGGAGGAATAGTGCCGTTGTCGCGCTCTTGGATATCGGGGTGGCCGTCCGTGGCGTCGGTGGCGATATCGCCAGCCCCCCGAACCGTGAGCAGTACGCGCAGGCCTTTGGTGGCAACACCCTTCGAATCGGACTAGAGCTAGGCCTTCAATTGGCCGTCAATGGAGCGAAGGCAGGATTGACTTACTACTATTTTGGGGGAAGTGTGTCAGGCCTGTCACGCGGTCAAGTCGTCGCTGGCATCAGCGTTCAGTCGGCGCTCTTTGAGGGTGCTTTGAAGCCCGGTAAGTAGACGGCCAAGGAACTTGCGAGCCGATGCCTAACCCACCTTGCTGCTGACGGGCCTGCCATCTGTGCGGCCGCGGCCCCGGGGCCAGATTCCAAGGTGGCCGAGCCACGGTCTCACTGGCGGCCCGTAGCAGAAGGGCAGTACGTTAACCAGACTGCGTGCTACTACTGCTGCACGTGGCTGATGGTTAATGCGGATGGCCCCGAGCGCGTAGGACCAGGTGGTCCATCGTCACCCAGCGGCCCCGTCCGGAGCTCGAGTCGGGCCGCTGGCTGGCGTTCGCTCGAGGAGTTTTGAGCCACCAATGCCTCGGTGCTCCAGCAACCCGGCATCCTGGTGCAGCGCCGCCGCCCTAGCATTTGAAGGCGATAATCGTTCGCGAAGGCGCCTTGAGGCAAGACCGGCGATGCGGCATTTCCTGACGGCGTGGCCGATGTAGCGCCGAGCATGCGCTCAGGCAGAGGGAGCACCTACGCCCCGTTCAATGACAGGCGGTTCACAAATCCCATGCCTGAGACTTTGCCTCCCGGCCACGCGCACTCCCCGACCATGCGATTGATGCTGGGTCCCAGCCGCAGTGGCTCGACGGCCTTCGCCAGAATGATGAGCCGGCATCCTGCGGTTCAAATCGTCCGCAACAATCTGAAGGCCGAATTCCTGAGAGAAGGGAAGCCTGTCGAGTATACCCTCTATGACCACCTGAGGGCGGTGCGAAAGCCATTCGCCTTTGCGAAGCTTACCTTTGGGATGAGCACTGCAGCGGTATGCGCGTACAATCCATTTCCGTCTGACGCGATACTCGACAGCGTCCACCCGCTCTTTCTGTTTCGCGATCCCATCGACACTCTGAACTCCTGGAAAGTCCTTGGAAGAGACACGCGCCTCTTCAGGATTGCGTATCGTCACGCCATTGATCTGTTCATGACAAGGAGAGCGGTGTCGCGAAACGTTCGGTGCATCGTCTATGAGCAGCTCACCCGGGATCCTCGCGTTCTTCATTCCGTGCTGGCGGCCTGGGGTCTCTCAGCCCTTCCCACAATGACGGACTGGCGGGACGAGCATCAGGAAGACCGACGGCAAGAAGTCCTTAAGCTCATCCAGCGGAGTGACTACTTGACGTCACACCATCGCACTCTTCTGGAGAGTGAGGACTTCCACTACTGCAAGCCGCCCGTGCTGCTTCCGAAGATGGAACGCATGATCGCCGAATCATTTGTGGACGAGTATGAGTACCTTGCGGGCCTCAGCGCCGCGAGCTTCGCCGTATGAACACGATGCCAGTCAC
This sequence comes from Gemmatimonadales bacterium, assembly GCA_013140635.1. Classification (GTDB taxonomy): domain Bacteria; phylum Gemmatimonadota; class Gemmatimonadetes; order Gemmatimonadales; family GWC2-71-9; genus JABFSM01. The sequence continues at coordinate 5,502 of JABFSM010000143.1, forward strand.
GGTGAGTGCGCCGAGGAAAAAGCGGATCTTCATGTGTTTCGGGCATTTCATGGAGGACTGCCCGGCAGATGCACGATTGCGCGCGATGGAAACCGCGCGGCATATCGGGAAGCGCCTCAAAATGCTGGGCGTAGACGCTATCTATGCCGGGACGGTAGGGACTCCGGCGTCCGAGGCGGCGCGGGCCTTTCTTGGTGCAAATGGTCCGGCTGGCTCGCAACTCCTGACGTATCTGCCAGTTCATTTTGGGGATCCCGGCACATCGACCCAGACTTATGACCAGATCTACGAGAGTATCAAGGGAGGAAGGACTCAGGTCCTCGATGCTTGGCCCGAAGGGCGCCGCGAGCGGATGGTACGGACTTGCAGCGCTTTGATACTACTCGCTGGTTCGCGCGGTTGCGACCACAACGTCCGCATCGCCCGCCAGTATGGGCGTCCAATCATACCACTTCCACAGTTCGGGGGAGTCGCGCGGCGGGAGTTCGTAAGGATCGTCGAAGACGCCGAGAGAACTTGCGGTCCGATGATCGCGGCCTCGCTGGCCGCAGTGGGAGATTACGCGCTCGATCCCGAACCTCTGGCGGCGGTTGCGGTCGACACCGCCATGAGGATGACCGAAGCCGGAGTGGGTAGTCCATCTGTATTTGTCGCGATGCCATTCGCACCAGACTATCGTGACGGTCCAAGAGTTGAAAGGGCCATCTCGGAGGCGGTCGAAGCGGAACTCGGGTGGAAAGTTGTTCTTGGACGTGACATCGAGATGGGTGTCAACCAGCCGCTGATTCTTCTGATTCAGCAGGCCATCCGAAGAGCGACGATCGTCATTGGCGACCTGACTCTGGGCCGTCCAAACGTCTACTTCGAGGTCGGGCTGAGCCACGGTTTCGAGAGACCCACGATCTTCTTGAGCAAACAACATACGATAGTGGCCTTCAACCTGTATGGTTTTGAGCGCATCGTTTGGCGGAACATCAAAGACCTTGGCGCTCAACTGAGTCGGAAGCTGATAGCGATCAACAATGAGCTCTGATCGACGAGTGCTCTAGGGGGTGTCGTCAGCAATCCTGCGTGCTGCGCCGCCGCGAGGTGAGCGTTTGCTGCAACCCAACCAAGCGCCGCGCCGCAATCAGTAGCACACATTTCTGCTGGCCAAGCTCGATGGCTCCTGGGGTGTTGTTGGCCGGTGTGCCAGAGGACTGTCTTGGTCTGGCTACCGTTACTCACAATCGATGCCACTGAAGCGGCCGGCTAACCCGGGCATGAACCTGCCGGCGCGGCCCGTGCTTCATCGGCAGCCTTGAATGCGGTGTGGTCGTGCCGCAGGGTATGTCTTGTTCGTTAGACGCCAAGAGAGCAGGGTGACTATGAGCGAGCAGGTGCCATTCGATGTCTTCCTCAGCCATAGCGCAAAGGACAAGGCGGTGGTGCGCCCGCTGGCGGAGCGGTTGCGGAAGGACGGGGTGAAGGTGTGGTTCGATGAATGGGTGCTCAAGCCGGGCGACAATGTTCCGGCAAAGATCGAGGAAGGGCTGGAGCGCTCGCGCGTGCTCGTGCTCTGCATGTCAGCGAATGCGTTCGGCTCGGACTGGGCACAGTTGGAGTTCGGCACGTTCCGCTTTCGCGACCCTCTGAACAAGAGGCGCCGTTTTCTTCCCCTGCGTCTCGACGACGTCCCCATCAAAGGCTCCGTGGCGCAGTTCCACTCCATCAATTGGGGTTTGGAAAACGACGAGCAGGAGTATGCAAAGCTCGTTGATGCCTGCCGTCCGGAGTCGTTAGTTAGCATTGATTCAGCGCAGATACTTGAGCCACAGAGCGTGCTGCGTTCAGGCAAGTCTGCCACATGGGTTGCAATGTCACATCAAGGTGGCATCGGACTTTCCGGCGGATTGGACTCAGGAATTTGGGTGTGGGACTTGGACCGCAGTGCTCGCAAAGCTTTGCTTTCGGGCCATAATGGGGCTGTCCTTGGGGTATCCCTGTCGGCTGATGGCCGAAGAGCCGTCTCTAGCTCTCAAGATGGAACAATTCGAATATGGGACGTTACGAACGCTAAGTGCATCCATACGATTCAACAGGCCTCGTTGCGATTGGGCATTAGCGGCGACGGGAGGTTTGTTGTATCTCCGGGAGGAACTAGCAGTCATGAGGTTCGGGTGTGGGATGCTGATTCAGGCGAACTTGCTGGCGTCATGACAGGTCACTCTGGTCGAGTGACCTGTGCTGCAATGAGCTCTGACGGCAAAGTGGCGGTTTCGGGATCGGAAGATCGCTCTGTAATTGTCTGGGATGTTTCGGCTGCGTCACCGATTGCGATACTTCGCGGCCATACCGCCAAAGTCATGGACGTCGCGATATCCGACGACGGCAGTGTCGCCGTCTCGTGCTCGCGAGACAGGACGGTCCAACTGTGGAACTCATCAGCAGGTGGTTCAGTTAGAGTTTTTGAAGGCCATACCGGGACCGTTCGAAGTGTGGCTGTCACTCCGGATGGTCGTCGCATCGTCTCTGGAGGAGACGACGCAATACGTATTTGGGAATCCGAGGCTCTAACCCCTTTGATTGCCGTGGGCACGATACGAAATAAAGTCGTCGGTGTCGCAGTTAGCGCGGACGGTCTCCGAGCAATCTCCGGATCGTTCCACCTTTTCGTGACGCTATGGGAACTTCCCCAGCAGGATCAGCCGCATACTCCGACTGTGAACCGCCCCGGGTTTGCCGGAGACTCGGTTAGTTGAGTATCCAGGCCGGGGAGTCGGCGTGGGCACGGTGGAACGCGTCCTCGAACTCCGCCGGCGAGACGTAGCCCAGCGGTTCCATCAGACGC
>JABFSM010000265.1 GCA_013140635.1 Gemmatimonadales bacterium
ATTCCTACCCGCCCTCTTTAGGCGCCAGATCGCTCTCGGCGATCGGGTACTCGCCGACGGCACTCCGGTCTATACCATCGGCGAAATCGGGATCAACCATAACGGCTCCCTCGATATCGCCAAACAGCTGATCGAGGGGGCGGCGGCGGCCGGGTGCGACTGCGTGAAATTCCAGAAACGCACCCCCGAGCTCTGCGTGCCGAAGGACCAGCAGCGGGTGGAGCGAGAGACCCCGTGGGGCCGGATGACGTATCTCGACTATCGCCGCAAGGTCGAATTCGGCGCCATGGAGTACGCGGAGATCGACCGCCACTGCCGGACCAACGGCATCGCGTGGACGGCGTCATGCTGGGACACGCCCTCGGTCGAATTCATCGCTGGGTTCGACGTGCCGTTTTTCAAGGCCGCCTCCGCGTCGCTTACCGACCACGGGTTGCTCCGGGCCATGCGGAAAACCGGGCGACCGCTGATGCTCTCGACCGGCATGTCGACCGCCGAGGAAATCAGGACGGCGGTGCGCGCCGTGGGCACCCGGCGGCTGCTCATCGCCCATTCGACGTCCGCCTATCCCTGCCCGCCGCACGAGCTCAATCTCCGGATGATCACCACGCTCCGAAAGCTCTTTCCCTACGCGCCGGTCGGATACTCCGGCCATGAAGCCGACGTGACGGCGACCTGCGCCGCGGTGGCGCTGGGCGCGATCTTCGTGGAGCGGCACATCACCCTAAGCCGCACCATGTGGGGGTCGGATCAGGCCGCCTCGCTCGACCTGGCCGATCTCACCCGGTTGGTGGAGGGCATCCGGCTCGTGGAGCGCGCCCTTGGCACCGGGCGCAAGCGCGTGTACGAGAGCGAGCTCGGCGCGCTCAAGCGCCTCCGCCGAATCACCCGAACCGGGCCGCCCCAGCTGACCGCCGCCGCCTCTTGATGAATCGGATCGAGATCGCCGGCACCGCGGCCGTCGCGCTGGCGGCGCTCTTCTTCATCTTCGCCGAACGGCGCCGCCCCTACAACCCGGGGCAGCGTCTCTTTCGGCCGGGATTCTGGAATGACCTTGTGCTCTATGGGCTGGTCCAGAGCTTCGTCCTCGGCCTGGTCATCGGGCGAATCATCGGCGCGCTTGATGCCGGCACCGACTGGTCCAGACTCCACCTGGTGTCCGATTGGCCGATCCTTTGGCAACTCGTCTTCTTCTTCGTGGTCCACGACCTCTACATCTACTTCTTCCACCGGCTGCAGCACCGGTCCCGGTTCCTCTGGCGGTTCCATGAGGCCCACCACTCCGTCGAGAACGTTGATTGGCTCTCAGGCGTTCGCTCTCACTCGCTTGAAATCCTGGTCAACCAAACGGTTGAGTTCGCGCCGATCGTCCTCCTCGGTGCCGCGCCCGAGGTGGCCGTACTGAAGGGGATGGTCAGTGCGGTGTGGGGCATGTTCATCCACTCGAATCTCGACGTCCGGCTCGGGGTCCTGCAGTACGTCGTCAACGGGCCCGAGATGCATCGCTGGCATCACGCCAACGATCCCGCAGCCTACAATCGCAATTTCGCGACGAAGCTGGCCCTTTGGGATTGGCTCTTCGGCACCGCCTATTTCCCACCGCGCGATGAACGCAACGCGGCGAAGTATGGGTTGGCCGGCACGCCGTTTCCGGAAGCGTTCCCGTCCGGCTATTTCGTCCAGCAAGCCCTCGCGTTTCGTCCGGCCGCCGATCCGCCCGGCAAATCGGCACCCGACGGCAGTGGTGGCGCAACATGACGTCTCGGCCTATCGGTGGATGGATCTACCTGCTGCTGTCAAGCGCGCTGCAGGTGGGGTGGATCGAGAGCCTACAGCGCACCGACGGGTTTCGGCGGTTCGGCGCTATCGGTTGGTATGCGTTCTTCGGGATCACGGCGACGGTCACTCTTGCCAAGGCGCTGCAGTCGGTCCCCGGAAGCACCGCCTACGCCGTCTGGACCGCCCTGTCCGTGGCCGGCTCGGTGGCGGTCGAGCACGTGGTCGGCCGTTCCACTCCCAACCCCGCCCGGGTATTCTGCCTGCTCGTCATTCTGGCGGGCACCGCCGGTCTCAGGCTCTTGACGCCGGCGCGGTGATCATCGGGAGTTGAACGCCACCGACTCCTTGACGAGCGCCTCGAGCACCGCCGAATCCACGTCGGACAACCGGTTGATATACAGGCACGACTTCCCCGTCTTGTGCTTGCCCAGCTTCTTCATCAGCTCGGCATAGCGGGCGAACCCGCCCATGATATAGAGCGTCAAGTTGGCCTTGCGAGGCGAGAAGCCGGTGAGAAACCACTCCAGCTCGCGGCCCGAATCGTACTTGTAGGTATAGGCGCCGAATCCGACGATGGCCGGCCCCCACATCTTGGGCTCCGCCTTAGTCGCCTTCTTCATGAGCGCGAGCACGGTCTGGCAGTCCTTCCGGCGCTCCGGATCGGTGACCTTGGCGAGGAACCCCGCGACGCTCCCACCGGTCTGCTTCGTCTTGAGCTCGGCCATTCTGAGACTCCAGTTGAGTATGTGACTATCGTGCGCCGGACGGGGGGGTCACTGCCGCCTCGACCCCGCGCACGAATGCGATATAGTCGGTCGGGGCCGGCTGGAGCCCCGCCTGTCGAAGCAGCAGATTGATTTTCCCTCGATGATACTGCGCGTGCAACGTGATGTGAAGCAAGATTTCCCCGGCCGGCGTCCGAAACGACTGGCCCGCGCTGTTGACGTAGGCCACGTCGCTCGCAAGCGAACGCTCGTCGATATCCGCGAGATACCGGTCGAAACCGGCATGTACGTCCGCGGCCAGCGATGTGAGCTCCGGCAAGGCGAGCGCGGGCCAGACCGGTACCCGAGGAGGGCGTTGCGTAAGGCGGGAAAGCCAGGTTTCGTCGGCACCCAGAATGTGGGCATACTCGCGAATGCATTCCGCGGGCGGCGTCGGGGTGCGGGCCAGCGCATCGGACAAGATCCCGTCGGCCCAGCGGATGTGGGCAAAGAGCCGGACGAGGTGGGGCAGCATCGGTAGGTCCCGGTCTGGGGGCGCCGGGAATCTACCGAATCTTCTCCCCCTTTTCGAAGTCGAAGAGGGTCATCCGGCGAAGCCGGAAATACGCCTGCCAGTAGCCCCGCAGCGACTGCACGTAGCTCGCGAGCGCCGCATCCTTTTCGTTCTGGGCGATGTACAGATTGTCGATGGTGATCCGCCCGATGACATACCGATTGTAGGCCACGTCGTAGCGCTTCCCCGCCACCGTGTCCGCTTTGGCGGAGAGTTCGAGGTTGCGCCGCGCCTGCGCGAGTTGCAGCGCCGCAAAGTGGGCGTCCTGCGCCGTCTGTTGGAGCGCGGTCTGCGTGGTGTTCGCGGTCCGCTCTGCGTCGGCCTTGGCCGCTTCGACCGTTTCCTTCCGCGCCCCCCATTGCCAGAGCGGCAGCTGCACCGACATCGAGAAGGTGCGCGCCTCCTGCAAGTCTTGGTACACGTCGCGGCGCGTGTCGGCGGTCGCGTTATAGCCGTAGCTGGCGTTGATCGTGGCGCCGATGCCGTTCGCCAGGCGCGCCTCGGTGATCCGCCGCTTGGCCTGCACATCTTGGAGCTCCGCGTCGCTCACGCTGGCCCGGTTCCGGAGCGCCTCCGCCACCGCCTGCGCGGTGTCGGCCTCGAACCGGGGAACCATGTCCGTGACCTCCAAATCGAGCGGAACCCCGGTGGGCAGGCTCAGCCCCAGTCGAAGCGCGGCACTGGCCCGGTCGTACTCCAGGCGGGCGCCGTCGAGCCGGTTGCGCGCCCTGAGCAGCGCCAGCTCGTTCTGCAGGAGATCGTTCTCGCCGATCCGCCCGACTTCATAACGCCCTTTGTTGAGATTGTACAGGGTGTCGTTCACCGCCGCGTTCTTGACCGCATTGGCGAGTTCCGCGCGGGCCGAGTAGACGTCGAAGAAGAGATTGGTGGCCTGGAGGGAGATATCCTCGCGGGATTCGAGGAATTGCCGCTCCGACACCTCGGACCGGATGAATTGCTCCCGGCGGTCCCACCCCGCGGTGTTCGGTTTGAAGAGATCCTGCCGCAGACCGAACGACAGCGGGGTCGACGACCAGGTGGTGACGTCGGTCGTTCCGCTCCGCTGCAGCTTGGCGAGCCCGGAAGTCACGAAGAGATCGCCGCCAAGGACCGGCAGCTTTTGCGTCATCGTCATCGTGAGCGACGTGTTGGTCTGATCCTGGGGCTTGAACAGCACGCTCCCGTCAGGCTGCACCACCTGAATGATCGAACGGTTATAGCTCGGCACCGTCCCGCCCAGGGAGAGCTGCGGCAGGAGCCGAGAGAAGAAGGCCCGGTCCCGATAGCGAGCCGCGTCCCGCGTCGCCTCCGCCGCTTTGGCCGCGCGCCCCTGCTCCAGCGCCATTTGGATGGCCTGCTGCAGCGTGATAGGCCGTTGGGCCCGGACCGGCGCGGCGAGCAGCGCGAGCGCGAGCGCCACCCCTGAGGCGGGGCGAGAAAAGAATGACGGCATGGATCTCACTCGTATCGAAGACAGACGACGGGATCCTGGCGCGCCGCCCGGTGCGCCGGCACGATGCCGAACGCCATGCCCACCGTGAAGGAAACGCCGAACGCGACGGCCACGGAGACGGCCGAGACGATGGTGTTGATGCCGGCGAATTGCCGGATGCCCAGACTGAGCACGACACCAGTCACGATGCCGGCGACACCCCCCGCAGTGCTGATCAACACCGCCTCGCTCAGGAATTGGAACAGGATGTCTTTCTGGGTGGCGCCCACCGCCCGGCGCACCCCGATTTCGCGGATCCGCTCCAGCACCGAGGCGAGCATGATGTTCATGATCCCGATGCCGCCGACGATCAGTGAAATGGAGGCGATGGCGCCCAGCACGATATTGAAGATGGTCTTGGTCCGCTGCTCCTGTTTGAGGAGGAGCTCCGGCACGGTGATCTCGAAATCGACGACGGTATTGTGCCGGCGCGCCAGCATCCGCTGCGCCACGTCCGCCACCGCCGCCACCATCTTCGAATCGCTCACCCGGACGATGATCCGGTCGAGCTGGTTCCGGTTGGTCCGCTCCTCCCGCTGCTCGTCGCTCTCCGTTTCGGAGCCGGGCTGGACCGTCTGCACCGGACGCGAGGCGAGTTCGATGTCGCGCTGGGTGACCTGCGCCCGGTTCCGGAAGCGGAGCAGCATAGTGTGTACGGGGACGTACACATCCATGTTCGCGTCGCGAATGCCGAGCCGTGAGGCGGTCTGGTCGCTGAAGCGGCGGTCTTCGAGCACGCCAACCACCGTCACCCAGATCTCGCCGACCTTGAGCGGCTTGCCGATCGGATCTTCGGTCGTGAAGAACCGGGTCCGCACGCCGTTGCCGATGATCGCCACCGGGAGGCCCCGTTCCACCTGGAGTTCGTTGAACCAGGCCCCCTGCGCGAGCACCAGATTGGTCAGGCGGAAATAGCTGGTGTCGACCCCCACGACTTTGCCGCTCCGCCGCCGCCCTTCGCGCGTCACCGACGTGTTGAGCACGACCTCGGCGCTGGCCACCTCGACCCCCGGCACCACGCGCACGATCGCCTCGACGTCGGCATAGGTGAGCCCCGGAGAGAACTTCTTGACTTGCTTTTCGGCGGGCTGGTCCTTGGCGTCCTCTTCCTTTTGCACGACGATCGGGGTGATCATCACGTTGTTGGAGCCGAGGAGCCGCATCTGCTCCAGGATTTCCTGCTCGGCTCCCTTCCCGATGGCGAGCATCGCGATGACCGACGCCACGCCGAAGAGGATGCCGAGCGAGGTGAGCGCGGCCCGCACTTTGTTATGCCGCACCGCCTCCAGCGCCGTCCGCATGCTGGACGCGCCGTGCGCGATGATCTGCCCGCGGAGGGCCGCGAGGGATGCGCGATCCAGACGCATGCAGCTACGGCTTCTTGGTCGGCGGCGTGGCCGGTGAGGCGGCCGGCGGCGTCGCCGCCGGAATCGGGCGCCCGCCGATCGCGGTGTCACCACCCACACCCTTGGGCGCGTTGGGCGACCCGGGCAGCCGTGCCAGCGTGAGGGAGGCGTGATTCTCCGGCGGCGACAAGAGCACTTCGTCGGCCAGCTCGAGCCCCGTCACGATCACCACCTCGTCGTCGTTCATCGCGCCGGTCACGATTTCCTGCTTGGAGACCCGCCCTCCCGACTTCTTGTACACGAAGGGGATTCCGTCCTCGCTGTTCACCGCCTCGAGCGGAATGAAGAGCGCCGATGCGGTTTTGTGGGTCTCGATGCCGTTGCCGGTGGTCATGCCGGGGCGGAGCGTCGTGTCGGCCTGCTGCACCTCGATCCGAACCTCGAACACCTTGGCGTCGGAATTGGGCCGCTGTTCCCCGACGTTGGCCACCTGCGTCACCTTGCCGGTCAGCTTCTTGGCCGGATCGGAGTCGAGCGAAATGACCGCCGGTTGCCCGACGACGATCTTCCGGACGTCGATTTCGTTGACGTACGTGATCGACTCCATCTGGGTGAGATCGGGAAGGGTCGCGACCGTCGGATCCCACGAAGAAACCTGCGAGCCGGTCGTCCGCTTCTTGCCGTTCCACTCTTTTTGATAGATGACCATCCCCGGCTCAGGCGCGCGGATGGTGAAATTCGCCATCACCTCCTGCACCACGCGCAGCTTGTTCCGCTGGCGCTCGGTGTCGGCGCCCACCTCCCGCATCTTGGCCATCGCCTGTTCGGTGCGGGTCTTGTAGTCGATCTTGGCCTGGGCCAACGCCCGGGTGGCCTTCTCGAGGTCGATTTCGGCCTGGCGGCGCACCGTGGGAGCTTCGTAGACCGCCTGTTCCTTGGCCAGCCGCTTCTCTTCGAGCCCGAGCTCCATCGTGCGCATGTCCTCCCGCGCCTTGGAGAGGTTGAGCGTCGAATCGAGCATCGCCTGCTCGTATACCGCCTCCGCCTTCTGCAGCGCGAGAGACACCTCGGCCGTCTTGGCCGCAAGGCTCGACCGGTCGAGTTCGGCCACGATGTCGCCCGCCTTCACGAGCGTTCCCTCGGGAACGATCGACGCGATCTTCATCTGGTAGGCATCGGCCTGGTTGGCGTTCGGGGGGACCGTGATCTGAACGAATTTCCGGGCTCGGAGCTCGCCGGAGGTCGTCACGACCACCTTGAATTCACCCTTCCGAACCCGGGCGATGACCGATTTCTCGACCCCCTCGGTGTCACGGGCCAGAAGCCAGGCCGCGGGTCCGCCAATCACCAAGACGGCGATGGCGATAAGGGTCCGGCGGTTGCGTGGGAGCCGCATGGAAATGCCTTTCTTGGTCGGGAATGCACCCCTTACGGGGCAGCTAACATGAGACGCCGGAAGGCGCTAATTCGTTGCCGACGATAGAAACGGGCAAAAGGTGTCGCCGTTCCAGATTGCACCCCCTCAAGGAGCCAAAACCGACTGGCGAAACCCATCCAACAATTCTCGTTCGGTGAGACCGATCCGCGCGAGCACTTCTTCCGACGTCGTGGCGGTCAGCAACGCCGCCAATGCCGCCCGCCCGATCCGCCGGTCGAGGTACTCGACCAGCACGCCGGCCACGGAATAGGCCTCCGAGCCGTTCATGATTCCGGCCAGGGAGGGAATTGGGCCCCCGGCGAGCTCATTTCGAACCGAGGCTCGGTTGCCGCTGCCAAGCTGGCCGCCCCCAAACACCGCCAGCCCCTCGAAAAACCACCGAAGCGGAACGATGACCCCGAGGTTCGCCGGATTGGCCCGCAAGTGACGCAAATGGACGATCTCATGAGCCAGGACGCCGCGGCGGTAGGACTCGTCTTGGCCGTTGTGGCCACAGGTCAGCGAGTTCCACGTTCGCGGGGCCAGGAGCGCGACCTCGCCGCGGCTGGCCCCACCGATCACCCAGCAGGGCACCGGCCCGGCGCCGAAGGCACCGAGCGATCTCCAGTAACCTTCCCAACTGGGGCCGTCGGGAAAGAGCCGGACCGCAAACGAGCCCGCCACCGGCCTGCCGAAGAAGGCACTCACCAGCGCACGGCCAAGACTTGCGTCTTGAGTGACGATCGGCACCCACTCCGCGTCGGCGCCGGCGGCGACGACCGAAATGCCGCCCGCATCGACCGGGCCGGCGGGACCGGCGATCGTGCCGCATCCGATCAGTGCCGCGAGCGCGATAGTTCTCCGAACGATCACCGAACCCTCCTATCGCCTGCCGGCTAAGAGCGCCGCCGCACGTTCGGCCTGAGCCCTTTCCCGGTCCCCTTCCCCACCCGCTCCCCGTTCCGCAGCGCCACCGCCCCGTTCACGATCACGGTGGG
>JABFSM010000073.1 GCA_013140635.1 Gemmatimonadales bacterium
CCCCGAGGGCAAAGACCCATCCGCGCGGCGACAGATCCTCCCGGCGGCGTTCCCGGGTGGCGCTCCGCTCGAGGCCGTCGATCACCCGGCGCACCGCCCCTTCCTGGTCCGCGGCGTCGGCGGCCACGAGGACCCCGCCCGCCGCGTCGGCCACCGCGCGGAGGGTCTCGTCGCGGCGCCAGGTGCGGACGGTGAGCCCGGCGGCGTCGGTCTTGTAGCCGAGGAGGGCACCTCGGTCGTCGCGCAGCGGAATGCGCGCCGGGAGCGTGTCCCCTTCGGCCATCAGCACCAAGGTCACCCCGGCGGAGCGAAGCGCGCGGGCCGCGGCAACGGCGGCGGAGACCGAATCGTGCATCTCGCCGTCCGTGAACACCACCAGGACCTTCGCGCCTCCCTCCGCGGCGGCGGCCAGGAGGCCGCGCCCCTGCACCAGCACCGCGGCGAGTTCGGTCCCACCTTCGCTGGCGATTTCCGGGTCGAGCGCGTCGAGCTGCAGGGAGATGGCGCCGTCATCCAACGTGAGCGGCGTCAGGATGTAGCTCCGGCCGGCAAAGGCGAGCAGCGCCAGCCGGTCACCGCGAGTATCCTGCACCAGTCGGCGCGCCTCCAGCACCGCGCGCCCGAGACGGCTCGGCGCCACATCTTCCGCCAGCATCGACCGGCTGATGTCGACTCCGATCGCCAGATTGAGCGAGCGGCCCTCGAGCTCGGTCTCACTCTGCCCCCATCGTGGCCCCGCCGCACCAATACCGGCCAGGAGGGCTGCGCCCCCCAAGAGCCACGGCCCCCATCGCCCGGCCCGTCCCGCGGCAAGCGCCGGAGCCCACACGAGCGTAGCCGCTAGGCGAGCCACGCGCACACGGTGGGCGAGCCAAGCGACGAGGAACGCCGCCACCGGGGCCGCGGCGAGGAGGATCAGCGAGTCGAAACTCATGGCGACCGCACCGCCACCGTGGACCCGAGCAGGAGCGCCACGGTACAGAGCCCAAGGCCGGCGATCAGAAAGGGAGCCGGGGTTTCGTCGGCGGCGCGATACTGCCGTGCTTCCACCCGGGTGCGTTCGAGCTGGTCGATCTCCCCGAGAATTCGGCTGAGCGATTCGCGGTCGGTGGCCCGGTAGTATCGCCCTCCCGTCTTGGTGGCGATCTCCTGCATGAGGACTTCGTCGATCTCCACCGGCAGCATCTCGTAGCGAAAGCCGCTCAACCCCCGGCCGGTCGGGAAACGAGCCTCACCCCGCGCTCCGACACCGATCGAGTACACCTTGATCCCGTAGGCGGCGGCGACCTCGGCGGCGGTGCGCGGATCGATGACACCGCGGTTGTTGACGCCGTCGGTGAGGAGAAGAACGACCTTCGATTTGGACGGCACCCGGCGGAGCCGGTTCACTGCCGTCGCAAGGCCGCTGCCGATCGCCGTCCCGTCCTCTAGCGTGCCGATCCGGATCCCGGCCACCGCCTGCTCGAGAACGGCGTAGTCGAGAGTGACGGGCACCAGGGTGAGCGCCTCACCGGCGAACGCCACCAATCCGATCCGGTCCGCCTCACGCCCCCGGATGAAGTTGATCGCCTGCACCTTCGCCACCTCGAGGCGGTTGACCGGCGCGAAATCCTCGGCGAGCATGCTGCTGGAGATGTCGATCGCGATGACGATGGCGATCCCGTCGCGGCGGATCGTGGTCGGCCCGCCCCGCAGCTGGGGGCCCGCCGCCGCGACGATCCACACCGCGAGCGCCAGCGCGCGAAGAACCGGGGGAATCCATGGCAACCAGGCGCGCCTGGCCGCCGCGGCGGAGAGCGCCCCATCGCCGATCGGGATGGCGATTCTCCGCCGCCCGCGCCAGAGGAGGAGGAGCGGAAGGAGGAGGAGCATCAGGAGCAGAGGCCGGGCGAAGCTCATGTCGCGGCGAGCCTCGCGGCGCGGTCGGCCAGCGCGGCCAGCTCGCCCGGGGGCTTGGGGGCGAAGGCGGTGTAGGAGATCTCCTCCAGCACCTTCTGCAGCGCGGCGGTCTCCTCGAGGTCCACGCTGTCGCGGAGCCTTCGCGCCAAGATCCACCCCCACCCTTCGAGCGCGGCCCGGTATTCGCCGGCCGCCGCCCACCGGGCCAGCACCTCCGGCTCCGGCCGGACGACCGGCACGTTCCGTTTCGGCGGCACCGGGCCGCGCCGCCGCCAGCGCCAGGCGGCGATACCGAGGGTGGTGAGCGTCAGGCCGCTCAGTACCGCAAGCGGGAGGAGCGTCGTCGAGGCCAGGGAGAGCTCGGCGGTGGCGGGGCGCGGCGTGATATCCGCCCGGGGAACCCCGGTGGGGAGGACACTCCGGACCTGAATCCGAACCGGCGACGCGGCGAGCGTGTCGGAGCGGCCGTCGCGACGGACCAGCACCGGGCCCGGCATGGTGAGGGTATGGTCCCCCGGATACCAGAGCACCAGGCCGTAGCGCACTACAGCCCCCTCGATCCCGAACCGCACCTCGGCGGGACCGAGCTGGCGGCCTAACGTGCCGAGCGACCAGGCCTGGGGCCGGACGACGGCACCCGCCGCCACGCCGACCAGGCGCTCCACCCACACCGTGTCGCCGACGGTGACCGCGCTTTGGAGGAGGAGAGCGAGGGCCGCGAGCATCAGCGCCGGGTTCCTTTCCGGCGGATCCGCTTGGCGAAGGCGCGGCGGAGCACCATCCCGTAGTCGCTGCTCACGTCGAGCGCGATATGCTCGACGCCGGCGGTCCGGAGCCGGTCGGCCCGCTGCGCCCGCCGCGCCTTGACCGCCGCTTCCCAGCGTTTCCGGGCGCGGGCGCTTCCGGTATTCACCAGGGCGCGGCGGCCGTTTTCTGCGTCCTCCATCTCCACCCACCCCGCCGCCGGCGGCGACTCCTCCCGCGGATCGTCGACGGTGATCGCGATGACTTCGTGGCGCACCGCGAGTTCCCGCAGCGCCTTCTCCCATCCTTCGGCGAGAAAATCGGAGAGAATGACCACCACGCTCCGGTGCGAAAGGACATTCGACGCATAACGAATGGCCTCGACCAGGTTCGTGCCGCGCCCCGACGAGGAGAACGCGAGCAGGTCGCGAATGAGCCGGAGCGCATGGCGGCGCCCTTTGGCCGGGGGCACGACATGCTCGACCCGGTCGCTGAAGAGAAGGCCTCCGACCCGATCCTGCTCCCGGACGCCGGCGAGCGCCAACACCGCGGCGACCTCGACGGAGCGCGCCGCCTTGGTGACCGGCACGCCGACCCGGGTCGAGGCGGATTGGTCGACCATCAGCAGCAGGGTGAGTTCCCGTTCTTCGGTGAAGGTCTTGACGTAGGGGGCGCCGAGCCGAGCCGACACGTTCCAGTCGATGGCGCGGAAGTCGTCGCCATGCTCGTACGCTCGGACCTCGGCGAACTCCATCCCCTGTCCGCGGAAGACACTCCGCGACTCGCCGGCGAACAACGAGTCCACGACGCCGCGGGTGCGGAGCGTGATCCCTTTGACCTGTTTGAGGAGTTCGGAGTGAACCGGAGGCATGGTGTGAGGCGGTCCTCGGGGTTCGCTACTCGCTACTCGCTACTCGCCAACCGCCCCTAACGAATAGCGAATAGCGAATAGCGAATAGCGAATAGCGCATAGCGCTCACGGAGCTTTCACGGTAGCCAGCAGCTGGGCAATCACCCCATCCGCCGTCACATCCTCCGCTTCGGCCTCGAAGGTGAGCACCAGCCGGTGGCGGAAGACGTCGGGCGCGAGCGCGCGAATGTCCTCCGGCACGACGTACCCGCGGCCTTGCAGGAAGGCATAACCGCGGGCCGCCTGCGCCAGCGCAATGGAGGCCCGGGGCGACGCCCCGTACGCGATGAGCGGCGCCAGCGCCGGAAGGCCCACCTCGGCCGGCTCGCGGGTGGCGCGCACCAGATCGACGATGTAGTCCACCAGCCGCTGGTCCAGATGAATGGCCGCAATGGCCCGCCGGGCTTCGAGGATACCGACCGGCTCGAGCACCCGCGCCACCGGAATCGGCTCTCCCCCGCTCATGCGGAGCAGCACCTCGCGCTCCTCCAGCCGCGAGGGATACTCGACCCGGACCTTGAACAGGAACCGGTCGAGCTGCGCCTCGGGAAGGGGATAGGTCCCCTCTTGCTCGATCGGGTTCTGGGTGGCGAGGACGAGGAACGGCTCCGGCAGCGCGTAGGTTTGCCCGCCGATCGTCACCTGATGCTCCTGCATCGCCTCCAGGAGCGCCGACTGCACCTTGGCAGGCGCGCGGTTGATCTCGTCCGCGAGCACGATATGGGCGAAGAGCGGCCCCTTCTTCGGATAGAACTCCTGGGTCTTCTGATCGAAGACCATCGTGCCGACCACGTCGGCGGGGAGCAAATCGGGGGTGAACTGAATTCGCGAGAACGAGGCGTGGAGCACTTCGGCCAAGGTGCGGACGGCCAGGGTCTTGGCGAGCCCCGGGACCCCTTCCAGAAGCACGTGGCCGCCGGTGAGGAGCCCGATGAGCAGGCGGTCCACCATAACCGTCTGACCCACCAGGCGCCGCCCGACCTCTTCGGTGACCTTCCGGAGAGCGGCGGAGCCCTCCGGCGGCTTGGACGGGACGCTTCGTGCGGCGGTATCGGCCATCGGCTACCTCATGAAAGCTTGATGGTGCGGTAGAGCGCCTGCTCTTCCGCCTTGGTGAGCGCCCGCCACTTTCCGACCGGGAGTTCACCAAGGCGTATCGGACCGTAGGAGAGGCGCGCCAGACGCTCGACCTTGAGGCCCAGCACCTCCGCCCACCGCCGCACGATGTGCTTGCGTCCCTCTGCGAGGGTGACGTCGAGAATGCTGCGGCCCTCCACACCGGGGCGGACCCGAACCGCGGTCGGCATCACCGGACGCCCCTCCACCATCACTTTGCGCTTCACCGCGCTCGCCGCCTCTTCGGTCGAGAGCCCGTGCACCAGCGCGGTATACCGCCGGGGTACCCGGTACTTCGGATGGGTCAGGCGCTCGACGGCGTCGCCGTCGGTGGTGAGCAGGAGGAGGCCGGTGGTCATGACATCGAGCCGGCCGACGTAGGTGAGCCCTTCGCCGCGGGGCACGAAATCGAAGACCGTTCGGCGGCCCTCTTCATCGCTGGCGGTCGTGACCACGCCGAGCGGCTTGTGGAAGGCGATCCAGCGCTTCGGCTTCTCGCGGACCCGCTTGCCGCGGACCGTGAGAACCTGCCGGTCGGGGTCGACCTTGGAGCCTAACGTGGCCACCTGGCCGTCGACCCGGACCACCCCATCTTCGATCAGGGTTTCCGCGGCGCGCCGCGACGCCACCCCGGCCCGCGCGAGGGCGCGCTGCACCCGCATGAGGGTCACCGGTCGGCCGCCACGTACGCCGCCGCGTCGTCGGGGCCGGTGGCCTCCGGCCGGGGCGGCTGCAGCGCGATGCTGAGCTCGTCGGCCCGGGGCAGGTTCTGGAGGTCGGGGAGCCCGAGGAGCTCCAGGAAGAGCGGCGTGGTGCCGTAGAGCAGCGGGCGGCCGAGCCCTTCGCTCCGGCCGGTCACCTCGATCAGCCCCCGCTCCTGCAACGACCGCAGCACGCCGCTCGCCGAGACGCCGCGAATCTCCTCGATCTCGGCGCGCCCGACCGGCTGCCGGTAGGCGATCGTCGCCAGCGTCTCCAGCATTGCCGAGGTGAGCTTGGGCTGCCGCTGGTTGAGCTGGGCCCGTTCGATTGCCGCGGCAAAGGCGGGCCGGCTCAGGATCTGATACCCGCCGGCCAGTTCCACCACCTCGACGCCATGGCCGTCGAAGTCGTAGTGCTCGCGGAGCTGATCGAGCGCCTGACGGATGTCGTCGAGCGAGGCGTCGGAGTCCAGGGTGGCGAGCTCTTCGACCGTCACCGGACGGGCCGCGGCAAAGAGCGCGGCTTCAAGCAGCTGGGATAGGGGATTCACGGCGGATCACGAGCGGCGCAAAGGCCGCGGATTGGGTCATGACGCAGATGCCCCGCTTGGCAAGCTCGAGCAGGGCGAGAAGGACCGAAAGCAAGTCGCTGATCGTAGGCGCGGGCCCGAGCGCCTCGAGCCAAATGAACTCCTCACGGTCGGCCAGGAGCGCCTGGATGCGCAGGGTGGCCCCCTCCACGTCGAGAGGACGGGCCACCACACGGTGGAGCACGGGGTGCAGAATGCCGGAGATGACCCGCTCGACCGCCTGCAACAGCTCCAAGAGATCGAGGGTGAGAGGAGGAGGCGGAATTTCCGGCGGCGGCGGCAGGTAGCCGCGGGCAAAGCGCAGCGAGCGCCGTTCGGCGGCCCGTTCCATCCAGTGGGCGATTTCCTTGATCTGCTGATACTCGAGCAGGCGCCGCACCAGCTCCGCGCGGGGATCTTCCCACAGCTCTCCCTCGGCATTCCTCGGGAGAAGCATCTGCGCCTTGAGCCGCACCAGGCGGCTCGCCATATCGAGATAATCCGCCGCCTGGTTGAGCCCGAGCTCGTGGATCGCGGAGAGGAACTGATCGGCGATCCGGGCAATCGGGATATCGGCGATATCGAGCTGCTCTTCACGAAGAAGATGCAGCAACAGGTCGAGCGGACCGGAAAACGCGTCGAGCCGCACGACGAACCCCAGCGACGCCAGGCTCGGCGCCGGCGGTCCGGCGGGAGCCGAGACCGGCACTCCTGCCTCTCCAGGCATGGCCGGCGTCTCGGGCAAGGGTGGAGCCGAGCTCGTCATGACTGGAAGATGTTCCATTCGGCCCCGGCAGCGAAGGGGTGGGCCACTTTGAAAAAGAGCCCCATCCCCACGTAGGCCGGCTTGAGAAGCACCCGGAGCCACTCCGGGAAGAAGAGCATCAGGGCCAGGAGGGGGAGGAACCCAAAACGCTGCATGGCCCGATATCGGTCCCGAATAGCCCGCGGGAGGAAGTGGTAGAGAATGTGGGACCCATCGAGGGGGGGGATCGGCAGCAGGTTGAAGAACGCGAGCATCAGGTTCAGGAATACCCCCCACGAGAGGAGCCGCTGGGCCGCCGCCAGCCCCCCCGCGGTCGAGGGAAACTCCCGGGCCACGAGCCCGAGCAGGATGAAGAGCACTGTAAAGAGCACCGCAATGACGAGATTCGTCACCACCCCCGCCGAGGAGACGATGATATCGCCCCGCCGGTAGTTCCGGTATTTGTCGGGCCGGACCTCGACCGGCTTGGCCCCGCCGAAGGTAAAGGCTCCCTTCGAACCGAAATAGAGGAGCGCGGGCAGGATGATGGTGAGCCAGAGATCGATGTGCGGAATCGGATTGAGCGTCAGGCGGCCCTGCATGAGCGCGGTATCGTCACCCTGTTTGAGCGCGGCGTACCCGTGGGCGTATTCGTGCGCCACCAGCGAGAACACGAGAACCGGCATGAAGAGAATGAAGTCGCCGCTCAGGGGAGAATCCCGATCGAGAAGAGCTGAAAAGTTACACCGAGAGGCGCGCCTCCGTCAACCGGCTCTCTTGCGTCAAGATATTGCCCCGGCTATACTTAGCCCGCTTTCGTTAGCCCGCTTTCGGCGGGGCGGCACTTCGGCCTCCCCACCTTGGGCCCTGGACCGAGAGGTAATCGCAGTGCCGAGAACCAAATCCGCCAAGAAGCAGATGCGGCAGACCAAGACGCACACCACCCGCAACCGGGCCCAGCGAAGCGCGCTCCGGAGCGCGCTCAAGAAGGTGCGTGCCGCGGGCGAGAAGATCGTCGAGGCCGCATACCGTGAGGCAACCAAGCTCCTCGACCGCGCGGCCCGGAAGGGGCTGGTGCACAAGAACACGGCGGCGAGACAGAAGAGTCGGTTATCGAAGCTCCGGAAGAAGTAGGCGCTACGCGCTACGCGCTATTCGCTATTCGCTATTCGCTATTCGCTATTCGCTATTCGCCACAAATGAAAAACGGGGCTCCGCGTGCGGGGCCCCGTTTTAGCGAATAGCGCGCAGCGAATAGCGCGTAGCGAATAACGAGCAACGCTATAGCGCCGCCAGCTCCGCCCCACACCGCTCACAGTACCACTCCGTCGGCCGGTTGAGGGAGCCGCACTCGCCGCACTTGAGGGTCTTGGCCGAAGTCTGGCTGGGACGCTCTTCGGCGGCCATTGGCTGCGCCGCCGCCTTGGGGCTTGCCGGCGGGGAGTCGAGGGTGACGGAGCGGAGAAAGGCCAGTTCGTCCGGCTGGTGGGCGGTCGCCGCGGGGGCACCGCTCTGCTGGGGGAACGGAATAGCGCGGGCGGGACCCGATTCCCGCGGCTTCGGCGGAACGCCGCCACGGGGAACGAAGCGCGGGGCCTCCGGG
>JABFSM010000042.1 GCA_013140635.1 Gemmatimonadales bacterium
TGCCCGGCGGCGGCAATCGCTTCGGCGAGGTCGGGGCCGTAGACCATCGACAGCTCCTGGCCGCCGCCACCGAAAACCGGGACCGCGCCAAACGCGGTGGCCTTGAAGACCCGGAGAAGTTCGAGATCGCCGGGGCCGTACACCGCCGGCGGTCTGAGGATGGTCCAGGGAAGGGGCCCTTCGGCCACGGCGCGCTCGCCGGCGAGCTTGCTCCGCCCATAGGCGGTGACCGGCCGAGCCGGCTCTGTGCCGGTGAGCTTGCCGCCAGCCGGCGAGGGGCCCGCGGCGGCCATCGACGAAACGAGAACGAGCCGGGCCGAGGGGGCGCCGGCCGCCACTGCGGCAACCAACCGTGCCGTTCCGTCGGCGTTGACGGTCTGGAACTCGGCCTCGCTGTGCGCGGCCACGAGTCCCGCCAGATGGTACACGACCTCCTGCCCCCGGGCGGCGGCGCGGAGCGCCGCATCATCCGCGAGGTCACCCGGTGCCGGCGTGACCCCACGCTTGGCGAGCGCCTCCCCTTTCGCGCGGGAACGGACCAGGGCGGTGACGGTATCGCCCCGCCGGAGCAGGGCATCGACGAGATGCCCGCCGACGAAGCCGGTGGCACCGGTCACCAGTACTTTCATAACGGGCGATCGTAGAGCCGGTAGGTCTTGTAGACCGTGAAGCCCATCTTGAGGAGGCCGGCGTTCATCGCCGGGTTGTCTTCGAGGATCCACCCCGCCTCGCCCCAGCCGATGCGGCGGTGCGCCCCGCGCGTCCAGATCCAGTGATACATCACCGCATCGATGCCCCGGCCGCGATATTCGGGCAGCACGCCCAGCAAGGCGATCCGGCAGCGATGCACCTGCTGTGTCTTGAGCGCCCAGAGGATCTTGAGGATTGCGGGGAAGAGCCGGCCCGAGCGGTTGGTGTGGAGAATCGTGTTGAGGTCCGGCAGCGCGAGCGCGAAGCCGATGACCTCCCCGTCCTTTTCTACGAACGGCACGAGGTCGGGTATGACCACCGGCTTGAATTGCGACGCGAGATGGTCGATTTCGCGGTCGGTCATGGGGACGAAACCCCAGTTCTTCTCCCACATCCGGTTGTACAGGACCTTGATCCGTTCGACCTCCGCCTTGAAGTCCTTCATGTTCAGCGGCCGAAGGGTCAATCCGTTCTTCTTGACGACAATGTCCGCGGCCCGCGCAAGGCGGTCCGGAACGGGGAGGCTCTGCCCGCCCCCGAGACCTTGCTGGTAGACGAGCAGGTCCTTGGCCTTGAGAAACCCAGCGCCCTCGACCAGCTCGACATAGTAGGGCGGGTTGTGGGGCATCAGCATCACGGGCGGGGTCTCGAATCCGTCGACCAGCAGGCCGGACTCGTCATTCGTCGAAAAGGAGCAAGGGCCGCGCAGGGTGTCGGCGCCGCGCGCCTTGAGCCACGCCGCCGCGGCGGCGAACAGGGCGTTGGCGGTCTCCTGGTGCCGTTCGCATTCGAAGAAACCGAAGAATCCGACGCGGTCGCCGTGGAACTCGTTGTGCAGCCGGTTGACGATGGCGGCAATGCGGCCGACCACCGCCCCATCCCGTTCGGCCAGGAAGTACTCCGCGTCCGCGTGCTCGAAGAAGGGGTTCTTGGTCCGGGAGAGGACGGTCTCGACATCCCGACGCAACGGCGGGACCCAGAGAGGGTCCCGCGCGTGGAGCCGAAATGGAAGATCGATGAAGCGCGAGAGCTCGCGGCCGGACCGGACCGGCCGGACGGTGACCGCTCCGGTCAGATGACCCCCAGCTCCTTGCCGATCTTCCCGATCGATTCGATGCAGTAGTCGATCTGATCGGCGGTGTGCGTGGCCATAACGCTGGTCCGGAGCCGGCACTGCGACGGCGGCACCGCCGGCGGGACCACCGGGTTGGTGAAGACGCCGACGTCGAACACTTTGCGCCACATCACCAGGGTCTTGTCGAGCGGGCCGATCAGGATCGGCACGATCGGCGTTTCCGACGGGCCGGTGTCGAAGCCGAGTTCCCGGAACCCCTGCTGCAGCCGCCGGGTGTTGGCCCAGAGCGCTTCTCGGCGTTCGGTATCGGTGCGGAGCACTTCGAGGGCCGCGAGCACGCCGGCGGTGTTCGACGGCGGGAGCGATGCCGTGAAGATGAGCGGCCGGCTATGGTGCCGCAGGTAGTTGATGACGCTGCGCGAGGCGGTGACGAAGCCGCCGATCGAGGCGAGCGACTTCGAGAAGGTGCCGGCGATGATGTCCACTTCGTCGGAGAGACCGAAGTGCGCCGCCGTGCCATCGCCCTTGGGGCCGAGAACGCCGAGGGAGTGCGCATCATCGATGGCGAGGGCAGCGCCGCGGCTCTTGCAGACCCGGAGCAGGCCGGGAACATCGGCGATGTCTCCCTCCATCGAGTACACGCCGTCCACGATGACCATTTTCCCGACATTCGGGTGCTGGTCGAGCTTCCGTTCGAGGCCGGCAAGGTCTCCGTGATTGAAGCGAACCGTGTCGCCGTCGGACATCTTGGCCCCATCGACGATCGACGCATGGTCGAGTTTGTCGAGGAAGACGACGTCGCGGCGGCCGACCAGCCCGGAGATCAGGCCGAGATTGGCGTTATAGCCGGTAGAGAAAACGATGCAGTCTTCCTTGCCGAAGAAATCGGCAAGGGCGGCTTCCAGCTGGAGATGGAGGTCGAGGGTGCCATTGAGGAAGCGGCTTCCGGTGCAACCTGAACCGTAGGTGTGGAGGGCGCGGCCCGCGGCTTCCAACACCTTCGGATGATGCGTAAGGCCGAGGTAGTTGTTCGACCCCAGCATGATCCGCTTCCGCCCTTCGATAACCACAACGGTGTCTTCCGACTCCGAAATCGGGCGGAAGTACGGGTAAAGTCCCAGGGCTTTGACTTCGTCCGCTCGAGTGAACTGGCGGCATTTGTCGAAGAGCGTGACGTCGGTCTGGAGGAAGTTCGTTGGCACGGGACCTCGCGTCCGCGGAAGTGGAAATTCGCCTCCATCCCTTTGCGGGATAATGGGTTAAACTAGCCTAGATCGGGGCAGGAAACAAGCATGGCCCGAGGTTCCCCCTTAGATTTCCAGGACATGACTCGGCGTCTCCTTCACTTGACCTCCGTGCTACTGCTCGTCGGGACGCTGCCGCCCCCGAAGGCTTTGGCCCAGGGTGGAGTTCCTACCCTCATCGAGCCTTTCGACTGGGGGCCGAACGCCGGCTGGCGGCGCCGGGCCGCGGAGGTCCGAACCCGCCGGCTCGAACTGCTTCGGAGCCGGAATCTCACCGCGCTCAACGCCGTTCGGGGGGGACCGTTCCGTACCCCTTCGATCGTGGCCCAAGGAGCCCTGGGAACCGCGGTTACCGGCGCCTTCCATCTTCCGGTCATCGTCCTGGCCTACAAGAATATCGCCGCCCCCCATCCGGAGTCCGAATACGAGCGGATTCTCTTCAGCCGCAACCCGGGCGATCGTCCCTACACGGTTACCACATACTATGAGGAGTTGTCGCACAACCGGATCACGATGGATGGAGTGGTCTTCCCCTCCACTCGGATGGATTCGGTTGCCGCATTCTATACTGACGGGTGCAATGGCATCACGGTGATCGGGCAGACCTCCTGTCCCGGGCGTTCGCAAAACCGGATGTCGATTGCGCTGGTGGCGGCGCTCGATTCGATCTCCAATCGGCCTGGCGGAGACACGATCTGGTCCCAGTTCGACAATGATGGCCCCGACGGCATTCCCAACAGCGGGGACGACAACGGCGTCGTCGACTTCGTCACCTTCCTGCAGCCAGAACTCGGGGGGGAGTGCCGCTCGACCATTCCGACACCCACCGGGGTCTGGAGCCATCGGTTCGTGCTGTCGGGATGGACCGGCACCAAGTACACGACCAAGACCGCGCGCCGAGGCCCGAACGGGCAGCCGCTCCCCGGGCAGTTCATTCAAGTGGACGACTACACGATTCAGTCCCAGGTGGGCGGCCTGACATCCTGCGACGGATCCCAGATCATGGCGGTCGGCACGGTCGCGCACGAGACGGGGCACGCGTTCGGGCTTCCCGATCTCTACGACACCCGGGGCAACACGCAGGGGATCGGCGGCTGGGGGCTCATGGGCTCCGGCAACTATGCCCGGCCTCACAGTCCGTCGTCCTTCGACGCCTGGTCGTTGAGCGTCCTGGGCTGGGCCACCATCGACACGCTCGGCACGAGCCGGACGATCACGACCGGGGCGCGCCAGCTGAGCGATACCATCTTCGTCGCGGCCAGCGACAACGCCAACGAGTTCCTGCTCGTCGAGAATCGTCAGGCGGTGCTCTCCGACACCGCCCACATGAATCCGTCGCTGCCGAACACTTGTCCCCTGCTCGGTTTTTGCGCGAAGTCGCCGGGGCTCTTGCTCTGGCTGATCGACCAGCCGCAGGTGACGAATTCCCTGAGCACCAATCAGGTGAATGTCGGCTCGATGCACGGGGTCGCGCTGGTTCAGGCCGATGGCCTCAACCAGCTTCGGACCAACGGCCTCCTCAACCGCGGCGACCGCGGGGATTCGTATCCCGGCACGTCCAACAACACCGCGATGACGCTCCTTTCGGTTCCCAGCGCGCTTGACAACTTCGGGACCTATCTCGGATTCACCATCGATCGAATCGAGCAGCTGGCCGGCACCGCGATGAGCTTCCGGTTCAACCGGCGGAAGCCGACCCTGGTCCGCACCAACAGCGACGCGCAGGTAAGGGTGAACGGGGCCTCCTGGAACCGTTTCGAAGAGGTCGTCCCCGGCGGGGATGCCCTGCAGCTCGGCGTCGATGCGGAGCAGATCCTGGCCGGCGGCAAGACCCGTGCGCGCTTCGTGGCCTGGACCCACGGTGGGGCGAAGGAACAGCTCTTCACCAGCAGCGCGGCCAAGCCGGACACCCTGACGGCGACCTTCGTGCTCGAACATCGGCTCATCGTCACCAATTCGGCAGGAGGGACGGTCACCGCGTCGGCCCCCGGCAATCTCGGGCTGGGCATTTTCTTGGCGGAGAATACCGCGGTGACCCTGACGGCCACGCCGCTGCCGGGCTTCGCCTTTGCGGGGTGGGCGGGGGATACAGTCGCCGTCGTCGGCCCGATCGGCCTGACGATGCGGAAGGGGTACGACCTCGAGGCGCGCTTCGTCGGGGAGATCGCCATCGTGGCGGCGGATGCCGTGGCGGAGCTGCTGGGCACGCCGAAGCTGAACGAAGCGCAGCGCGCCTACCTCGACCAGCTCGGCAACCGGAACGGCCTCCTCGACGTCGGCGACGTTCTGGCGATGTACCGCCGCCTCGGCCAGGCGGCCCCTCCGGCGCTGGCCGCGGTCCGGGCAAAAGAGGTGAAACCGTGAGGCGCCTGGCGCTATGCGCCGTGCTGTTGGCCGGCTGCGGCGGCGGTCCCACGCCTCCTCCGTCCACCCCGGGCGACCTCCTCGTCACCTATTCTCCGGGAAACTTCGAGGCGGGGGCGCTCCTGCTCACGATCACCGGCGGGAAGGTCGACAATGTGTCCGCGGTGGGGGCGCAGCAAGTCACCTTCACCGGCACCGTGCCGGGCACGATCCGGGTGCTGGTGATCGGCGCGATCGTGAGCGGCGATCTCATCCGCATCCGGGTGCCGGATCTCTCTCTCTCGGCCGACTACCAGGTCCGAATCGACCAGGTGGCGGACAAGAACACCTTTTCGCTGATCGACCCCGCCGGTTACGCCACCGCCGTCCACCGCTAGCCGCCCTCTGGCCCGTTCGGCTCGACGAGGCCAGATTGCACCTGTTCCGGCCGGGCCTCGGCCGGCGTCCCTTCTCAATATCCCGCGCCTTCCTCGGGGGTCGTCCTATGGCTGAGTTCAAGCTCAACGGCAAGAGCGTTTCCGTCGAGGTCGCGAACGACACACCGCTGCTCTGGGTTCTGCGCGATTCCCTCCATCTGACCGGCACCAAGTTCGGCTGCGGGATCGGGCAGTGCGGCGCCTGCACGGTGCATATCGACGGCGTCGCGCAGAAGTCGTGCATGTTTCCGATTGGGGGAGTGGCCGGCAAGTCGGTCACGACGATCGAGGGGCTCTCGGACGAGGGCGATCACCCGCTGCAGCTCGCCTGGATCGCGGAACAGGTTCCTCAGTGCGGCTACTGCCAGTCGGGGCAGATCATGCGGGCCGCCTCACTCCTTTCGACGACGCCGAAGCCGAGTGACGCCGACATCGATGAGGTGATGTCGGAGAATCTCTGCCGGTGCGGCACCTACCAGCGGATTCGCCGAGCCATCCACCGCGCCGCGGGGGAGGTGGTGTCATGACCTCCACCGTCTCGCGCCGCGACTTCCTCAAGGCGGGGGCGGCCGCCGGCGCCGGCCTCACCCTGGCCGTCATGCTCCCCTCGTGCGCTCCCGGGGGCGGAACCCCGGTGACGACGCCGTTCAAGCCGAATGCATGGGTTCGGATCAGCACCGACGGCTCGGTGACGATCGTGGTGGACCGCTCCGAGATGGGCCAGGGCGTCTACAGCACGCTGCCGATGCTCGTGGCGGAAGAGCTCGATGTGCCGTGGGACCGGGTGACGATCGAACAGGCGGGCGCCGCGAAGGAGTACTTCAACTCCATCTTCCCTTCGATGGTCACCGGAGGAAGCACGAGCGTCGCCGCCGCCTTCATGCCGCTTCGCGAGGCGGGAGCCAAGGCGAGAGCGATGCTCGTAGCCGCCGCGGCCGCCGCCTGGACCGTGGATCCCTCCGAGTGCCGGACCGAGGCGGGAGTGGTGATCCACACCGGCAGCCGCCGCCGGCTCCCGTACGGCGAATTGGCGGATCGCGCCGCGCTCCTTCCCGTTCCCGAGAAGGTGACCCTCAAGGACCCCAAGGATTTCAAGCTGATCGGCACTTCGGTGCCGCGTCGTGATCTGCCCGACAAGGTCCGCGGCCGGGCCGGTTTCGGCATCGACGTCGAGGTGCCGGGGATGCTCGTCGGCGTGGTGGCGCGCTCGCCGGTCTTCGGTGGCACGGCAAAGAGCTGGGACGAAGCGGCGGCCAAGCAGGTGCCCGGCGTCCGGCAGGTGGTGAAGCTCAGCTCCGGCATTGCGGTGCTGGCCGACGGATACTTCGCCGCCCGGAAGGGACGGGACGCGTTGCAGGTGGTCTGGGACGAGGGCGCCGCCGCGGGGTTCTCGACCGCGTCGATGCGGAAGGAAATGGCGTCGCTCATCAACCGCGCCGGCCATGTGGCCAAGAAGGCGGGTACCGGAGCGCTAGGCAGCGGCCGCCGGCTCTCGGCGGTCTACGAGGCGCCGTACCTGGCGCACGCCTGTATGGAGCCGATGAACGCCACCGCCCACGTGGAGGCCGACCGCTGCACCGTCTGGGCGCCGACGCAGTACCAATGCGGCATGGTGCTTGGCGGCGGAGCCCAGGAGGTCGCGGCGCAGATCGCCGGGATCGATGTCGCCAAAGTGACGGTGCACACCACCTACCTTGGCGGCGGCTTCGGGCGGCGCGTTATGCAAGACTTCGTCCGGGACGCCGTCGAAGCGTCCAAGGCGGCCGGCGCGCCGGTCAAGGTGGTGTGGTCGCGCGAAGAGGACATCCAGCACGACTTCTACCGCCCTCCAACGTACGCGAGGTTTGCCGCCTCGCTCGGCGAGGACGGCCGCCCCACCGGATTCACCGCGCGAGTGGTCTGTCCGTCGATCGTGGCGTCCGCCTTTGGCGCGCCGAAAACGAGCTTCGATGATGCCGCGGTCGAAGGGATCGCGAGCTTGCCGTACGACGTGCCCAATCTGCTGGTCGATCAGGTCCAGCCGGATTGGGCGGTGCCCCTCGGCTTCTGGCGGTCGGTCGGTTCGTCGCAGAACGGGTTCTTGGTCGAATCGTTCATGGACGAGCTGGCGGTTCTGGCGGGGCAGGATCCCTTCGAATATCGGCGGGCGTTGCTTTCCAAGAGCCCGCGGCACCTGGCGGTGCTGGAACTCGCGGCGGCGCAGGCAGAGTGGGGCACGCCGGCTCCCGAGGGGCGGGGCCGCGGCATCGCGGTGGTCAGTTCATTCGGCAGCTACGTCGCCGAGGTGGCCGAGGTGTCGCTCAACCCCGATCGGACCATCCGGGTGCACAAGGTCGTCGCCGCGGTCGACTGCGGCACGGTGGTCAATCCCGACGTGGTGAAGGCGCAGGTGGAGAGCGCGATCGTCTACGGCCTAACTGCCGCACTGCACGGCGAAATCACCATCGAC
>JABFSM010000239.1 GCA_013140635.1 Gemmatimonadales bacterium
GGTCGCGATCGCCATGGCGGGAAGCTTTATCGGCATCGCGATCGGGCTGGGAGGGGCGTTCGGCATCACCGCCATCATCCGGGCGCAGAGCGAGGCGGAACTATACGCGGGGTTCGCCTGGTCGAGCATCGCCATCTCGGCGCTCGCGGCCATCGCGGTGGGCCTCATCTTCGGCTCCTACCCGGCGCTGCGCGCGGCGCGCCTCTCACCGATCGAGGCCATTCGGCACGAATAGGAGGCACTGTGCAACCACTTCGCTCGATACCCTTGATTGCCGCGCTCATTGGCGCGCCTTCCGCTCCCGGCTTCGCTCAAGGCCCCAAGTGGATCGACGTCTCCATCGACCTGAACCAGCGGGCCGACGATCTCTTCCGGGTCCGGGTGTCGGTCTCGGGGCTCCGCCCGGGCAATGCCATTTATCAATTTCCGGTGACGGCGCCGGGAACGTATCAGGTCATGAACGTCGGGCGATACGTCCGCTCCTTTCACGCCTTCGATGCCGAGGGCGTTGAGCTACCGGTCGAGCAGGTATCGGTCAATCAGTGGAGGCTTGGAGCTCCGGAGCGCACCCGCGAGCTCCGCTACACTATTGCCGAAACGTGGGATACGCCGGTGGATCGCGATCGGATCTACCCGATGGCCGGCACCTCGCTCGAAGCCGACCACGCGCTCATCAATCCCCACGCCGTCACGGGGTATTTCCACGGCCTGCAGGCGACGCCCATTCGCCTCCGCCTCGACTATCCCGCCGGATGGACGATCGGCACACCGCTCGAGCGGGATCGCGACGGGGCCTACCGGGCCTTGAACTTCGATCACCTGGTGGATTCACCCCTGCTGCTCGGGCGCCTCACGACGGCCCGCCTCGAAATAACGGGGGTACCGGTCGAGATCTACGTCTACTCAAGGACCGACAAGATCTCGGCCCAGCACCTCATGGACGCGATGTCCGCAATGCTCCGGTCGGCCGGCACCTTTCTCGGCAAGCTGCCGGTCGACCGCTACACCTTTCTCTACCACTTCGAAAACCGAAGCGTGGGCGCGTGGGAGCATTCGCAGGCGTCCGAATATGTACTGCGGGAGCAGGAGTTCACGCCGGGGTTCGGGCAGCGCATCACCGATATCGCGGCGCATGAGTTCTTCCACGTCGTCACCCCGCTCAACGTCCATAGCGAGGTCATCGCGCACTTCAACTTCGTGACGCCGGTGCCGTCACAGCATCTCTGGCTCTATGAAGGGACCACCGAGTGGGCGGCGCATGCCATGCAGCTCCGCAGCGCCCTCGTGACGCCCGAGCAGCACCTGGCAACCATTCTGGACAAGATGCGCGCCGACCGCCAGTTCGACTCAACCTACAGCCTCGTCAAGCTGGCCTTGACCAGCTTTTCCGATTCGGGGCAGGCGCAATACGCCAACATCTATCAGCGCGGCGCGCTCGCGGCCGGCCTGTTGGACATCCGTCTGCTGGAGTTGTCCGGCGGGCGGCGCGGACTTCAGGACCTGATCAACGATCTTGCGAAGAAGTACGGGAAGAAACGGGCGTTCCCGGAGGACCGGCTCTTCGATGTCATCACGAGCCAAACGTCCCCGGCCATCGGAGATTTCTTTCAGCGTTACGTCCAGCGCGCCGAACCGCTTCCGATACGGGAGTATTTCGCGAAGCTGGGGATCCGGCTTGTGACAGACTCGACAAACAGCCCGGTGCGTTTCGAGCTCGATCCTAACGCCACACGCGAGCAACTGAAGCTCCGGGCGGCTTGGTGCGGGAAGGGGTGTGCGACGCGCCCTACCGCCTAGGAAACCGGCGGAACGCCAAGCAGCTCAAGGCCAGGGCGTCCGGGTGACCAGCTCGACGACCCGCCAGACATTCTCCGCCACGATCCGTTGCCCACGCGCCGTCGGGTGGATTCCATCGCCCTGGTTGAGCGAATCGACGCCCGCCACCCCGACCAACAGGAACGGAATGATGGCGGCCTTGTTGGCGAGCGCGAGTTCCGGATAGATCGCGCGGAAGCGGCGCACGTAGTCCTCCCCGAGATTGGGCATCGCCTCCATCCCCGCGATCACGATGCGCGGGGGTGGGTTCGTCGCCCCGGCGCGATCGATGATCTGCTGAATCCGGGCGCGGACCGAGTCGGGATCTTGCCCCCGTAGTCCGTCGTTGGCGCCGGTCTCGACGACCAGCACCGCCACCCGCTCGTTCTTGAGAATCCAATCGATCCGGGAGAGGGCGCCCGCGGAGCTCTCGCCGCTGATCCCCGCGTTGACGGCGCGAAATAGGCGACCCGCCGAATCGAGTTTGGCCTGGATGAGCGCGGGATAGGCAAGGGTGGGATCGTCGAGTCCGTAACCCGCGGTGAGGCTCGTCCCCAGGAAGACAATGGCTGGGCGCGCATCGGGAGCCATGGGAGCAGGCGCCTCGACCGAAGAAGAATCTCTCTTCCCTCCTCCCTCTTCCCGCTTCCCTCCACATGCCGCCAGAAGGACCAGCGCAACCAAGCCGGCCGTTCGCACGTATTCCGCTATCATTCTCCGCTCGTCCGTTCCCCGTATGGAGTGCAAGGCATGCTGCGTTCCGAATCGCTCACCCAGACCTACCTCTCCGGCGGGCGGCCACTGACCGTCCTGAACGATATCACGTTCACGCTGGAGAGCGGAGGCTTCCTTGCTATCGTGGGCCCGAGCGGCAGCGGCAAGACGACGCTCCTCGGCCTCCTCGCCGGCCTCGACCGCCCTGCGGCGGGACGGGTGGAACTGGACGGGCAGGATCTCGGCGCCCTCTCGGAAGACCAGCGGGCTCAGCTTCGGGCCGCTAAGGTGGGGTTCGTCTTTCAGTCGTTTCAGCTGATCCCCACCCTCACGGCGCGGGAGAACGTG
Organism: Gemmatimonadales bacterium; assembly: GCA_013140635.1. GTDB lineage: Bacteria > Gemmatimonadota > Gemmatimonadetes > Gemmatimonadales > GWC2-71-9 > JABFSM01. The sequence goes on from JABFSM010000239.1 coordinate 2,878, forward strand.
CAGGTGCCGCTCGAGCTGCGGGGCGAGCCCGCCGAGGAACGGGCGCAGGAGCTGCTCGACCGAGTCGGGTTGGGCGACCGGGCCGACCACTATCCGGCGCAACTCTCCGGCGGCGAACAGCAGCGGGTGGCGTTGGCCCGCGCCTTCAGCATCCGGCCCCAAATCCTCTTTGCCGACGAACCGACCGGGAATCTCGACGCCAAGACCGGCGCCACCATCATCACGCTGATGGAAGAGCTCAACCGGGAGATCGGCACGACCCTCGTGCTGGTCACCCACGATCACGATCTGGCCGCGCGGGCGCGGCGCACCATCCGGCTCGCCGACGGCCGGATCGTCGAGGATACCGGCGCGTGACCCCGACCGCTTTCGTCTTCCGGATGGCCTGGCGCGAGGGCCGCGCCGGACGCCGTCGGCTGTGGCTGCTCACCGGGGCGATCACCGCCGGGGTAGCGGCGCTGGTCGCCATCAATTCGTTCACCCAGAACTTGCGCACCGCGGTGGCCGAGCAGGCGCGCGCGCTACTGGGCGCCGACCTCTCGATCAATGCCAACCGCGCCTTCACGCCGGGGGTCGAGGCGCTGATCGATTCCCTGGTGGCGCCGGATTCCGCCCTGGGCCGCGCCGCCGGCCGGAAGGCCCGGCAGATCAATTTCGCGGCCATGGCGTATGTGCCGCGGACGCAGGGGGTCCGGCTGGTGCAGGTGCGGGCGATCGAGGGGGGCTATCCGTTTTACGGCGAGATCGCCACCGACCCCGCCTATCGGTGGCGGGCGCTGGACACGGAGGACGGCGTGCTGGTCGACCCGGCGCTGCTGGTGGCCCTCAACGCCCGGGTGGGCGACACGCTGGCGTTAGGCAACGGCCGCTTTCCGATTCTCGGCCGCATCCTGAACGTTCCGGGGGACGTGGGTGTAGCGTCGGCGTTCGGGCCGCGGGTGTTCCTGCCCGCCCGGGCGATTCCCCAAACCGGCCTCCTGCAATTCGGCTCCCGGGCGGAGTACACCGCCTTCCTCCAGCTGGCCCCCGGGGTGGCGGCGCAGCCGATTGCCGAGAAATACCGCCAGCCCCTTCGCCGAGAGCGGACCCGGATCCGCACGGTGGAAGACGACCGGGAGGATCTGTCCGACGCGCTCTCCCGGCTCGGCAACTACCTCGGACTCGTGGCCCTCGTGGCGCTGCTGCTCGGCGGGCTGGGCGTGGCGAGCGGCGTCCACGTCTTCATCAAGCGCAAGCTCGACACCATCGCGGTACTCCGCTGTCTTGGCGCCACATCGGCCCAGGTGTTCGGCGTCTACCTGATTCAGGCGCTCGCGATGGGCGTCATTGGAAGCGCTCTCGGGGCGGTATTGGGGGTCGGCGTCCAGCAGCTCCTGCCGATGCTCTTTCGCGACCTCCTCCCGGTCGATGTGCGCGTGCTTCCCTCGCCCAGGTCGATCGCGCTCGGCATGGGGCTGGGCATCTGGGTGGCGGGGATCTTCGCTACCCTCCCTCTCCTCGCGGTACGCCGCGTCTCGCCGCTCATGACGCTCCGCCGGGACGTCGAACCGCAGAAGTCCGGCCGGGACCGTCTGAGCACGCTCTGCGCGCTCCTCCTGGCCACGAGTGTGACCGGCCTGGCGGTGATCCAAGTCGGTGATGTGCGCGACGGGATCATCTTTTCCCTGGGGGTGGGGATTGCGCTGCTCGTTCTCTGGCTGGCCGCCCGAGGGCTCATCAAGGGAGTGCGCCGGTGGTTTCCCTCCCGGCTGCCGTACCTCTGGCGCCAGGGGCTCGCCAACCTCTACCGGCCGGCGAATCAGACGGTGACCGTCGTGCTGGCGCTCGGGTTCGGGGCATTCCTCCTGGCCACGCTGTACCTGGTTCAGCACAACTTGCTGCGGCAGTTCCGTCCCGGCGGATCGGGGAGCCGGCCCAATCTCATGTTCTTCGATATCCAGCCCCCGCAACTCGAGGGCGTGGTGCGGGTCTTTGCCGAAAACGGAGTGACCCGTCCGCCGGTCGTCCCGATCGTGACGATGCGGATCAAGGCGATTCGCGATATCCCGGTCAAGCCGGCGGCCCCCGGCGATACCGCCGAAGCGGAGCAGCCGCCAAGCGCGGAGGGGAGGCAACGGCGGGATGCGGGGCCCTCCGGCTGGGCGCTTCGGCGAGAGTATCGTTCGACCTATCGCGACACCCTCACCGCCACCGAGAAACTCGTCGGCGGGGCGTGGTGGGGAGCGGGTGGACGGGCGGCAGCGGCACCCTATCTCGTCTCGCTCGAGACCGGGATCGCCGACGAGCTCGGGGTCAAGCTCGGAGACGAGATCGTGTGGGACGTGCAGGGCGCCGAGATCCGCACCCGGGTGGCCAACCTGCGCGAAGTCGACTGGGGCCGGTTCGAGACCAACTTCTTCGCGGTCTTTCAGGGCGGCGTGCTCGAAGGGGCCCCGCAAATGCTGGTGACCTTGGTTCGGGTCGACAGCGTGGAGGCGCGCGGCCGGGTGCAGCGCGGGATGGCGGAGCGGCTACCTAACGTCACGGTGATCGACCTCTCCCAGATCCAGGAGGCGATCGAGGGGATTCTCGACCGCGGGGCGGTGATCGTCCAGTTCCTGGCGTTCTTCAGCCTGATCACCGGCGCGATCGTGCTGGTCGGGGCGGTGTCGGCGGCCCGGGCGCAGCGGATCCGCGAGGCGGTGCTCCTCAAGACCCTGGGCGCCACCCGGGCGCAGGTGCTCCGCATCCTGATTGCCGAGTATGCCGCTCTCGGCGTGCTCGCGGCGCTGACGTCGGTCGTGCTCGCGAGCGTTGCGGGATGGGCGCTCGCCAAGTGGGTGTTCGAATCGCCCTTCGTGCTGCCGGCGCCGGCGCTCTCGGGCCTGACCCTGCTGCTGGTTGGACTGACCCTTGCGGTCGGGCTCTGGAACAGTGCCGAAATCCTGAAACGGGCGCCGCTGGCGGTGCTCCGGGAAGAGTGAGTCCTCGTCCATGCTTCTTTCCATCGTAGGCGCCGCCGCGCTCGCCGTGAACGGCCCACCGGCGGCGCGGGCGGCCCAAAGGCCGTCCGCGGAGGGCGATAGTCTGGCCATCGTCAACGCAAGCCGGGCCTTCTCGGCCGCCTATGTGCGGAATGACAGCTCCGCGCTTGGCGCGGTGTATGCCGACTCGGCGGTCTTGATGCCGCCCGGCCGGGAAATCCGCGGTCGCTCGGCCATCCGGCGGTACTTCAGTTGGGGACCACGCTATCGGCAGATCGCGCACGCGATGACATCGTTACGCCTAACGATCAACGGCAACATGGCCGTCGATGCCGGCACCTGGACGAGCACCAGTCAGCGGGGCGATGCGCCGGAGGCGACGAGATCGGAACGCTACCTGATCGTATGGGTCCGGGAACCGGATCAGCGCTGGCGTATTCTGTATGACATGTGGCATATCCCCGCTCCGTAACTCTCCCCGACATGAGGGAACGATGCCTGAGCCGATCGTGCTGCTGGTATGGGCGCTGCTGACGGGCATGATCACCGGCGCGGCGTGGCTCGGCGTCGTGGTGATTCCTCGGTTCCGCCAGAAGCTCGCCGATCAGGCCGCCCTGGTGGAAGAGGCCCGGCGGCGCCTCCACGAGATCGAGGACACCACCCAGCGCCTTGCCGACATGGAGGAGCGCCTCGACTTCGCCGAGCGGCTCCTCGAGACGAAGCGGGAGCCGGAGCAGCTGCAGCCGCCCAATAGCTGAAACGCCACGCCCGGCGCATGGAAGAAAAACCGGAGCAGTCCCGTCTAAGAGATGCCCCCCTCCACGGACCGGACCATGCGCTTCATCTCGACGCTTCTCTTTCTCGCGGCCCTCGCTCCCTCTCCCGCCGCGGCCCAGCCGGCCAGCGACACCACCAAGCTCCCCCCCGCAGTTCGGATCCCCCGGGAGCGCGAAATCGCCCTGGCCAGGTCCGCGGCCCCCAAAGCGGTATCCGATTCGGCGGAAATCTGGGTTCTGGGAGACAACGGTTTCGAGAAGGCGGTCGGCGGCACCAGCGGCTACGGGTGCATCGTCCAGCGGGGCCTGGGGGGCCAGCACATCATTCCCCGCTGCGACGACCGAAGCGGCGTCGAATCGCATTACGCGGTCTACCAGCTCATCGAGCGGATGCGGCTCGCGGGGCGGACCTATGGCGACGCGCGCAAGGCGATCGCCGACGGATTCCGCGACGGCACTATCAAGGAACCCAAATTCGGCGGCTTCTCGTACATGTACTCGGTGGACGGGGCATTCAAGACGCCGACCGGCTCGGCAAAATTCTCTCCGCACGTTATGATCTACTGGCCGAACTGCAACGCCAAACAGCTGGGGGTCGGCAGCTCGGCGGGGATGAGCGGGAGCGGCCTGGCGTTCATCGATTACGGCACGCCCGAATGCGTGCTGGTGGTCAACACCCCCCCAGGCACGGCGCGGCCATCGGTGGATTCGACCGCCAAGCCGTGACCCGTGCCTTGGCGAGGTCGCCCTGAACGCGGCGGCCACCGACGCGGAGCTGCTCACCGCGGCGTCGCGCGGAGAAAACCGGGCGGTGGAAGAGTTGCTCCGCCGCCATGGCGGCCGCCTGCATGCGTGCGCCTGGCGGATGCTGGGCGACGCCGACACCGCCGTCGAAATCGTACATGACGTCTTCATGCGGCTCTTGGCCAAAGCCCACGAACTGCGCGATCCCGGAACGGTCGCGACCTGGCTCTACACCACGACACTGAACCACTGCCGCGACCACCTGCGTCGCGCGGCAACGCGCATGTTTCGAGACAGTGCCCCGCTTCACGAAACCCACCCTGACCTCGCCCCGGGGCCGCACGACCGCATCGAACGGAGCGACCGAGACCGGCTTGTTCGGGAGGCGCTTGACGCCCTCCCCGAGGACTTGCGCGCCACGGTGACCCTGCGATTCGCTTCGGGCCTTTCATACGGCGAGATCGCCGAGGTGCAGGGGTGCGCGCCGGGAACGGTTGCATCGCGATTGCATCGTGCGCTCCAACGGCTAGGCGAGACCTTGCGCGCCGCCGGTCTTACGCGGGAGGCTCTATGACCGACGAACGAGACGTTCATGTCGCCGACGAAGCGTTGGCCTACCTGGAAGGCGATCTCCCGGGCCCGCGCCGCGAGGTGGTCGAGCGCCACCTCGCAACCTGTGCCGAGTGCCGGTCCGCGTTCGAGGCGGTCGGCCTGGCGCGGCACGCCATTGCCGACTGGCCGGCCGATCCGCCGATTCCCCATGACCTGGCCACTCGGGTTCTCGCATCGGCCGGCCGCCGCCGCTCTCGCGGCGGGCGCCGCGCCGCCGAGCTCATG